>NZ_CP039373.1:1869688-2204517 GCF_000179235.2 Synechococcus sp. CB0101
GGCATTCAGGGGTTTGAGGCGGCGAAGATCAGAGCAAACGAACTGAGGAAATCCCACGGGTTGAAGTGGGATGAGGTGAAGTTCAAAGCAGAGCGTGGGAAGCAGTCGGGTGCCGCTGGTTCATCTGGTGGATCAACGGCAACAGCACCCAAGAAGCAGTTCGGGGTCAGTCGTGATGGCAAGACCTTCACCAATGCTCGCGGGGAGACAAACAGGATTGATTACGCCAGACGCTACAACCCATCAAAAGGGCGAAGATTCAGGGGATATACAGACTCTCAGGGCAACTATCACGATATTGACTGAGGCGAGTGTGGTCGCTCACTCATCGTGAGCGCCCGAAGGAGTAGATATATTCGCACTGATGGGGGCATCAGAATCTTGGCATAAGTTTGCTATAAAGAACAAGTCGACAGAGGCACTGTTGCTACTGAGGTCTTGCGCGAGACCAGAACGAGACGGGCAGATCCCTGTAGTGATCGAGTGGCATTATTCAGATCCACCGCAGCGCCTTGTGTCTCAACAGATTTACCCGCAGGGGGTTGACAGAGGAGGGCGACCATCGTATACTTACCTCACAAGCGACAACGACTCCGGCAACCAAGCACAGGGAGAATCCGTTGTCTTGTTAGACGAAAAACCGTCGAAATAACCCTTTACCGGCTCAGGTTTAGAGCGCATACACACTTACGCCCTGGAGGCACTATGACTACATCTGACAATCTTATTAAGTGGGAATACCAACTTACCTATCACGTTCCAATCTCCCTTGATGATAATGGAAACATCGAGTGGGCTGAGCAGAGCGACCACTGCGTGATTACTCTTCCTGCCAGCATTGAGAATCCCTGCGAGTTTCTCGGCAAGTCTGGTTATGATAACCAGGTAGACATCATCGATTTTACCGATTTTAGCAAAGTCGACGCCTAGACATTAACAAAGAAGTCAAAGAATTTCTCTCGGAAGTAGTAAATACTCTTCTCCCTTGCACCATTGATGAAGAGGTGATCACGATTAACAATCGCGGTCACCTCAAGATCAAAGGCAAGTATCCGTCTAGTGAACTCTCATTCGCTATGGGAACCACTCCCAGCGACTATCGGTGGAAGTATCGTGCCAAGACGGCGTTAAAGCGTTTTATCTACACAGAAATCCTCAGCAGTTCAACTGCTTAACCGATCAGATCCATTAAGCGCCCATCGCTATCCACCAGGCGATGGCGCTTCCCAGTGGATTCCGCGCGACGCTGAGCAACCCGATAGGCATCCGCTTGGTTCTGCTTGGTCTGGTAGTGATGCCAACGACCGAACTGGTCTTGCCATTCAATATTGATGGTCATCGATATCCTGTAATCAATATTGTGGGAACTCAAAGATGACCATTGTTTTGCACCTCACTCTATGTGAGGTTGGTTGCAAATGGATTGTTATTCCATCCACTCGCTATTAATGCACCAAACCCATTCTGATCCACAACGGAACGATCGCCGCCATCTGAACTGGAATAGTCTGCAACTTTCGCAAGTGCGGAGACGGGGTTGAGGGAGCTCTGGAATCTCCTTCCCAGAACTTGACCAAGAGAGCGTAATCCTGAGAATGACACAGGCGAACTGGCGCTCCAAATCGAAATTTCTTCAACTGGAACTAGAGATGTTTGGCTCGATCCGCCGCTGATCACAGTATTGTATTGATTCTCGTATTGTGCTGAAGCAACTTTGCTGATCTGACCAGCGACAGTGCCGTTTTTGTAGGTAAAAGACCCAGTGATCACATCCCTGATAAGGGGTTGCTCAGATATGTTGTCAGAATCATTTCCGCCAAGTGTGAGAACTATTGTTGAAGGCGAGAATTCATACTCCCACTGCAAGGAGTATGGCATTGACAGATTCTGTGGAAGATTCCCCGTCTCAGCGCCGTATATGTCGGCAATGGTTCGATTCCCAGGATTGTATGGGTCAGATCCAGTTATTCCATAGACCGTATCAGTCTTATTGATCCATTGAAATGCCTTTGGGAAGTCGTATCCATCCGCATCATGGAAGAGAATATTCCCTTCCTGTGAATAGAGTGCCCCACTGGCTACCTTGCTGCCATTGTTCTTGGTAGGTCTCTTGGCGCCACCTCTTTTCTTTTTGCTCATATCCTTATCCTTTTTGTAAATCTAGAGCCTAGCACCCTGTCTGATTATGTTATTTCTGCATAATCCCGCTCCCTCCCAATAATCTCCACCCACCCCCGCCCAAGCCACTCCCATAGCCACCACGACCACCCAAGACTTCCCAGCTCTCCCCCGCAGCTTCTTCTGCCGCCCCGCCGAGCAGGTTGCCCCTGACCTCATCGGCTGCCTGTTGGTCAAGCGCCAGCCCTCAGGCGAGCTGCTCTGGGGCGTGATTGTGGAAACGGAGGCGTATTCGCAGGAGGAGCCCGCCTGCCACGGCTATCGCCGCCGCACCCCCAGCAACGAAACGCTCTTTGGTGAGCCAGGGCGTTTTTATGTCTATGTGAGCTATGGCATTCACCACTGCGTGAAGGCGGCCTGACTCCAAGGGACATCTGCCGCGGCCTGATTTCTGAGCGACTCGGCGGGGTCAAAAGCCAATGCTCAAGCCGCTTCCCAAGAATTTCCCAGATTTTTTCTCCCAGGTGACGCCCAGGGCTACATAGGGCTACGAAACGGGTTAAGGGGCTTGGCCGCGGCAATGGGTCGGCCATAAGCCAGAGGTCTGAGCGGAGCACCAGACCCATGAGGAAAGCACCATCGCTAAGGAGCAACAACGGGGCGCTGCAGGTCCGTGTGCGCCTTGATGGCCGTGATGTCTTTATCAACCGTCTGGGGCGCTGGGATGACCCTGTGGCAGTGGCGAGAGCACAGGCGATTAGCGCCCAGATATGGAGCGACTACCAGGAGGGGACGCTGGACCGCTCCCTGCTGCGATACACCCCGCTGGTGAAGGGTCAGCAGGTGGGACTGCTGGAGGCGATGCAGGCACTGGCCGACAGCACCCATAACGCCCGCTGCATCCATGCCCTGAGGGTGGTCAAGGGATACGGCAAGCCGCTCAGAAACGGCAGTGATGTTGAGGACTTTGTGCGGTGGATGCAGGCCAAGCCGCTGGCCAACCGCACCATTGCTGGGATTCTGCAGGTGTGCCGCAACGCCAACCCCAGCAACCGCCAACTATTCACCTACCGCCTGCCCCTCAAGCAGAGGTCCGTGCAAAGCGACGTGCTGAGCATTGAAGAGATTGGCCTGGTGCTCAGGGACATGAAGGAGCACGAGAGCTGGTTTTACCCACTCTTCCTGCTGTGGATGAGCACGGGGCTACGGAATGCCGAGATTCGCGGCCTGACGTGGGATTGCATCCGCTGGAGCGACAAGGAGCTGCTGGTCTGTAAGTCCCTGAGACGGGATGGGTATTCCAGCGGCAAGGTGGTCTGGGCAACGACCAAGACAGGCAAGGAGCGTGTCGTGCCCCTGAGTGATGCCGTGATGGAGACGCTGCTGGACCACCAATGCCAGATGCAGGAGCAGGGCTTGTATCAGCGAGAGGGTCTGGTCTTCTTGTCACCTGACACCTACACCAACGTCTACGACCACCTGCTGGGTCGTGTGTGGCATCGGTCCTTGAAGCGGTGCGGCCTGAAACCACGGCGGCTGTATGCCCAACGTCACTCCTTCCTCAGTCACGCTTTGGCGATGGGGAATTCACCAGCAGACCTGGCGCAGATTGCTGGTCACTCCACTGAGATGCTGCTGAAGACCTATGCCAAACCAACAGGCCGCGTGAAGTTGCCGACTTGGCCTGAAATGGAAACGTGAAAAAGAATGCTTACTTCTAATCTATAAAAGTGGGTGCATCCTATCTCAATGCCTCATCATCACATCACTGGCCAGGGTCTCAGTCCTGCAGATATGGAGCAGCAGGGTCCCTCTGTCTGAGTTTCTGATGCTGCTTGACCTTGTGCGCCAGTCGAGCAGAGCACCCTGCCTGCTGCTGTGGGGTCAGGCGAGGGAGTTTTGTGATGGCTGGTTGAATTGGTCCTGAAATCACTTGATTCTGGCTGGTTGCAGCACTATCTCCAGCAGCCTTGCAATCAGTTTTCTCAATTCCACTACCCGACTCCACCAACTCGCCAGCAAATGCTGCTGTGACCCTTCCAGAGACCCTCTGAGCGGCATTGGAGAGGGTGGGTGCATTGGTGCCCTTCCCTGTCAGTCCTAACCCATCACGCTCTGCCACATACTCCAGGAAGACTGATGGGAAATGGTCTTCTAAAAAGTTGTGAAACTGCTTGCCAGTCCCGCAGCGGTGACACTTGAAGTTTAGGGCATTACCGTTGCTGTAGAAGAATCCCTTGCATCCACTTGGAGTCACCGTGCGACCTCTATGGTTTTTGCTGCTCAACTGGCAATAAGGGCACTGGAAACGGTAGGCATTGAGTTGCCTGCTGAAGTGCGGCAGCAACCCACTGACTTGATTTAAATACTTTTCTTCTATGCTTGAAATGCTCAGGCTTGATGTCATGGCGATATCTGCTTTCTTTCTTTGAGGATTATAGCATGAATTCTCCAATGTGTAAATCCTCAAATGCATAAATAACCTTGTATAAGGTTGACGAAAGTAGTGGCCACTGGTTTCTGTTGGGACTTGACAGAAACCCTAAAAACATATATAATAACCTTGTTGGTGCTTCAATCAAGTATCTGTTGATTCTTCTGGTTGATGCCCTGCTGATATTCAATAGAGATTCAAAAAGAAACTCGATAGATGCTGGCTTGAGTCCTCAAGTATTTATCCCTAAAAACTTCTGGTCTTTATCCATCAAATTTCAAAAGAATACCCAAAGAAATATCAATCCGCGATTCATTTAAGACCGCATTGAATCAGAGGCCAGAATTCACCCAGAAAACTCATGATAAATAGTTAAAAATCAAATCAAGAAATCACCAGGAAATATGTATTGCAGAAGCAAGGTCCAGCAAATTAGTTTTAAGTGGAGAGAGTATCCAGTATTGATGTCACAGCAGAAAAAGTTGATGGAATACTACGGAATGGATATGAGCGGACTCTATAAGCATCTTCTCAGAGAAAAGCACTCTCAACTCTTCTCGCCCTCAGTCGCCCCATGAAGACCTACCGCATTCAACTGACTGCAGAAGAGCAGAAGAAACTGGAGCAGGTCCTCAAGCGCCTCAGGCAGCGTGATGTGCAGTCATTTTTCTTGGAGGCGTTGCATGAGCAGTGGTTGAAGTTGGGCTAAAGGCAGTAATAAGCCTCGTCACATCATCTATTTCTTACAGCTTCTTGATAGCTTGTCAAACCATTGATAATCTGGTAAGATATTGACTCTTGAATCTTGCGATATGGACCAATATGTAATTGATGACTCTTATTTGGATGAGCATTCTTATGGAGCAAATGAAGGTGATTGCATCCTGCTTCTTGTTGTTGCGACGCTTTTGAATTCTGGCGACCCTGAATTGGAGAATATTCGGGAGAGCTTGGGCGATTCCGCCCCCGACAGATTTTTATCTCTTGTAGAAGAGTCAAGCCTCCTTGTTGGCCAAAGACTCTCTAGGCTTCTTCATTCTCTGGCCAGGCCTTTTAATGACGACGAGTGTGAGTATGGAGGCGAATATTATGAGGGTAGCATTGGGTATCCACTTCGTTTTGTCGCGCCTTCGCAATCATCTGAATGCTCGGGTGTCGTTGGTTTCCAATGGGATGATGGAGATGAGTTGCAAAAAGGACTGGGATTTCTTGATAAGAAGTCGGGCGACTTGAAAGTGGCGATTTTCATTAGTCTTGAGCGATGTGATGGCAATTGTGGCGGCTATGAGCTCTATTTGAGTCATGTCGAGGATTATTTGTGCCAGCCTTTGGTCCAGATAGCTGCATATAGCGATGCTTCGGCTGCTTTGAAAATCGCAGAGTATTCTAGTAGTAAGCGCATAAGAAATATCAATGGCAAGGAGGCAAGCTCTTTTTTGTCTGACTACTCTATTTCTTGTCGCGAAGATAAGGCCATGAGTCAGGCTTTCTGATTTTCCGTTTCGTTTTCTCTTCCTGATTCTTCTCCCCGATGACCTCGTTGTTGGGTAGCTAGATGACTCTTTTCTGTCCAGAGGTGCATGTGGAGATTCGTCGTGGGTCCTTCAGTAGGTCGGGAGAGGCCATCTGGTGCCCCTTGGAGGCCTTGCCGCATGTGCAGGTCCTGGGGGCAGGTCAAAGAGCCGCAGACCTTGAATCCTTTGGATTAGTGAGTGTAGCCATGAATACTGCATATGCTGAATTACAACTCAATCTCCTGGCGGTGTTTCATTGGGCTAATTCTCTTCCATGAGGTTTCGGCAGTTTGCCTTGGTGAGTAAGATGGGCAAATGGCACATTTAACTTGCATCGAATCCTTCTCAGGGCCTGGCGGCATGTCACTTGGCCTTGAGAGGGCAGGATTTCAGCTTCTTTATGCTTTTGATAATGATGCACCTTCTGTTGTCACTCATAATCTGAATCTCAATGGTAAATGCTTTCAGCTAGATGCTCGCCAGGTTGATTCTGTTGAATTGCTGGCTCAATGTGGCTTATCTGTTGGTGATTTAGATTTATTCAGCGGGGGGCCACCTTGCCAGGGTTTTTCAAAGCAGAGGCGAGGAGCTCATCTAGGAGATGACCGAAATCTTCTTGTGCTCGAATATCTGCGCCTGGTCCAAGAGTTAAAACCAAAGTCCTTTCTTTTTGAGAATGTTGCTATATTTGGCCAAAAGAGGGGTCTGGCCTTTCTGGCTGCAATGAAGGAGGCTCTTTCTGCATACAGACTGTATCCAAACTTCTTTAACTCTGCAGACTTTGGTTTAGCGCAAACAAGGCACAGATTTATGCTTGTTGGCATTAGGCGAGATATAGGCTTTCGATTTTTGTCCCCGCCTCCCACCGTCCAGAAATGGGCAACGGTCAGGGATGTTATTGGCGACATGCCGCCCCCGCCTTCGGACTGCTCCGAGCATCCTGACTTCTTCAATCATGCCCAAACTAAGATAACTAAACGCAATATCGAAAGATTTTCGTATGTCCCCCAGGGCGGAGGATGGCAAGACATACCTTGGGATTTAAGGCTGGATTGTCACAAGACGGCTGACATTAAAAGTGGAGGTTGGCCAGATGTTTATGGCCGCTTATCTTGGGACGGACAGTGCCCAACCATTACTGGTGGATTTGATAGTTTTACTAGAGGGCGTTATGGTCATCCTGAGCAGAATCGTGCGCTTACCCCAAGGGAGGCCGCTCGACTGCAGGGATTTCCAGACAACTTCATTCTTACTGGGAATCGTCATCAGGTAAGGCATCAAATTGGCAATGTTGTCCCCCCGCCTCTCGCCGAGGCTGTCGGGAAGCAAATCGCAGATTGTCTAAACGGCAAATCGCAACCTGTTATGCCTGATTTTGAGCAGCTTCCGCTTGCTGCTTAAACCGTTGTAGGTGCTCCTCTAGCCCGTCGAGACTCAATAATGATATCCCCCCTTTTGTGACCCTTCCTAGCCCAGATGGTATGTCTCCGTAAAATGCATGTGTAACATTTTGAGATAGGCACATTTGATAGAGAATCCACTGGTCTGGTGTGCATACTTCGCGGGCATTGTCTTGGCCAGAGCGCTGCATTTCGCTTAGTGCTACTAGGCAGCTTGTGTATTTTTGCGGCTCGAGCACATCGAGAATTCTTTGTTGGGTAAATACTTGCGATATTCTTTCTCTTGTCGTTATTTTTGCTGCTAGCACTAGTCCAGTTGTCCTCGCCTGGTTGGTGATTGAGATATCGGTCGAGACTTTGATGCCAGCGCTCGTTGGGACGAATGACCCGTATGCAAATTCTGGGCCCAGCTTTTCGCCGATGAATACTCTTATGACTCTCTCGAAGAATGTGCCAGGTGTCTTCCTGCTTGATGGCGAGTATATATCAATAAAGATTGCGGCGGAGGTTGCGAGCGAGTAGATTGACGCGTTTGCTGACTCAGCGCTCTCCAGCCCAGATTTATTTTGTGGCCATGCGGCTGGTGATTGGTGCCTTGGGTCCCAAATCTCAATATTGATAGGCCTGCTCGTTTCGCCTCGGTTGTCTATTAGCAGATACTTCTTATTGCTGTATCTGCATTCTTTGAATGTTGCGCCCTCGATGGCCTTGCTGTGGCACTCGTTTGCTGTCCTCGTTATCGCGGAGAGCGCTTCCTGGTGATTTGCCTCTTTGATGTGGGTGTCTATGGCTTTAATTGCCGATTGGAGGTCCAAGTGCGATTGCTCGTCTTCATGCTTTGTAGCTCTCAATCGTGTCTCGGGCCATGGTCTCTCCAGCGGTTGCGGCCTGCCTAACGATTTCTTGTTGGATTGCTGCCCTGGTCCGTTTCCCTATGCCAATACCGCATAAAACCGCTCTTTCTCAATAGCCTCCGCCCAACCTCGCCCAAGCCACTCCCATAGCCATAGAAGTCTTCCCAGCTCTCCCCCGCAGCTTCTTCTGCCGCCCCGCCGAGCAGGTTGCCCCTGACCTCATTGGCTGCCTTCTGGTGAAACGCCAACCCGATGGCGCGTTGCTGTGGGGCGTGATTGTGGAAACAGAGGCGTATTCGCAGGAGGAGCCTGCTTGCCACGGCTACCGCCGCCGCTCACCAAGCAACGAAACGCTCTTTGGTGAGCCTGGGCGTTTCTATGTGTATGTGAGCTACGGCATTCACCACTGCGTGAATGTGGTGACGCACCGGGCCGAGTGGGCCAATGGTGTGTTGCTGCGTGCCGTGGCGCTGCCGGATGAGCCCGAGCGGGTGGCTGCCGGACCGGCTTTGTTGGCGCGGCGATTTGCCATCGATCGCAGCCACGACAGGCGCCCTGTGGATCCGGCCGAAGGGCTGTGGCTGGCGCCGAAACCTGCAGCTCTCGCCGCCTGGGGGCCTGACAGCCTGGTGCAGACCACCCGCATCGGCATCACGCAGGGGCAAGACCTGCCGTGGCGTTGGTATCTGCGGTCAAGCCGCAGCGTGAGCAAACGGGCCCGGGGCGATCGCTCACCGGCGCCGGCTGACGCTCTGCGCGTGGCCGCGCTGCCGATGGGCTTCTAGCCTGAAGAAGACTCCTGCGGCCCACCTTGAGCGACTGGACTCACCGCCATGTGTTGGATCTGGCGGCCTTCTCGCTCGATGATTACGCCACGGTGTTGGAGTTGGCGCAGCGCTTTCGCGTGATGCCGAGCTCCGGTGCGCGCAAGCTGCCGGCGTTGCAGGGCCGGCTGGTCACCACCCTGTTTTTTGAGCCCAGCACCCGCACCCGCAGCAGCTTTGAGCTGGCGGCCAAGCGGCTCTCTGCTGATGTGCAGAGCTTCTCGCCCTCGTCGAGCTCGTTGAGCAAGGGCGAAAGCCTGCTCGATACGGTGCGCACCTATGTGGCTATGGGTGCCGATCTGCTGGTGGTGCGGCACCGCTGCACCGCTGTGCCGGCCTGCCTGGCCCGCGATCTGGATGCCAGCGGTGAGCGGGTGGCGGTACTCAATGGCGGCGATGGCCTGCACAGCCATCCCAGCCAGGGTCTGCTCGATTTGTTCACCCTGGCGCGTCAGTTCAACCCGGAGGCCCCAACCCCGGAAGCCCTGCGCGGCCGCCGCATCGTGATCGTGGGCGACATCCTCCATTCCCGCGTGGCGCGCTCCAACCTCTGGGCGCTCACGGCTTGCGGTGCGGAGGTGGTGCTGTGCGGCCCGCCCACACTGCTGCCCGATGCCTTTGGTCAGTTCGTGGCAGCGCCGCCACCGGGGCAGGCCAGCGATCCAGTGGCCCGGCGATCAGCCATTCGGGTGGAGCGGGATTTCGATCGAGCGCTGCAAGGTGCCGACGCGGTCATGACCTTGCGTCTCCAGCAGGAGCGCATGAACCAGAACCTGCTCACCAGCCTCGAGAGCTATCACCGCGCCTATGGCCTCACGCACGCACGCCTGGAGGCCTGCGGCGCTACCACTCCGGTGCTGCATCCCGGCCCTGTGAACCGGGGGGTGGAGATGAGCGGTGCCCTGCTCGACGATCTCCAACGCTCACTCGTGGACCAACAGGTCACCAATGGCATCGCTGTGCGGATGGCGCTGCTCTATCTGATGGCGGCGAGCTGATCGCGCTTAGAGCAGCTTGAATCCCTCCAGCAGTAGCCCGTAGCAAAAGCCGATTCGGCTCATGTCGAGCAGTTCCAGCCCCAGGCGGTCGCCGCCGCGGCGGAGCAGGGGCTTGCGGGCTCGGATGGCCAGTTCCAGCAGCACCACGCAGATCAGCGCGGCTGGGGGATCCAGGAAAGCGCGTGCACCAATGATGGTGCTCACGGCATTGCCGAGGAAAAACGTGCTAAGCAGCACGATCAACAGCACGGAAAGCCGCCGCCAGGGATTACGGGCCCACTGCTCCAGCCGTGGCCAGGCACCACCGAGGCTCTGTTGAAGCCGGGTGCGCTGCAGTGGGCGGGAGCTGCTCAATCAGCGCTCAGCTGTCGGCGTCTTTCTTACGGGATCCCTTGCCTTCCAGCAACTCCAGCAGCGCTTCCATCTGGGCCATCACACCGCGCACTTCGCCGGCCTCGGGCAGCAGGCCGTCGTCCATCACGCCCTGGTGCATCTCACGCAGCTCCTGGCGGATGTAACGCAGGTGGCTCACCACCTGCTCGCGCTTCGACTGCGACATGCGTTCGACCGGGGACGGACTGATCTGTCCCTTTTACCGCATCGCCCTCTAGCAGAGACTGGGCCATGGTCAGCCTCACGAATCCCACAGCCCTCAGGCAAGGGGCCGCCAGGGCTCACTTTTGGCCGAATTGGGCTTTCGCCTCTTCATAAAAGGCTAAGTCGATCGCGTCGCGGCCGGCCTCTCTCGCCAGGGATTCGATGCGCTTGCGCACGGCCGGGCGGACAAAAAACGGAATCTCCTTGAGCTTGGCTTCGGCTTCAGGGTTCCAGTTCATGGCTGCCGCAGCAGGGCCCAATCAGGTGGATGGAGAATAGGGGACTCGAACCCCTGACCTCTGCGGTGCGATCGCAGCGCTCTACCAGCTGAGCTAATTCCCCGGATGGGCCCCTGGTTGGGCACCGGCGAGAACTTATCAGTCTTTGCTGGTGGCGTTGTCGCCCGGTGTCTCTCCTCCCATGCCCCAGTCCGCCGCCATCACGCCTGAGTTGATCGCCTCGCTGGATGAGGAGTCGGTGGCGGCGCTGGCTCGCCGTCTGGAAGACGACGACTACCCCAATCCGTTTGGTGGTTTGCAGGATTGGCACCTGCTGCGCGCCGTCGCCATCCATCGGCCTGAGCTGGCGCGGCCCTACGTGCACCTGGTGGACCAGGAACCCTTCGATGAGGATTGAGCAGCCGGAGGGCGCCGCTCTGGATCCGCTGGCGGGCCGGCGCATTCTGGTCGGCATCAGCGGCAGCATCGCTGCGGTGAAGCTGCCGTTGGTGGTGAGTGCCCTGGCCAAACGGGGTGCTCAGGTGCGCTGCGTCGTCACTCCCAGTGCGGCCCAGTTGGTGAGCCCTGTGGCCCTGGCCAGTCTCAGCCGCGAGCGCTGTTACCTCGATGCCGATCAATGGTGTCACACGGCGCCGCGCCCGCTGCACGTGGAGCTGGCGGAATGGGCTGAGCTGGTGCTGTTGGCGCCGCTCAGTGCCACCACGTTGGGGCGCTGGGTGCATGGGCTCGGCGACACCTTGCTCGCCTCCACCTTGTTGGCCACGGAGGCGCCGGTGCTGGCCGCCGCGGCGATGAACACCGCCATGTGGGGGGCACCCGCCGTGGCCGCCAACTGGCAACAGCTGCAGCGCTATGAGCGTGTGCTGCCCCTGGGGCCTGCAGAGGGGCTGCTGGCCTGTGATCGCCAGGGCTCGGGGCGGATGGCAGACCCTGAGCTCTTGGTGTTGGCCCTGGAAAGCCTGGCCAGCTGGGGCTGGCAGCGCGATTGGCAGGGGCGCCGCTTGCTGGTGAGCGCCGGCCCCACGCGGGAATGGTTTGACCCAGCCCGCTGCATCAGCAATCCCAGTACAGGCCGGATGGGAGTGCTGCTGGCCCAGGCGGCGCGGCTTCGTGGTGCTGAGGTGGATCTGGTGCATGGCGCGCTCCAGCTGGACCCCTCCTGGTTGGAGGGCCTCAACCTCCATCCGATCGATACCGGTGCTCAGTTGCAGCGGGCGCTTGAACAGCTCCAGCCCCAGGCCGATGCCATTGCCATGGCGGCGGCGGTGGCCGACCATCGGCCGGCGCGCACGCTCAGCTACAAGCCCACAAAAGCCGAGCTGGACGCGGCGATGTGTGGGCCTTGGGAGCCTGTTCCGGACCTTCTGGTGGAGCTGGTGAGCCGGCGGCCAACGGGCCAGCGGATTCTGGGCTTCGCCGCCCACAGCGGGGATGTGCTGCCGCAGGCCCAGGCGAAGTTCGCCCGCAAAGGTTGCGATCTGTTGTTTGCCAATCCGATCGATCAGCCCGATGCCGGGTTTGGCAGCTCCACCAACCAGGGCTGGCTATTGGGGCCTGGTGATGCCGTGGAGCGGCTGGAGCCGATGGGCAAATTGGCCCTGGCCCACCGGTTGATCACCGCTTTGGGGGCTGCGCTTTAAGCCGCCAGGGCGGGGCCGGAGTCGCCGTTCTGCAGGAGGTCCATGAAGGTGCGCAGCTGCAGCCTGGGGATGTAGGGCCAGCCACCGCTCTTCTCCATGCCCTGCAAAAGGTTGAACAGGGCACCGCGATCAGCCGGAAGGCTGGCCCGGAAGGGGCCGTCTTGAATCGAGCGGTGCAACTCCTCCAGGCGGCGCAGCAGCAACAGCAGGGCTTCGGGCTCGCCATCCACTTCATCCGCCAGGGCCTGCAGGCTCAGAAGCTCGGCGCTGAGGCGGGCCTCCCAGTCGCCGGCCGCCAGGCTGCGGGTGGAATCGGTGGTACTGCCTTCGTTCATTCGGTCGGGATCTGCGGCTCTCGCATACAGGTTGTTGAGAGCCGCGACATGGTACGCGGAATGGGCTTTTTGCACCGGTAGTATCCGCAGCGGGCGCACCCCATCCAGAGGTTTTCCCCTGTCAGACCGGCTTCTCCCCATGCGTTTCCGTCCTCTGCTGGCCCTTGTGCTGGCGCTCTGCCTCACCCTTGTGACCGCCTGCAGTGGCGGCGCCAAGGCTGTTGATCGGGCCAACCTCACCTACGACGACATCCACAACACCGGTCTGGCCAACGACTGCCCGACCCTGCCGGATTCGGCTCGCGGTTCGATCAGCCTGGATGCGGGTGCGAAGTATCAGCTGCGTGAGATCTGCATGCACCCCTCTGAGGTTTATGTGAAGGGTGAACCCGCCAACAAGCGCGTGGAAGCTGAGTTCCAGCCCACCAAGATCCTGACTCGCTTCACCACCAGCCTCGACCAGGTGTATGGCGACCTGGCAGTGGTCGGCAATGGCATCAACTTCAAAGAGCAGGGCGGTATCGACTTCCAGATCGTGACCGTGCTGCTGCCCGGCGGTGAGGAGGTGCCCTTCACCTTCTCCAGCAAGGAGCTCGACGCCACCGCTGACGGCGCGGCGATCACCACCAGCACCGATCTGAACGGCAGCTACCGCGTTCCCAGCTACCGCACCTCCAACTTCCTGGATCCCAAGGGCCGTGCCCTTACCACCGGCGTGCAGTACGCCCAAGGTCTGGTGGCTCTCAATGGTCAAGACGACGAGCTCGCCCGCGAGAACAGCAAGCGCTACATCGACGGCACTGGCGAGATGAATCTCTCCATCACCAAGGTGGATGCTTCCACCGGTGAATTCGCCGGCGTGTTCACCGCCGTGCAGCCCTCCGATACCGACATGGGTAGCCACGATCCCCTCGATGTGAAGATCACCGGTCAGCTCTACGGCCGTCTGGAGAAGGCCTGATCCCCACGCTCAGCGTGATCTCGCATCGCTCTCTGACATCACGAGGGGCCTTCCGGGGCCCCTTTTTTCATGCCTTGACGGCCTGGAGCGTGGGGGATGTGAGCGGCGAGGCCTTGCTCTGGGAGAATCGTCCGCAACGATGAACCCCCTGCCGTCATGACGAGCACCGTCGCCTCCTCCAAGGGCCTAATTGCACCCCACGGCGGCAGCCTGGTGGATCTGCGGGTTCCGGCCGAGCAGCGCGACGCGGCCAAGGCTGGTGTGGATCACGTGGTGGAGTGCTCCGACCGCAACGCCTGCGACGTGGAGCTGCTGATGGTGGGCGGCTTCTCGCCCCTGCGCGGCTTCATGCACCAGGAGGATTACCAGTCGGTGGTGGAGACCAACCGCACCACCAGCGGGCTGCTGTTCGGCCTGCCGATCGTGATGGACACCCAACGCGACGACATCTCGGTGGGCCACAAGCTGCTGCTCACCTACCGCGGCCAGGAGCTGGCGGTGATGACCGTGGAGAGCAAGTGGGAGCCCGATAAAGCGCGCGAGGCCGTGGGTTGCTACGGCACCTCCTCACTCGAGCATCCCGCCGTGAAGATGATCGCCACCGAGCGCGGTCGTTATTACCTCGGCGGTGCCATCCAGGGCCTGGAGCTTCCGAAGCGCGTCTTCCCCTGCAAAACGCCGGCTGAAGTGCGCGCCAACCTGCCCGAGGGCCAGGACGTGGTGGCGTTCCAGTGCCGCAACCCCATCCACCGCGCCCACTACGAGCTGTTCACCCGTGCGCTCGATGCCAGCAACGTGAGCGATCAGGGCGTGGTGCTGGTGCATCCCACCTGCGGCCCCACCCAGGACGACGACATCTCCGGCGAAGTGCGCTTCCAGACCTATGAGCGCCTGGCCGCTGAGGTGAACAATCCCCGCATCCGCTGGGCCTACCTGCCCTACTCGATGCACATGGCTGGCCCCCGTGAGGCCCTGCAGCACATGATCATCCGCAAGAACTACGGCTGTACCCACTTCATCATTGGCCGCGACATGGCGGGCTGTAAGTCGTCGATCAGTGGCGACGACTTCTACGGCCCCTACCAGGCCCAAGACTTCGCCCGTGACAACGCCCCCGAGCTCGGCATGGAGACCGTGCCCTCGCTCAATCTCGTGTACACCGAGGAGGAGGGCTACGTGACCGCCGAGCACGCCGATGCCCGCGGCTTGCATGTGAAGAAGCTGAGCGGCACCCAGTTCCGCAAGATGCTGCGCAGCGGCGAGGAGATCCCTGAGTGGTTCGCCTTCCGTAGCGTGGTCGAGGTTCTGCGGTCGGCTGCCTGAGGGCGGTTAACATTCCTTAATCACAGCGGAGATCCAAGTGAAGAAGCGCTGGCGTAATGCAGGCCTCTACGTGCTCCTGGCCGTGGTGGTGATCGCCGTGGGTACGGCCTTCCTCGACCGTCCTGATCCGGCGAACGCGCCGCGCACCCTCCGCTACAGCGACTTCGTGGAGGCCGTTGAGGGCAATGAGGTGTCGCGGGTGCTGATCGCACCCGATCGCGGCACCGCCCAGGTGGTGGAGAACAACGGCCAGCGCGCCGTGGTGAATCTCGCCCCCGACAAAGACCTGCTCAAGCTGCTGGAAGACCACAAGGTCGACATTGCCGTTGAGCCCTCCCGTCAGGCGCAGCCTTGGCAGCAGGCGATCGGTTCGCTGATCTTCCCCTTGCTGCTGCTGGGCGGCCTGTTCTTCCTGCTGCGCCGCGCCCAGGGCGGCGGCGGCAACCCCGCCATGAACTTCGGCAAGAGCAAGGCGCGGGTGCAAATGGAGCCCCAAACCCAGGTCACCTTTGGTGATGTAGCCGGCATCGAGGGCGCCAAGCTCGAGCTCACGGAAGTCGTCGACTTCCTCAAGAACCCCGATCGCTTCACCGCCGTCGGCGCCAAGATCCCCAAGGGTGTGCTGCTCGTGGGCCCTCCGGGTACCGGTAAAACCCTGCTCGCCAAGGCCGTGGCTGGTGAGGCTGGCGTTCCCTTCTTCTCGATCTCTGGCTCGGAGTTCGTAGAGATGTTCGTGGGCGTGGGTGCCAGCCGCGTGCGCGACCTGTTCGAGCAGGCCAAAAAGAATGCGCCCTGCATCGTCTTCATCGACGAGATCGATGCGGTGGGTCGTCAGCGCGGAGCCGGCCTCGGCGGCGGCAACGACGAGCGCGAGCAGACCCTTAACCAGCTCCTCACGGAGATGGACGGCTTTGAGGGCAACACCGGCATCATCATCGTGGCGGCCACCAACCGCCCCGACGTGCTCGATGCGGCGCTGATGCGTCCCGGTCGTTTCGATCGCCAGGTGGTGGTGGATCGCCCCGACTACGCCGGTCGCCTCCAAATCCTCGGCGTGCACGCCCGCGGCAAAACCCTCGCCAAGGACGTCGACCTCGACAAGATCGCTCGCCGTACCCCCGGTTACACCGGCGCTGACCTCGCCAACCTGCTCAACGAGGCCGCGATTCTCGCCGCGCGCCGCGAGCTCACCGAAATCTCCATGGATGAGGTGAACGACGCGATTGAGCGCGTGATGGCTGGTCCTGAGAAGAAGGACCGCGTGATGAGCGAGAAGCGCAAGCGCTTGGTGGCCTACCACGAGGCAGGCCACGCCCTGGTGGGCGCGCTGATGCCCGACTACGACCCGGTGCAGAAGATCTCGATCATTCCCCGCGGCAACGCCGGCGGCCTCACCTTCTTCACCCCCAGTGAAGAGCGGATGGAATCGGGCCTTTACTCACGCGCCTATCTCCAGAACCAGATGGCGGTTGCCCTCGGCGGCCGCGTTGCTGAGGAGATCGTCTACGGCGAAGACGAGGTGACCACCGGTGCCTCCAACGACCTGCAGCAGGTGGCCCGTGTGGCTCGCCAGATGGTGACCCGCTTCGGCATGAGCGATCGCCTCGGTCCTGTGGCCCTCGGCCGCAGCCAGGGCGGCATGTTCCTCGGCCGCGACATTGCCGCTGAGCGTGACTTCTCTGAAGACACCGCCGCAGCGATCGACGAAGAGGTGAGCCAACTGGTGGCTGAGGCCTACAAGCGCGCCACGGCGGTGCTCAACGGCAACCGTGTGGTGCTGGATGAGCTCGCCGAGATGCTCGTGGAGCGGGAAACCGTGGACGCGGAGGACCTGCAGGAGCTGCTGATTCGCAGCGACGTGCGGGTGGCTGAGTACGTCTGATCCCTCCGGCTTGATCAGTGGCCTCCGCCGCCAGCCGTTGCTGGCGGTGCTTAGGCCTCAATCCCTCCAACAGGCTCGCCTGCAGCTCCAGCAGCTGCACCAGGCGGGCCTTTGCCATGCGGAGTTGGCGGTGGATCCCACGCCGGCGTGGGTGGCGATGGCGCGCGAGTTGGTGAGCAACTTCCCCGAGCTGCGCTTGGGAGCAGCATCCGTGCGCTGCTCGGCTGGCCTGGAGGCGGCTCTGCAGGCCGGCCTTGGCTACGTGGTGTCGCCGATCCTCGATCGTGCCCTGCTGGACCAAGCGGCGGCGGCGGCGATCACCCTGGTGCCCGGTGTTTTCAGTCCCACCGAAATCGCCGCGGCAGTGCGTTGGGGCGCACCGGCGGTGAAGCTCTATCCGGCTGTGAGCCTTGGACCTGGCTATTGGCGCTCCCTGGCGGGGCCGTTGCGGCCATTGCCCTTTTGTATTGCAGCCGGAGGCCTCGCGCCTGGTGATGCCAGCGCTTGGTATGCCGCCGGTGTGGATGCCCTGGCGCTGGGGAGCTGCCTGTTTGATGGCGCCCAGCTCGATCCAGCCCTGAGCCAGCTTGTTGTCAACCTGAGATCAAAGTGCTACTCCTGAGATAGACGATGTTGTCTGTATGTCTCAGCTCACGATCAAGCTCAGCGACAAGGCCGATGCCCTGATCGCTCAGCTTCAGAAGGAGATCTTCAATCGCCGCCGTAAGAAGGTGTCGGCCTCCGGCGTGGTGGAGACCTTGGTGGAGAGCGGCGCCAAATCGCAATCCGATAAGCGCTTCGCCACCTCCTGGAAGAACCTGATCAGCGACATCGAAAAGGCGGCCAAGCTCGCCAATGCCCACGGCAGCAAGCCCGCCAATCTCAGCGATGCGGAATGGGCCATGGTGCTCAGCCACCGCGCCCGCTCCGGTAGCCCCAAGGCGGCCGCAAAACCAGCTGCCAAAGCCAGCCGCCGCACCGCCGCGGCTACGCCAGCGACCGCCAAGGCTGCGCCTGCCCGCAAAGCAGCCGCGAAGCCCGCTGCCAAACCAGCGGCGAAGGCCAAGCCCAAGCCCGCCAAGGCTGCCCGTAACCCGGTGAAGAAGGCCGCTGTCAAAGCGGTGCCCAAAGCCAAGGCCGTGGCCGGCGGCTCCTCGGTGGCACGCCGCATGGCGAAGGCGGTGAGTCGTTTGAGTGCTGCATCGCCTGCAGCGCCCAGCAGCAATGGAGTCGCTCAGCTCACACCGGTGAGCTGAGCTCCAACAAGCTCAGTGGTGGATCACCACAGGCTGCACTGACCCTGTTGGCGCAGCAGGTGATCCGCCAGCACCAACGCCACCATCGCCTCCACCATCGGCACGGCCCGCGGCAGCACGCAGGGGTCGTGGCGGCCTTTGGCTTCCAGGGTGGTGGCTTCGCCGCGGTCGTTGATCGTTTGCTGAGCCTTGCGGATCGTGGCGGTTGGCTTGAACGCCACCCGGATCACGATCGGCTCGCCGTTGCTGATGCCGCCCTGAATGCCGCCTGAATTGTTGGTGGCGGTGTGCAGGGAGCCATCGCCGGTGGGCAGGAAGGCGTCGTTGTGCTCGCTGCCTTTCTGCAGCGTGCCCTCAAAGCCGGAGCCGATCTCAAAGCCCTTGGTGGCCGGCAGCGACATCACCGCCTTGGCCAGATCGGCTTCCAGCTTGTCGAATACGGGCATGCCGAGCCCCACGGGGGCCTGACGCACCACGCACTCGATCACGCCGCCGCAGGAATCGCCATCGCGGCCGATCGCCTCGATCCGCTCGATCATTTGCTCCGCCATCGCGGCATCCGGGCAGCGCACGATGTTGGCCTCCACATCGTCGAGTTGCACCGAGCTTGGATCGATCGTGGCTTCCAGGGTGTGAATGCGCTTCACCCAGGCGATCACCTCGGTGCCATTGGCCTTTGCCAGTAGCTGTTTGGCAATCGCACCGGCGGCAACACGGCCGATCGTTTCCCGGGCGGAGGCGCGGCCACCGCCACTGCGCGCCTGGATGCCGTATTTGGCCTGATAGGTCGCGTCAGCGTGGGAGGGGCGGAAGGCCACCTCCATCTCCTTGTAGTCCTGGGGCCGTTGATCCTTGTTGCGCACCACCATGGCGATTGGGGTGCCGAGGGTCACGCCGTCGAGCAGCCCGCTGAGGATCTCAACGCGGTCGTCTTCTTTGCGAGGGGTGGTGATCTTGCTCTGTCCGGGTTTGCGCCGGTCCAGTTCCGCCTGAATCGCCTCGAGATCGAGCTCAAGCCTTGGAGGGCAGCCATCCACGATCACACCCACCCCGCCGCCGTGGGATTCACCGAAGGTGCTGATGCGGAAGAGATCGCCGAAGCTGCTGCCCATGGGCTGAATGCGCTGCAGCGAGCCTACAAACTGGGCTCTGATTGAAGCCTGACGCGCCGGTGAGGAAAGAGGAGCGGGCAGCCCTGATCTTGCAGCGCCTGGAGGAGCATTACCCCACCACACCGGTGCCGCTGGATCACAGCGATGCCTTCACCTTGTTGATTGCGGTGCTGCTCAGCGCCCAATGCACCGACAAGAAGGTGAATGAGGTCACGCCTGCCTTGTTTGCGGCAGGCCCTACGCCCCAGGCCATGGCGGCTTTGCCGGAAGCCACGATCCTCGGCCATATCCGCCAACTGGGTCTGGCCAAGACCAAGGCCCGCAATGTGAAGCGGTTGGCTGAGTTGTTGTTGGAGCGCCACGGCGGCGACGTGCCGGCCAGCTTTCAAGCCTTGGAAGCGTTGCCGGGTGTCGGCCATAAAACGGCATCGGTGGTGATGGCGCAGGCCTTCGGCGTTCCTGCCTTTCCGGTCGACACCCATATCCATCGCCTGGCGCAGCGTTGGGGGCTCAGCAGTGGTGTGAGTGTGACCCGCACAGAAACCGATCTCAAGCGCTTGTTTCCCAAGCACGCCTGGAACAAGTTGCATCTGCAGATCATTTTTTATGGCCGCGAGTTCTGCACCGCACGCGGCTGTGATGGAACGGTGTGTCCGCTATGCCGTGAGTTGTATCCCAAGCGCCGCAAGCCGGTGGCTTGGATCAAAGCCTGACTCGTTGAGCTGCGCCTCCTCCCGAGCCCGGCACCAAGACAACAAAAAGCCCCCGCTTGCGCGGGGGCTTCTGGTTCAACCGTGATTGAACCGTTTTGAGGATCAACCTCAGCCGATGGCGGGGGCAGTCAGAGCCACGGGGGTGGCTTCTGCAGCAGCCAGGTCGAGGGGGAAGTTGTGAGCGTTGCGCTCGTGCATCACTTCCATACCCAGGTTGGCGCGGTTCAGCACGTCGGCCCAGGTGTTCAGCACACGACCCTGGGAATCCAGGATCGACTGGTTGAAGTTGAAGCCGTTCAGGTTGAACGCCATGGTGCTCACGCCCAGGGCGGTGAACCAGATGCCGACCACAGGCCAGGCAGCCAGGAAGAAGTGCAAGCTGCGGCTGTTGTTGAAGCTGGCGTATTGGAAGATCAGGCGACCGAAGTAACCGTGGGCAGCCACGATGTTGTAGGTCTCTTCCTCTTGGCCGAACTTGTAGCCGTAGTTCTGGGACTCGCTCTCGGTGGTTTCACGCACCAGGGAGGAGGTCACCAGGGAGCCGTGCATGGCGGAGAACAGGCTGCCGCCGAACACACCAGCCACACCAAGCATGTGGAAGGGGTGCATCAGGATGTTGTGCTCAGCCTGGAACACCAGCATGTAGTTGAAGGTGCCGCTGATACCCAGGGGCATGGCGTCCGAGAAGGAGCCCTGACCGAAGGGATACACAAGGAACACAGCAGAGGCTGCGGCCACGGGTGCGCTGTAAGCAACGCAGATCCAGGGGCGCATGCCCAGGCGGTAGGAGAGTTCCCACTCACGTCCCATGTAGGCGTAGATGCCGATGAGGAAGTGGAAAACCACCAGCTGGAAAGGACCGCCGTTGTACAGCCACTCGTCGAGGCTGGCGGCTTCCCAGATGGGATAGAAGTGCAGACCAATGGCGTTGCTGCTGGGGATCACAGCGCCAGAGATGATGTTGTTGCCGTACAGCAGGGAGCCGGCAACGGGCTCACGGATGCCGTCGATATCAACCGGGGGAGCGGCGATAAAGGCAACGATGAAGCAGATGGTGGCGGCCAGCAGGCAGGGAATCATCAGAACGCCGAACCAACCCACGTAGAGGCGGTTGTCGGTGCTGGTGACCCACTCGCAGAACTGGTTCCACGCAGAAGCGCCTTGGCGCTGCTGGATGGTGGTGGTCATGAGTACGGGATACGTAGTGCTCAGCAGCCAAGCCCGAATGGACTCGTTGTTGAGCGGGAAGGAAGGACAGGCCGGAAACCCGCCCTGCCACAGATGAATGTAACGGATGTTTGCGCCGTGTGACGCCCGCTTAAGGCTCGAGCTGGCGGGTTCGGCCAGCAGTGGTGCTTATCTCAAGGATCAGCTGTGCTTGTGACCCCAGTGACGGCAGGCGATTTGGTGACTTGGAGTCCCAGCGTCACCCTGGTGCCCACCCATGGCTGCTTCAACGCCTGCGACTACTGCAGCTTCCGGGTTCCCCTCGATCAGGCCGTGCCCCTGGGGCTGCCGGAGGCCAAGGAACAGTTGATGGCGCGCCCGTCGGCAGCTGAGGTGTTGCTCCTCAGCGGTGAGGTCCCTCCCGATTCCCCCACGCGGAAGGCCTGGTTCGCGCGCTTGCGCCAGCTCAGCCGTTTGGCCCTCGCCCGTGGGCGCTTGCCGCACACCAACGCCGGGCCCCTCTCGCGCCACGAAATGGCAGCCCTGGCCCGTCTCAATCCTTCGATGGGGTTGATGCTCGAAGGGGTAGGCCCCGCCTACGACGCCTTGCACCGCCGCGCTCCCAGCAAAACCCTGGCGATGCGGCTGGGGCAGTTGGAGCAGGCCGGCCGGTTGGGGGTGCCCTTCACCACTGGCTTGTTGCTTGGTGTCGGCGAAACGATGGCGGACCGTTCCCGCGCGTTGGAGTTGCTGGCGGTTTTGCAGCGGCGCTGGGGGCATCTCCAAGAGGTGATCCTTCAGCCCTGGCGGCCGGATGGCGAGGCTGCCAGACCCCTCAGTGCCCTGGAGCAGCGCGATCTCCTGGAGGTGATTGCCATGGCGCGGGAGCTCTTGCCGCCCGAGGTTCATCTGCAGACCCCTCCCAATCTCTGGCCCCTCGCCCAGTTGCCTGCGGCACTCGAAGCAGGCATCAACGATCTCGGCGGGATCGACTGCGTGGATGTGATCAATCCGGCCTATCCGCAGCCCACCCCCGAGGTGTTGCGGCAGCTGCTCGCTCCCTTGGGTTGGCGGCTCGAGCCCCGCACCTGCGTGCATCACCATTGGTGGCCCCTGCTGCCTTCCGCCCTGAAACGGCACGTGGAGCAGTGTGCGCGCTTGTTAGCGTCCGATCCGGCCCAGGCCCACGCGCCCCACACCTGACTGCCAGTGCGACACGCCTCCCTGGAGGAACAGCGGGTGCTGCTGGTGCGCCTGCCTTGTAACCCCATCTTTCCGATCGGCCCCGTTTACCTGGCCGATCACATCCACAAACAATTTCCCCAGGTTGAGCAGCGCCTGCTCGATCTGGCGGCGGTTCCGCTTCTGGATGTGGACGCTGTGCTGCGCGAGCAGATCGAACGGTTTGAGCCTTCGCTGCTGGTGTTCTCCTGGCGCGATATCCAGATTTATGCCCCGGTGGATGGGCGCGGCGGCAATCCGCTCCAGAACTCCTTTGAGGTGTTCTATGCCCGCAATCCGCTGAAGCGTTTGCGCGGTGCCATCGGTGGACTGCGCCTGATGGGCTCCTTCTACGGCGAACTGTGGCGCAATCTGCGCTTGGTGCGCCGAGGCCTGCGGGCCGCACGCCGCTTCCAGCCTGAGGCCCGTGCCGTGCTCGGCGGTGGCGCCGTGAGTGTGTTTTACGAGCAGCTGGGTCGCCAATTACCCCGCGGCACCGTGGTGTCGGTGGGGGAAGGGGAGCCGCTGCTGGAGAAGCTGATTCGCGGCGAATCCTTGGAGGGTGAGCGCTGCTTCATCGCTGGCGCGGAGCCCAGGCCCGGGCTGATCCACGAGCAGCCGGCCGGCATGGAGAAAACTGCCTGCGATTACAGCTATATCGCCTCAATTTGGCCCCAGCTCGACTGGTATCTCGACGGCGGCGACTTCTACGTGGGCGTGCAGACCAAGCGCGGCTGTCCTCATAACTGTTGTTACTGCGTGTACACCGTGGTGGAAGGCAAGGCGGTGCGCGTGAACCCCGTGGAGGAGGTGATCGCCGAGATGCGTCAGCTCTACGCCAAGGGGGTGCGGGGCTTCTGGTTCACCGACGCGCAGTTCATCCCGGCTCGCCGCTACATCGAAGACGCCAAGGAGCTGCTGCGGGCGATCCAGGCCCAGGGCTGGAGCGACATCCGCTGGGCTGCCTACATCCGTGCCGACAACCTCGACGCCGAGTTGGCGGAGCTGATGGTGGCCACGGGGATGGATTACTTCGAGATCGGCATCACCTCCGGCTCCCAGGAGCTCGTGCGCAAGATGCGCATGGGCTACAACCTGCGCACCGTGCTGGAGAACTGCCGCCTGTTGGCCCGGGCTGGTTTCCGAGAGCACGTGTCGGTCAACTACTCGTTCAACGTGATCGACGAGCGTCCGGAGACGATTCGCCAGACGGTGGCGTACCACCGCGAGCTGGAGCGCATTTTCGGAGCCGACAAGGTGGAGCCGGCGATCTTTTTCATTGGCCTCCAGCCCCATACCCACCTGGAGCAGTACGGCTTCGATCAGGGTCTGATCAAGCCGGGCTACAACCCGATGAGCATGCTCCCCTGGACCGCCCGCCAGCTGCTCTGGAATCCCGAGCCCATGGGCAGCACCTTCGGTCGCATCTGCCTGGAGGCGTTTGAGCGCAACCCCGCCGATTTCGGGCGCACGGTGATGGATCTGCTCGAGCGCGATTACGGCATCGCCCCCCTGGAGGAGGCGTTGCATGCTCCGGTGGAGGGCCGGCGCGCCTTGGCGACCGCCACCCGCTGATTAGCTCTGCGGCAGGTGCAGTTCGGCCTGCAATCCCCCAAGCTCGGAGCTATTCAGGGCAAGCCGCCCACCGTGCAACTGGCAGCAGCGTTCCACGATGGTGAGCCCCACGCCCGAGCGGTTGCGTTGCTGCCGGTCGTCGGCGGGGGCGATGCGGGGCATACCGAGCAGATTGGCGCTGCTTAGACCGCGACCGCTGTCTTCCACCAGCAGCACCACGTAGTGGCGCTGCTGCTCGGCGGCCAGCCGGATCGGAGGGGCGCCGTAGCGAATCGCGTTGTCGATCAGGTTTTGCAGGGCTCGCTCGATCAGGGCTTGATCCAGACGCACCAGCAGCCGTGGCACGGCCAGATCAATCGGCTGCTGGGGATAGCTGGCTGCCACCCGTTCACACAGTTCATCGAGGGCGCTCAGCCGCGGCCGGAAGGGTTCGGTTTGCTCGCCGGCGGCCTCCTGCAGCAGGTGGGTGAGGCTGATCAGTCGATCGATCTCCACCCGCAGCTGCGGTAGGGCCTCGCTCCAGGCGGTGGCTTCGCTCGGTTGGTCCTCCAAGCGCTCCACCCGCATCGACAAACGGGTGAGCGGGCTGCCCAGGTCATGGGCCAGGCCCTGCAGAAAACGGCGCCGTGATTCGTACTGTTGATTGAGCTGCTCGAGCACGCGGTTGATGCGAATGCTCAGTTCGCGCATCGCGCCCATGCCCCCTTCCGGTACCAGCTCCAGCTCGCCGGAGGGCATGGCCGGCAGTTGTCTGAGCAGTTGTTGGATCGGACGTTGCAGCTGCCACTGCAGAAATAGCGCCATTCCGCTGCTGCCCCCCAGCAGCAGGCTCCCGATCCGGATCGCTGGCCAGAGCCAGGGCAGGGCGGTGCCGGGGCTGGCATAGACCCATAGCAGTGGCTCTGCTGCGGTGGAGCGCTGCACCGCCAACCAATAGCCCCCGAGCCAGCTGCGTTGGCTTGGAGGATCGCGGCGCAGGGGCCCGGCTAGCCCCTCATCCTTGAGGCTGCTGCGTAGGGCGTCGGCTTCTTGCCCTGCGGCAGGAAGGCTCTCCGGCGGCGGTTGTACGGCGGCCCAGATGCGCAGGGGGCGTTGTTGCCCGCGGCTGGCGGGCTGTCCTTGTAATTGCTTGGCCTGGCGCGTCAGGCTCAGGCTGATCGCCTGGGTGGTGGTGGTTTGCAGCAGCTTGGGCATCCCCAGGCTGAGCAGAGCGAAGCTGCCCGCCCAGGCACTGGCCACGCAGAGGAGCAAGCGCAGGCTGTCGCTTCCCGTGAAGCCTCGAAATCGGTTGGCCCCCGCCCCCATCCGTTCAGGCCTGGGGGTCGATCTGCACGTCGGCGTTCAGGCGATAACCCCGGCCGCGCACCGCTTCGATCATGCGGCCGCTGCCGCGCTTGCAGCTGTTCAGCAATTTCCGCAGCTTGGAGATGCGCACATCGATGCTGCGGCTGTTGGTGGCATCCACCAGGCTGCCGGTGGCCTGGCAAAGCTGTTCGCGCTCAAAGGCAATGCCGGGTGAGAGGCAGAAGAAGCTGAGCAGCGAGGCATCACCTCGGCTGAGGCTGTTCACCACGCCCGTAGGGCCCTGCAGTTCCAGCCGAGCTGGATCAAACACCAAGGTATTGATCCGGAAGATCTGCTCGGGTGGCCGTTGGGGCGTGAGTTCGCGGCGGTAGTCGAGCAGGCGCTCCAGCCGCAGCTGCAGCTCACGCCACAGGAACGGTTTGGCCATGTAGTCGTCGGCACCGGTTTCCAGGCCTTCGATGCGTTCATCAGCGGCCCCCAGTGCCGAGAGCATCAGCACCGGGAAGCGATGGCCCTGCTCGCGCAAACGCTCCAGCAGGTGGGTGCCGCTCTGGCCGGGCAGCAGTCGATCCAGCACCAGCACGTGGGGCATCTCGTCGTGCAGCGCCTGATCAAGGCCATCGCCGTCTTCAAAGCTGCGGGTCTGCCAGCCGCAGCTGTTGAAGCGCTCCTCCAGCAGAGAGAGGAGGTCGCGATCGTCGTCCACCACCCACACCCGGGCATCGGGGTGGTTCGAGGTCGCAAGCCGTTGGGCGGTGGTTGCCGTCATGGTGCGCTGGAGCTGCTGGTTGTATTCCACCAAGGCCGGCGGGCCAAGAGCAACAGGCTGAGGCCGAGCATGCCGATCCAACCCCCGATCGGGTTATCGGGACCCATCAGCCAGGCCGGGGTTCCAGGTGGGATCAGCACCAGTCCTTGATGCAGCACAAACCAGCCGCCCACCAGGCCGCCATGCAGGCCAATGGCCCCCCAGATCAGCCCTCCATCGGCCCGGCGTTGCAAGCCCAGGGCCAAGCCGAGCAGCAACAGGCCGATCAGCAGGCCGATCAGCAGCACAGGAGGCAGGTTGAAGCGCGTGTGCACCAGGCTGAACAGGCCTGCTTGCAGCCAAAGTGCACGCTGGCGCCCAAGCAACAGGCTGAGTTCTCCGAGAAGCCAACCGCGAAACAGCAGTTCTTCCGCGAAGGCCACCCCCAGCCCGAGGGCGGCGGCGTTCAGCAACAGACCCGCATTGAGGCGGGGCATCCAGCTCAGCTGCCCCGTTAATGCCAATGCCACCAGTACCAGGGCCAACAGGGCGGCGGCCTTGAACACACCTCGCAGCAGTGCCTTGAGCACCGCAGCGGGGTTGCCCCTCACCCCCAGGCGTCGCCAGGGTTCGGGGTCATCCCAGCAGCGACGCACGCGCCTGGGCAGCGTGACCAGCAGGGCTCCTACGGCCGCCAGCGCCGCCAAGCTGGCCTGCAGCGCACTGGGCACACCCAGCGCTTGCAGCAGCAGCTGAAATCCCAGAAACACAGCCACCAGTGCAGCTGGGTAGAGCACGGTGCTCCACCAGTGCAGCTGCGGACCGGTGGCGTGGTGCATCAGCTTTCCGGTTCGATCGTGCTGGTGAGCCCTTTGGCTTTGAGCGTTTCGCTGTAAAACTCCGCCGGCTCGATATCGCACACGATCACCAGGCCCACGCCAGTGTTGTGGGCCTCCAGCATCACGGCGATGGCGTCTTGCTCGCTGAGCGAGGGCACCACCTGCCTCAGGGTGCCCACCACGTATTCCATGGTGTTCACCGGGTCGTTGTGCAGCAGCACCTTGTAGCGGGGCGAGGGCTTGCGCACCCGCTCCGGGGCTTTCTCCATCACGGCGCCGCCGCCGCTTTCACGGCCGGGCGTTTGGGTGGCGGTGAAAGCGGCTGTGCAGGGGGTGGATCGAGGCATCCAGTCCAACTCCGGCATCACGACAGCGGACTTTAGGCAGCAACTCAGGCCGCAGCGGCTGCTGGAGCCAGGGCGGCCTGGATGCGACGCATCGCTTCCAGCACGTTCTCGCGGCTGTTGAAGGCCGAGAGGCGGAAGTAACCCTCGCCGGCGGCGCCGAAGCCGCTGCCGGGGGTGCCCACCACGTTGGCCTGGTTGAGCAGCAGATCGAAGAAGCCCCAGGAATCCACGCCCTCAGGGGTTTTGATCCACACATAGGGGGCTTGCTCTCCGCCGTACACCTGCAGGCCGGCGGCGCTCAGCTCGCGGCGAATAATCGCAGCGTTCTCCATGTAGAAGCTGATCAGGGCCTTCACCTGGGCCTGGCCTTCAGGGGAATACACCGCTTCGGCGCCGCGCTGCACGATGTAGCTCACGCCGTTGAACTTGGTGCACTGGCGGCGGTTCCACAGGGCCCACAGCTCCACCGCTTCCCCATTGGCGGCGGTGCCCATCAGGCCGCGGGGCACCACGGTGAGGGCGCAGCGGGTGCCGGTGAAGCCAGCGTTTTTGGAGAAGGAGCGGAATTCGATCGCGCACTCGCGGGCGCCTTCGATCTCATAGATCGAGTGGGGCAGCGCGGGGTCCTGAATGAACGCCTCATAGGCCGCATCGAACAGGATCAGGGCGCCGTTGGCACGGGCGTAGTCCACCCAGGCCTTGAGCTGTTCCTTGGTGGCCACCGCACCCGTGGGGTTGTTGGGGAAGCAGAGGTAGATCAGATCCACCTTCTCGCTCGGGATCTGGGCGGTGAAGTTGTTGGCGGCGTTGATCGGCAGGTAGGTGAGCCCGCCGTACTGGCCGGCGTCATCGGCATCGCCGGTGCGGCCCGCCATCACGTTGCTGTCCACATACACCGGATACACCGGGTCGGTGACGGCGATGCGGTTGCCTTCGCCCAGGATGTCGAGGATGTTGGCGCTGTCGCACTTGGAGCCGTCGGAGACGAAGATCTCCTCGGCGCTGATCTGGCAGCCGCGGGCCTGGAAATCGTGCTGGGCGATGGCCTCACGCAGCCAGAGGTAGCCCTGCTCGGGGCCATAGCCGTGGAAGCCTTCGCGGGTTCCCATTTCATCCACCGCGGCCTTCATGGCGTTGCGGCAGGCCTCGGGCAGCGGTTCGGTCACATCGCCGATGCCCAGGCGGATGATCGGGGCGTTGGGGTTGGCTTCGCTGAAGGCCTTCACCCGCCGAGCGATCTCGGGGAAGAGATAACCAGCCTTGAGCTTGAGGTAATTGCCGTTGACCTGGGCCATGTCGCGACTGGGCCACGCGGGCCCCTTGGGTACTGGGCGCGATTGTCCTATGCGGTGGTGGCCTTCCGGGGTGCACCGCTGCATACGATCGATGCAGCGCTGCCGCCGCCACCGTGACTGTTGCTCCCGCTCAGCCGGTGGATTTCGAGGCCTTGGTGGATCGCACCATCGCCAAGCCGGGCCGCTACCTCGGCAATGAGCTCGGCGTGCAGCCGCGCGACTGGGATCAGGCCTGGCCGGCCGCTGGCGTGCGCTGGGCGCTCACCTACCCCGAGATCTACGAGGTGGGGTCGAGCAACACCGGTCACATCATTCTCTATTCGATTCTGAACAGCGTTCCGGGTCAGCTGTGTGATCGCAGCTATCTGCCTGGCCCGGATCTGGCGGAGCGGTTGCGTGCCCGCGGTGAGGCCCTCTTTGCGGTGGAAAGCCGCAGGCCCCTCCCCGCGTTCGACATTCTCGGGTTCTCGCTCAGCTACGAGCTGGGCGCCACCAACATCCTCTCGATGCTGGAGCTGGCCCAGGTGCCGCTCCGGGCCGCTGATCGCGGTGATCTCCCCCTATCGGATCCGGCGGCTCCGCCGCTGATCTTTGCCGGCGGCCCCACGGCCACCAGTAACCCCGAGCCATTCGCGGCCTTCTTCGACTTCGTGGTGCTGGGGGATGGCGAAGAGGTGCTGCCGGAGATCGGGCTGGTGGTGGCCGAAGCCAAGGCCGCTGGCCTGAGCCGGCGCGAGCTGTTGATCGATCTGGCGCAGGTGCCGGGTGTGTATGTGCCGGCCCTCTACGGCCCAGCTGCCGATGGCGTGACCCAAGTGCCGCTGCTGGCAGGAGTGCCAGAGCGGGTGCTGCGGCGCACCGCCACGCCGATGCCCCACTACGCCATGGGGTTGGTGCCCCACATCGAAACGGTGCACGACCGGCTCACGGTGGAGATTCGCCGCGGCTGCACCCGCGGCTGCCGCTTCTGCCAGCCCGGCATGCTCACGCGCCCCGCCCGCGATGTGGAACCCGAAGCGGTGATCGAGGCGATCGAAACCGGCATGGAGCGCACCGGCTATTCCGATTTCTCGCTGCTGTCGCTGAGCTGCTCCGATTACCTCGCCCTACCGGCCGTGGGGGTGGAGCTGCGCAACCGCCTCGCCGATAAAAATGTGAGCCTCACGCTGCCCAGTCAGCGGGTGGACCGCTTCGACGAGAACATCGCCCACATCCTCGGGGGCACCCGCAAGGCGGGCCTCACGTTTGCACCGGAAGCCGGCACTCAGCGCCTGCGCGACATCGTGAACAAGGGCCTCACCGACGAGGAGCTGCTGCGCGGGATCCGCACCGCCATGGAGAACGGCTACCGCAAGGTGAAGCTCTATTTCATGATCGGTCTGCCAGGGGAAACCGATGCCGATGTGATTGGCATCGCCGACACCTGCCGCTCGCTCCAGCAGCAGTGCCGTGATCTGGGGCGCCTGGAGCTGAACCTCACCATCAGCAATTTCACCCCCAAGCCCCACACGCCCTTCCAGTGGCACAGCGTGAGCACGGCGGAATTCCAGCGCCGTCAGCAGCTGCTGCGCGATGAGCTGCGGCGGATGCGTGGCATCAAAACCAACTACACCGACATCCGCCTCTCCGCGATGGAGGACTTCGTCGGCCGCGGTGATCGCCGCTTGGCGCCGGTGATCGAAGCCGCCTGGCGCGCCGGCGCCGGCCTCGATGCCTGGTTTGAGGCGGCCGATCGCACCTATGAGGCCTGGACCTCCGCCATTGAGGCTGCGGGCCTCGGGGGGCGCTACCGCGACCTGGAGATGGGCGAGTGGAGTGCCGCCGAAGGGATGGATCCCGACGATCTGGCCGCCTTCTGCAGCCAGCCTCTGCCTTGGGATCACATCGATTCCGGTGTGGAGAAAACCTGGCTGGCAGAGGATCTGCGCCAGGCCCTGGCCGCGGCCGTGGTGCCGGATTGCTCGTTTGAGGGCTGCAGCAGCTGCGGGGTGTGCGGCCCCGAGTTGGGCCACAACGTGGTGGTGCCGCCGCCGCCGATTCCGGAGCAGCGGCCCCAGCGGGCGCCGGCCAGTGATCGGGTGGCGCGGCTGCGCTTCCGCTTCAGCAAAACCGGCTCCATGGCCCTGCTCAGCCACCTCGATCTGGTGCGGCTGATGGAGCGGGCCCTGCGCCGTAGCGGTCTGCCGGTGAGCTTCACCGGTGGCTTCCATCCGCTGCCGAGGGTGCAGTTCGCCTTGGCCTTGCCGCTGGGGGCGGAGGCCGACGGCGAATGGATGGACATCGAATTCACCCGAGGGTTGGATCCGGCGGAGGCCCTGCAGCAGCTTCAGCCCCAGTTGCCCGAGGGCTTTGCGCTGTTGCAGGTGGAGCCTGTGGCGGTCTCTGGCGAGAGCTTGTCGCAGGAGCTGGTGGGTGCCCATTGGCAGCTGGAGTTGCGCCCTGCAGTGGATCGCTGCGAAGCGGCGCTCTGGCAGGCGGCGGCTGCAGCGCTGCTCGCCAGCGAGAGCTGGATCTGGCACGACACCGACAAAAAAGGTCGGCCGCGGCAGCGCGACTGCCGCCCCTTCTTGAAAAGCCTGGATGTGACCGCGGCGGCCGACACCGTGCAGGTTCGCTACGGCGCTGTGGTGGATCCGGCCGGCCGCAGTTTGCGGCCGGAGCAGCTGCAGCACTGGTTTGCCCAACAGCTTGATACCGAGCTGGAGATGGTGAGCCTGCGCCGTGAATCCCTGCAGCTTCGGCAGAGCTGAAACCCCTGAAAACACCCGTGCTAGCGTGCGTTCACCGGTTCAACCAGAAGCAGGCTTAGCCAATCAGCTCTGCTATCGCTTCGGGTTCCGCATCAGTTTTCACGAACCTCTCTTCCTGAAAGCTGCCCGATGCGGCGCCGGCAGACGGGTTCCATTCAGATCTGGATCTCGCAAGCAACGGGCTTCGGCCCACCTCCACGAAGGCCAAAGGCCTGCCGCCGTTGATTGACCGGCGTTCTCACTGAATTTTTCAAGCACCACTCCTCGTTTCTTCCCTTGCATCGGCGATGCAAGTCGGAGCCCGTGGATGGTTGCTCTGGCGCTGAGCGCCACTCTCTGCCTCTGATTCCGGCCTGCGTCATGCAGGTCCTCTCCTGACCTTCCATGCCTCAGCAGATCGTCATCGCCGAGCAGCTGCGGATCGCCGCAGTGCTCACCGATGACCGGGTGGATGAACTGGTGGTGGCCCAGGGCCGCTATCAAATTGGCGACGTCTATCTCGGCACCGTTGAAAACGTGCTGCCGGGGATCGACGCCGCGTTCGTGAACATCGGCGAAGGCGAAAAGAACGGTTTCATTCATGTGACCGATCTGGGGCCACTGCGGCTCAAGAAAGGCACCCTCGGCATCACCGAACTGCTGGAGCCGCGCCAGAAGGTGCTGGTGCAGGTGATGAAGGAGCCCACCGGCACCAAGGGCCCTCGCCTCACGGGCAACCTCACCCTGCCGGGCCGTTTTCTGATCCTGCAGCCCCATGGCCAGGGAGTGAACATCTCCCGGCGGATCAATGCGGAAAGTGAGCGCAACCGCCTGCGCGCCTTGGGTGTGCTGATCAAGCCACCCGGCGCTGGCCTGCTGATCCGCACCGAGGCCGAAGGGGTGAGCGAAGAGCTGCTCATCGACGACCTCGAAGCGCTGTTGCGTCAGTGGGAGGCGATTCAGACCGCTGCGGAAAGCGCCACGCCGCCGGTGTTGCTCAACCGCGACGAAGATTTCATCCACCGCATCCTGCGCGATCACTACAGCCCCGATGTGGCGCGGATCGTGCTCGATAGCGCCGATGGCGTGAGCCGGGTGAATGCCTTCCTGGGGCCTGATCAGAGCCAGGTGCAGGTGGAGCAGCATCTCGATTCCAGCGAGATCCTCGAGGCGTTCAAGGTGAACGCCGCCATCCGCGATGCCCTCAAGCCCCGGGTGGATCTTCCCTCAGGCGGCTACGTGATCATCGAGCCCACCGAGGCCCTCACGGTGATCGATGTGAACTCGGGCTCCTTCACTCGCTCGGCCAATGCACGGGAAACCGTGCTCTGGACCAACTACGAGGCCGCCACGGAGATTGCGCGTCAGCTGAAGCTGCGCAACATCGGTGGTGTGGTGATCATCGACTTCATCGACATGGAGTCGCGGCGCGACCAGCTGCAGGTGCTCGAGCACTTCACGGCCGCCATGCGCCCGGATTCGGCCCGCCCCCAGATCGCCCAGATCAGCGAACTGGGGCTGGTGGAGCTGACCCGCAAGCGCCAGGGTCAGAACATTTATGAGCTGTTTGGCCGGGCCTGTCCCAGCTGCGGTGGTCTGGGCCATGTGGCCGTGCTGCCTGGAAAAGACAGCCTCCAGCCCCTGGCAGCCGCACCGGGCTTGGTGCGCTCTGCCGCATCGGCTCGCGCTGAAGTGTTCAGCCCCGCCGGCGCTGAATCCGGCAGTGGCCGCCGCCGCCGTGGTGGCCGCGGTGGCCGTGGCGGTAGCGATGCCGCCGAGCTCAGCAGCTACGACGACACCACGCCGGCGGGCGTCTCCAACGACGCCGCCACCGCTGCCGCGGCAGAGCCTTCGTCGCGGCGCCCGGAGCCTGAGCTGGTGGCCGTGCCGATGGATCCCGAGCAGGAACTGGTGTACGGCTGGCTGGGACTGAATCCAGCCCTGCTGCTGGATCCCGTTCCGGCGGCCGACAACCTGGTGGTGCGGGTGGTGCGTCCTGGAGAGGACGCTGAAGCGGTGCTTGAGGAGGCTCGTCAGCAGTTGGCTGCTGCGGGTCCCCGTCGCCGCCGACGCGGCCGCGGTGGTGCCAATGGTCAGGGGGCTGGATCCGCAGCACCGTCTGTGCATGAGGCATCCCCTGAGGCCTCAGCCTCCACGCAGACCCTGCCGGTCACGGTGGAGATCACACCGCTGCCCGTCGAAACCTTCCCCAGCTATCCCAGCGTTGCGGTGTTGCCCGACAGCGGCCTGGAGCTTGTGGCTGCTGCGGCAGAGCCGGAGGCAGCCAACGGACGGCGGGTGCGGAGTCGGCGCCGCAGCGATGCCTCTGCCGGGTCACCCGCACATGCGGCGGCGGCCGTTGCCGTTCTGCCGGTGGTGGAAACCGGCGCCGCCAGCGATGCAGCGCCACCGGAACCCGACGACGCCTCCGAACCTCGTCGCCGTCGCCGCCGCTCCTCAGCGGCCGAATGAGGGGGCGCAGCGATCCCCTGCTCCAGCGGATCGCGGGCGTTGATGAAGTAGGCCGCGGCTGCTGGTTCGGCCCCGTGTTTGCCGGGGCCGTGATTCTCCCGGCTTCGGCGCGATCCGCTCTGGCAGCCGCCGGACTCACCGACAGCAAGAAGCTCACCGCCCGCCGGCGCGCTCAGCTCGTGCCGCTGATCCAGCAGCATGCCGAGAGCTGGGCCCTGGGGCAGGCCTCGGCCCGCGAGATCGATCAAGTGGGCATTCGTGCGGCCACTGAACGGGCGATGCTGCGCGCACTTCAGCGCCTGAGCGCACCGCCGCCAGGGCTGGTGCTGGTGGATGGGGTGTTGCCCTTGCGGCTCTGGGAGGGGCCCCAGCAGACCGTCGTGCGCGGCGACAGTGAACACCTGGAAATTGCCGCCGCCAGTGTTCTCGCCAAGCAAGCCCGCGATGCCCTGATCACCCGCCTGGCTGCGCGCTATCCCGCCTATGGCCTGGAGCGCCATGCGGGCTACGGCACTGCGCTGCATCGCGCTGCCGTGCTGGAGGCCGGGCCGACCCCACTGCACCGGCGCTCGTTTTTGGGCAAGGTGCTGGCGGCTTAGCGCGCTGCGGGGGCCAGGCACCAGGCGTTGAAGTCATCCAGCAGCTGCTGCTGCACGCGGGTTTTCATCCCGAGCAGAATGCCCGCCAGCAGCGAGCGGCCGGTGGCCTCGAGCACTTTCACCGGAATCAGGCGCAACAGGCTCGGCTGGCTCACGCTCACGGCCAGGCAAGCCTCGCCGTGGAGGCCTTCTGCACTCGCCTCCAGCCACGATTCCAGCGTCAGCTGAAAGTCGTCGACGATGCCAAGCCCTTCCAGTTGGCAATCGATGGCTTCGAGTTCGATGCGCTCGGCGCTGCGGCGGGCCACCAGCTCCACCACTGGTTGGATCTGCAGCTGGAACACCTGCAACCGGGTCACGGTGTAGCGGTAGTGGCTGTTGCCGAGGTTCTCCAGCTGCTCGGGATCCAGCAGGGCACCGATCACCCGTTCCTCGTCGTTGAGGTAGTCGGGCAGCAGGTGGGCCTGGTGAGGAACCGACAGCTGCAAGGCTTGGCTGGCGCTGAAGGCCAAAGGCATGGCTCGTTGGCCGGCGCGTCATGATCCTATCCAGCACGGCCGGCACAACCCGCATGCGCATTGCATTTCTTGGTCCTGTCGGCACCTATGGCGAGCAGGCTGCAATCCGGCTGTGTGAGCTGGAGGGGATCGAGGCTCCCGAGTTCATGCCACAGGTGGGAATCCGCGCCGTGGTGAAGGCGGTGGCGGAGGGGCGCTGCGATGCCGCTGTGGTGCCGGTGGAGAACTCCGTGGAGGGTGGGGTCACCGCCTGCATGGACGCCCTTTGGGAGCATCCCGAGCTGCGGGTGGCCAGGGCGCTGGTGTTGCCGATCCGCCATGCGCTCTTGGGCAGCGGCCCCCTGGACGGGGTGAGCGAGGTGCTCTCCCACCCCCAGGCCCTGGCCCAGTGCAGCCAGTGGTTGGGTGATCAGTTGCCTGCCGCGTTGCAACTCCCCACCAGTTCCACCGCTGATGCTGCCCGGATGGTGGCGGGCAGCCGCTTTAGAGCCGCGATTGCATCCCTCCAGGCCGCCCAGGAACACGGGCTTGAGGTGTTGGCCTACCCGATCAACGACGTGGCCGGCAACTGCACGCGCTTTTTGCTGCTGCGTCAAGGCGAACGCACCCTGGCGGGCCCGATGGCCAGCCTCGCCTTCTCCCTGCATGCCAATCGCCCAGGGGCCCTGCTCGAGGCCTTGGCCTGTTTTGCCCGCCGCGACCTCAACATGACGCGGATCGAATCACGCCCCTCCAAACGCGAGATGGGCGAATACATCTTCTTTGTGGATCTGGAGCTGCCTAAGGGCGAGGAGCCGTTGCATCAGGCACTCGCTGAGCTGAAACCCCTTTGCGAACACCTGGCGCTTTTCGGGGGATACCCCATGACGCAGCTCGAAGCGGGCGCATCGGCCTAAGCCGGCTTGCGGCCCCGGAATACCCCGAACTGCATCATTCCGGTGTCGAAGCCCCAGTGCATCAGCAGCAGCGTGGGGGTTTCGCGCAGCCCCATCAGCACAGCCCGAGGCCCAAGGCCCAGCACCGCGGCTGGGCGCCGTGCGCCTTCGAGGATGGAATCAATCCAGGAGGGCAGGGTTTCGCGGCTCCAATCGCCTGTCTCCACCTGAAGACGTTCGTGCGTTGAGCCTGAGGACCAGCGGCTCTGCTCGAGGTTTTGGCGGAAGCCGGGGATGCTGGCGAATTCCGGATGAGCCCATTGCACGAGCAATTGGTGCATCACCCAGCGCTCGAGGCGGTTGAGGGGTTTCACCGAGGGGTCGCGGCGGTTCCAGTCGGCCACCGCCAGGAGCCCCCCGGGCTTGAGCACCCGCAGTAATTCATCGGCGTAGCGCTGTTTATCCGGCATGTGGGGGCCTGCTTCCACGCTCCACACCGCATCAAAGCTTTGATCAGGGAGATCCAGGGCCAGGGCATCCATCACCGCAAAACGGCAGCTCAGGCCGTCGGGGGTGAGGGCTTCGGCCCGCTTGATCTGTCCTGGGCTGATGCTGATGCCCAACACGTTGAGGCCGTAATCGCGGGCCAGGATGCGGGCGCTGCCACCGATGCCGCAGCCCACATCCAGCACCGTGCTGCCGGTGGGGAGCTGATCCAGGCCGCTCCAGCGCACCAGCTCATGGACGAACTCTTCCTTGGCCCGGCGGAAATCACGGCGCCGCGGGGGGCTGCCGTAGTGGCCGAGGTGCACATGCTCGCCCCAGAGCCGCTCGAGCAATTGATCGTCGGTCCAGCGGTCGTAGGCGTCAGCCACGCTGGCGGTGCTGGTGAAAGCGCGATCACGCCAGCTCCACACCAACAGCCCGATCAGCAGCAGACCCGCCAGAACGGCGACCATCAGCATCAGCCCCCCCGCCAGGGGGGTGAGCACAGCAAGGACCTGCATCAGTGGTTCAGCGATCCGTGTCGTCGCCGGGCTCCTTCAAATCCCGGAAAGTGTCTTGCAGCACGGTGCGGGCTGCCAGTTGGCGGCGGGTTTCATCCAGGAGTTCAAATTCCTGCCGCAGTCGCTCTTCGGTGTCGGTGATTTCCAGCAGGGTTTGCTGTTGATCGGCGACGGGTCCGCCGAGATGGGATCCGATCCAGAAGGAGAGCTCCCGCGGTAGATCCGGCAGATCCGTGGGCAAGCTGGTGGGTTTGCCCATCAGCTTGCCGGTGAGTTCCACCACATCTTTGAGGGCTTGCTCCACGTTGCTGGAGAGATCACTCAGGCGGTCGTGGTTCTCCGGGTGGTCATCTTCAATCCAGCTCACCAGCCCCACCTTGAACGGGGCCTCGCGCACCACCTCGAGCACACGAAAGCGCTGCTGGCCGAGGGTCACGATGTTGCTGCGGTCGTCGGATTGGGTCTGGCACTGCAGGATCTCGGCGCAGCAGCCCACATCCGCCATCCGACCTTCCTGGGGATCCCAGCGCACCACTCCGAAGCGCCGGTCGGTGTCGAGCACCGTGCGCAGCATCATCCGGTAGCGCGGCTCAAAGATGTGCAGCGGCAGCACTTCCTGAGGGAACAGCACCACATCGGGCAACGGGAACAGTGGCAGCTCGCGCACGGCCAGTTGCGTCACGTGGCAGGGAGATCAGGGTGGATCGAATCCTAGAGAGCGTTGCTGAGCGGCGCGCGGCGCCTTTGTGTTCGATCCACCGCTCTGGTGCTGTTGGGGAGGCCAACAAAAAAGCCCGCCTTGCGGCGGGCCGGGGTCTGATCCTCTCGGAGTCAGCAGGTCAGAGCTTCACCTCGATGTCCACGCCGCTGGGCAGGTCGAGCTTCATCAGGGCATCGATGGTCTTGGCCGAAGGGCTGTAGATGTCGATGATGCGGCGGTGGGTGCGGGTCTCGAAGTGCTCGCGGGAGTCCTTGTCCACGTGGGGCGAGCGCAGCACGCAGTAGATCTTGCGCTTGGTGGGCAGGGGGATCGGACCGATCGCAGTTGCAGCGGTGTGATCGGCCGTTTCGATGATTTTTTCGCAGGAGAGATCCAGCATGCGGCGATCAAACGCCTTCAGGCGGATGCGGATCTTCTGCTGGGCGATAGCGGTGGACATGGATCAGGCGGGAGAGGTCAGCAAGGACCAGCGCTCGATGGGCACGAGGCAACTGGGAAGTTGAAGCTGGATTGTCGAGGTGCGGAAGGGGATGGAGAGCGGAAGCCCGATGGGCCGGCTCTCCATCCCGAAACCTAGATCACGGCCGAAGCCAGATCAGGATCACTCGATGATCTTGGACACCACGCCGGCACCGATGGTGCGGCCGCCTTCGCGGATAGCGAAGCGCATGCCCTGCTCGATGGCCACGGGGCAGATCAGCTCGCCGGTCATCTTGATGCGGTCACCGGGCATCACCATTTCCACGTTGGAGCCGTCGTCGGCGGTGAAAGCGGTGATCTGACCGGTCACGTCGGTCGTACGGATGTAGAACTGCGGGCGATAGCCAGCAAAGAAGGGGGTGTGGCGGCCGCCTTCTTCCTTCTTCAGCACGTACACCTCACCCTCGAACTTGGTGTGGGGCTTGATGGAGTTGGGCTTCACGAGCACCATGCCGCGCTCGATGTCTTCCTTCTGGATGCCGCGGAGCAGCAGACCCACGTTGTCGCCGGCCATGCCCTCGTCGAGCAGCTTGCGGAACATTTCCACGCCGGTGACGGTGGTCTCGCGGGTGTCCTTGATACCCACGATCTGCACGGTTTCACCAACCTTCACCACACCGCGCTCGATACGGCCGGTGGCCACGGTGCCGCGACCGGTGATGGAGAACACGTCTTCAACAGCCATCAGGAAGGGCTTGTCGACTTCGCGCTCAGGCTCGGGGATGCCGCTGTCAACGGCTTCCATCAGTTCGGTGATCTTGCCTTCCCACTCGGCGTCACCCTCGAGGGCCTTCAGGCCGGACACCTTCACCACGGGGATGTCATCGCCGGGGAAGTCGTAGCTGCTCAGCAGCTCGCGCACTTCCAGTTCCACCAGCTCGAGGATCTCCTCGTCGTCCACCATGTCGCACTTGTTCAGTGCTACCACCAGAGCGGGCACGCCCACCTGCTTAGCCAGCAGGATGTGCTCCTTGGTCTGGGCCATGGGGCCGTCGGTGGCGGCCACCACGAGGATGGCGCCGTCCATCTGAGCGGCACCGGTGATCATGTTCTTCACGTAGTCCGCGTGGCCGGGGCAGTCCACGTGGGCGTAGTGACGACCGTCGGTCTCGTACTCAACGTGAGCGGTGTTGATGGTGATACCGCGCTCACGCTCTTCCGGAGCACCGTCGATCTGGTCGTAAGCCTGAGCCTTGGCCTGACCCTTCTTGGCCAGCACGTTGGTGATGGCGGCGGTGAGGGTGGTCTTGCCGTGGTCAACGTGGCCGATGGTGCCGATGTTGACGTGGGGCTTATTCCTTTCGAACTTCTCGCGAGCCATGATGAAAAAGAATCGGGGGGTAAATGGGTATGGGAAAGATCAGGAATTGCCCTGATTCTTGGAGATGATGGCTTCTGCCACATTGCGAGGAACTTCCTCGTAGTGGCTGAATTCCATCGAGAAGATACCCCGACCCTGGGTCATGGATCGGAGCTGGGTGGCGTAGCCGAACATCTCGGCCAGAGGCACCTTGGCCTGGACCTTGGACTGACCATCATCGATGGACTGCCCTTCAACCTGGCCGCGACGGGAGGAGAGATCGCCGATGACGGACCCGAGGAAATCCTCAGGCACCTCCACCTCAACCTTCATCATCGGCTCAAGCAGTACAGGGCTGCACTTCTTGACGCCGTCCTTGAAGGCCATGGAGCCGGCGATCTTGAACGCCATCTCCGACGAGTCCACATCATGGTAAGACCCGTCGATCATGGTGACCTTCACATCGATCATCGGGAAGCCTGCAATCACGCCGGACTGACAGGTCTCCTTCATGCCGGCTTCTGCCGGTCCGATGTACTCCTTGGGCACGACACCGCCAACAATCTTGTTGACGAATTCGAAGCCTGAACCCGGCTCGCCGGGCTCCATTTCGATCACCACGTGGCCGTACTGGCCCTTACCACCGGTCTGACGGGCGAACTTGCCCTCACCCTTGGCGCTGGCGCGAATGGTTTCGCGATAGGACACCTGAGGCGCACCGATGTTGGCCTCCACCTTGAATTCGCGCAGCATGCGGTCCACGAGGATTTCCAGGTGGAGTTCGCCCATGCCGGCGATCACGGTTTGGTTGGTTTCCGGATCCGTGCGAACCCGGAAGGTGGGGTCTTCCTCGGAGAGGGATTGCAGGGCCTTGGAGAGTTTCTCCATGTCGCCCTTGGTCTTGGGCTCCACGGCCACCGAGATCACGGGCTCGGGGATGTAGAGGGATTCCAGAACGATCGGATCGGAATCCACGCACAGGGTGTCGCCGGTGGTGGTGTCCTTCAGGCCGAGAACGGCGCCGAGGTCGCCGGCGCGCAGCTCATCCACTTCCTCGCGGTCGTCGGCCTTGAGCACGATCAGGCGGGAGATGCGCTCTTTCTTGTCCTTGGTGGAGTTGAGCACGTAGCTGCCCTTCTGGAGCACACCCGAATAGATGCGCACAAAGGTGAGCTTGCCGAAGGGATCGGCCATCACCTTGAAGGCCAGGGCGCTGAAGGGGGCGCTGTCTTCAGCAGGACGCACGGCCTCTTCGCCGTTGGGAAGCACACCCTGAATCGGGGGCACGTCGACAGGTGCGGGCAGGTAGTCGACCACAGCGTCGAGCAGCAGCTGGACGCCCTTGTTCTTGAAGGCAGAACCGCACAGCATCGGCACCAGGCCATGCTTCAGCACGCCCTCGCGGATGCCTTTGCGCAGTTCCTCTTCGCTGAGTTCGCCTTCTTCGAGGAACTTCTCGATGAGTGCCTCATCGGTTTCGGCGACGGCTTCCATCAGGTAGGCGCGCCATTCAGCGGCCTCATCCGCCATCGAGGCCGGGATTTCGGTCTCTTCGATGTCTTTGCCGAGCTCATCCTTGTAGATGAAGGCGCGGTTCTTCACCAGGTCGACGATGCCGCTCAGTTCGCCTTCGGCACCGATCGGCAGCTGGATGGGAGCAGCCTTGGCCTTGAGGCGATCTTTGATCTGACCGTGCACCTTCAGGAAGTCGGCGCCGGTGCGGTCCATCTTGTTGACGAACACCATGCGGGGAACGCTGTAGCGATCCGCTTGGCGCCAGACGGTTTCCGACTGGGGCTGCACGCCACCTACGGCGCAGAACACGGCGATCACACCGTCGAGCACACGCATGGAGCGCTCCACCTCAATGGTGAAGTCCACGTGGCCGGGCGTATCAATGATGTTGATCCGGTGATCACGCCAGCTGGTGGAGATGGCGGCCGCGGTGATCGTGATCCCGCGCTCGCGCTCTTGCGCCATCCAGTCGGTCACGGCGGCGCCGTCGTGCACCTCACCGATCTTGTGGACCACACCCGAATAGAACAGGATCCGTTCGGTTGTGGTGGTCTTACCGGCATCAATGTGTGCCGCAATACCAATATTTCGTACGCGTTCTAGGGGATAGGCGCGAGCCACGGTTTAGGTCTCCGGAAGGGGAATCGACAAAAAAGCGGGCGCCACTCTACAAGTCGGCCTCCGGCCGACCTGTGCGGGCGGCGATCAGTAGCGGTAGTGGGCGAAGGCCTTGTTGGCTTCGGCCATCTTGTGGGTCTCTTCGCGCTTGCGAACAGCGCTGCCGGCCTCGTTGGCGGCATCCATCAGTTCGCCAGCCAGTTTTTGAGCCATGCTGCGGCCGTTGCGGGCACGGGAGAAGTTCACCAGCCAACGCAGAGCCATGGCGGTGCCGCGCTCCTGACGCACTTCCATCGGCACCTGGTAGGTGGCGCCACCCACGCGGCGGGCACGCACTTCCACAAGGGGAGTGGCGTTCTTGACGGCGGTCTCGAACACTTCCAGGGGGTCAGCGCCGGTGCGCTCGCCGATCAGCGTGAAGGCATCGGAAAGAATCCGCTGGGCGGTGGACTTCTTGCCGTGCTTCATCAGACGGGCCACGATCATGGTGGCGAGACGGCTGTTGAACTGCGGATCCGGCAGGATCGGACGCTTCTCGGCGGCGTTGCGGCGTGACATAGACCTGGAAAAGGGGAATCAGGAAACGGCTACGGCTGGATGGAGATCAGTCCTTCGGAGTCTTGGCGCCGTACTTGGAGCGCGACTGACGACGATCCTTCACGCCAGCGGTATCGAGCGTGCCGCGAATGATGTGGTAGCGGACACCGGGCAGATCCTTCACACGACCGCCGCGGATCATCACCACGGAGTGCTCCTGAAGGTTGTGGCCGATACCGGGGATGTAGGCCGTGACCTCGAAACCGGAGGTCAGACGCACACGGGCAACTTTGCGCAGCGCCGAGTTGGGCTTCTTCGGGGTGGAGGTGTACACGCGGGTGCACACACCACGGCGCTCAGGGCAGGCGCGCAGGGCAGGCGACTTGGTCTTGCGGGTAAGGCGCTGCCGCTCACTGCGGATCAGCTGCTGAATCGTGGGCATCGAGGGCCGGTTACAGGAGGTCGGAAAGACCGACCGTGGCGACAATCCGCCACCTTACTTTGTCGCCTGCACCCCCACCCCCGCAGGCTCATCAGCGGGGCTGAAGGCCGCGCCACAGGCGCAGATCCGCAGCTCTCGCCCAGCCCGCACCAGGAATCCGCCGCCGCTGAGATCGCCGCGATAGTCGAGTTCGAGGCTGCCCAGGCGCTCGCACTGATCGCCCGGAGCAAAGAGGGTGATGCCATCGGCCCGGGCGACGGCGACCCCCGCCAGATGGCCGGGGCGGATCCGAATCACCCAGCGCTCACAGCTGCCATCCACCAGATTGAGATGCATCATCCCGGGGGTGCCAGCCACCGCCGCCTGACGCCCCAGTTCAGCGGCTGCGGCAGGAGTGAGGCGCAGGCTGTGGCCCTTGGGCATGGGTGGAGGTTGGGGCAGTCGTCCCAGTGTGTCAGGGCTCCTGGGTCAAGGGCGCTCCGGCGTGCGCGCCTGCTCCAGCTTGGGCACCAAGCCCAGCCCGTTGTGCACAGCTGCTGCCACACCGCGGCCTTTCACGGTGTGCACATCCGCCAGCACCAGCCCCGTGGAGCTTCCGCCATCGAGGTTGAGGGCATCTTTCAATCCCTCCTGCCGCATCAGCAGTGCTGTTTCCATCAGCGTTGGGCCGGGATTGTTCACCCCTTGCAGGGTGATCAGCCAGAGCTGGCGACCATCGCTGCCCACCACGGTGCGCGGGGCGGCCTGGCTCATGAAACCGGAGCTGAAGCCCTCCGCGCTGCCGTTGAGCACCACCCGGCCGTTTTGCAGCAGCAGTGGCCCGCCTCCCAGCACATTCGGCTGATCGCCCACCGCATTGCTGGCGCGGCTTTTCAGCGTGAGTTGCTCTCCTTTCTGCCATGGCACGCTCACGCCGCCGCGCGCCACCAGCAAGAGATCGCCATCGCGCAGCGGCACTGCGGGGCTCAGTTCGCCCAGTTCAAAGCGCTGCTGCACCACCCCTTGGCGCACCAGCACGCCCATCTCGGTGCCGGTGATCGGTTGGTAGCGGCTGCCCCAGTCCGCGGTGTAGCGGGCCAGGCCCTTCTGCACGTAACCGCTGTTCACGCTGGTCACGGTCCAGCGTTGGCGGTTGCTGTCTTCGATCGTTTCCACCAGCATCAGCCGATCGAAGCGGGGTAGCTCGCCTGCCTTCCAGCCAGCGGCCCCGCGGTTGAGGATCGGGCCCGACAGCCAGCGCCCCTGTTCCCGCATCGCTCCGAGCGGCAGGCGGTTCACGCGATTGAAATAGCCACCGTTGATGGCGATCAGGGCCTGCTCCTGGCGGGCCAGCTGGCTGAGGCTGCTCAGGCCCTGCATGCCATCGCTGCGGTTGAGCGGCCGCAGCTCCAAGGGCACCTGGCGGGGATCAAGACGCACAGCGTTGATCAGCACCTGGCGTGAGCCGATGCGGCCGATGCGGCGCTCCAGCTGAAGCCCCTGGCTCTGCAGTGCCACCAGGCGTGGATCCCGCTCGGGCGCTGGCCTCGGGGTGGTGGCCATGCCCTGGTCGGCCGCTTGGGGGAGATCGAACACCAGCCGCCAGGGGGCGCCCAGGCTGAGGCGTTCACCCTCGCGGGGCACCTGCACGCGCAACCATCCTTGGCTCTGGCTCGGCTTGAGCCCCAGCTGCTTCAACTGCTCCAGTTGCGGCGCCGTCGCTTCCGTGCCGATCAACAGTTGGCCGTCGCCGCTGCGCACCAGTGCGGGCGCGCTGAGATCCAGCACCACCCGCTGACCGCTGATGCTCGGCTTGCTCGCGCGAATCGCTTGCAAAGGCCGGCTCGGCAGCTCGAGCTGCAGTTCACGCCCTTGCGTGCTGATCTTGATCCCCACGGCCTCCAGTAGGTTGCCCACGGGGACGGCCACCTCGTCATCGAGGCTGCGTTGGCGGTCGGCCCCCAGCTCCAGTTTCTGGCCGAACCACTCGAGCACCAAACTGCCGCCGGTGCCGGCGCTGCGGCTCACCCCCAGCTGGCCCTCCAGGACCTCGAGCGGCAGCCAGAGCTCACCGGCGTCCTGCAGCCAGAGGGCTTGTTGGCGCAGGCCGTTGATGCTGATGCTTGTTCCCTGAACCCGCTTCCCGCCAGCGGGATTAGCCTGGCGCTGCAAGGGTGCCTGCGGAGCTGGGGCCGGCAAGGGCGGCGGCGGTGTGAGCGGGATGCCGGGGAGCAGAGCCGCCAGCGCCGGCAGGGGGGGCATCCAACAGCGGCAGCAGGCCTGGCCACGCTAGCGAGCTCGTTTAGCTGCGCCTAGGGGATACCAGCTCCTAGGATCGGCAGTTCGCAGCGCGGCCCCAGGCCGGGCGAGCCAAGGCCAAGGCAGCGCTTGCGCGGTGGCTGGTTCGCTCTCGCGCTGGCTCAATTCGCAACAGGTTGTCGCCGGGTTATGTCGCTGTTTTCTCGCCCCGAATGGCCCCATCGCGACAGCCCCGCCCCGGCGGCGGTAGCCGGCGAGAAGGATGCCTGCGGTGTGGGTTTTCTGGCCAGCCTGAAAGGTGAAGCCAGCCATTGGGTGCTGCGTCAGGCCTTGCGCGGCCTTGATTGCATGGAGCACCGCGGCGGCTGCGGCGGCGATGGCGATTCCGGCGATGGTGCCGGCGTGCTCTGCGGCATTCCGTGGAGCTATCTCAATGCGGTGTGGCCGGAGGCCGCTGCCAGTAGCGGCAGCAACCGCGGCCTGGGCATGGTGTTCCTGCCGGCCGATGCGGCTCGCCGCGATCAGGCCAAGGCCTTCTGTGATGAAGAAGCCGCCAAGCTCGGCCTCACCAGCCTCGGCTGGCGCGCGGTGCCGGTGGATGCCTCGGTGCTCGGTCCCCTGGCTCGCGGGACTGCGCCGGTGATCGAGCAGTGGCTGCTCGGCGCTTCTGAGGTCGGCGATGCCCTCGAATCGCTGCTGTTCCGCCTGCGCCGCCGCTGCGGTGATCGGGCTCGGGCGGCTTGGGGCGCCGGCCCCAGCGATCTCTATTTCGCGTCGCTCAGCAGCCGCACCGTTGTGTACAAGGGCATGGTGCGCTCCGAAGTGCTCTCGGCCTTCTATGGCGACCTGCGCGATGAGCGTTTTGCCGTGAGCTTTGCGGTGTATCACCGCCGCTTCAGCACCAACACCCTGCCCCGCTGGCCCCTGGCCCAGCCGATGCGGCTGCTCGGCCACAACGGCGAGATCAACACCCTGCTGGGCAACCTCAACTGGGCCCGCGCCTCCGAGGCCGATCTCGATGCGGTGTGGGGTGAGGCCGCTGCAGACCTCAAGCCGGTGGTGAACCCGGCCTTCAGTGATTCCGCCAACCTCGACGCCACCCTGGAGCTGCTGGTGCGCAGCGGCCGGCCGATCACCGAGAGCCTGCTCACGCTGGTGCCCGAGGCTTTCCGCGACCAGCCCGAGCTGGCCGATAAGCCAGAAATTCAGGCCTTCTACGAATATTCCGCCTGCACCCAGGAGCCCTGGGACGGCCCCGCCCTGTTGGTGTTCGCCGATGGGCGCAGCGTCGGCGCCACCCTCGATCGCAACGGCCTGCGCCCGGCTCGCTACTGCATCACCAACGACGGCTTCGTGGTGATGGGCTCGGAAACCGGTGTGGTGGAGCTTGAAGAGAGCCGCATCATCGAGAAGGGTCGCCTCGGCCCCGGCCAGATGCTGGCGGTCGATCTGGAGAACGGTCGCCTGCTGCACAACTGGGAGGTGAAGCAGGAGATTGCTTTGCGCCATCCCTACGGCCAGTGGCTGGCCGATCACCGCCGCAACCTGGGGGTTCAGCCCTGGGCCCAGGAGCGCCAGCTTGGCGATCTGGATCTGTTGCAGCAGCAGACCGCCTTTGGCTTCACCGCCGAAGACTTCGATCTGGTGATCGAAGACATGGCTGGTGCCGGCAAGGAGCCCACCTACTGCATGGGCGACGACATTCCCCTGGCGGTGCTCTCCAACAAGCCGCACCTCCTTTACGACTACTTCAAGCAGCGCTTCGCGCAGGTCACCAACCCGCCGATCGATCCGCTGCGCGAAAAGTTGGTGATGAGCCTGGAGATGCACCTGGGCAAGCGCGGTTCACCGCTGCAGCCCCAGGCGTCTGCTGCAGCCGCGCTGCACCTGAGCAGCCCGATCCTCAACGAAGCCGAGCTGGCGGCCGTGGCGCAGCAGGGCATCCCCTGCAGCACCCTTTCCACCTTGATGCCGATCACCGATGGCCCCGCCGGCCTGGCGGCGGCGGTCGAGCGGCTCAAGGTCGACGCCGAAGCCGCCGTGCGCAGCGGCAGCCAGATCCTGGTGCTCAGCGATCGCGGCATCAACGCCACCACCACCTACATGCCGCCCCTGCTGGCGGTGGGTGCGGTGCACCACCACCTGCTCAATCTCGGCCTGCGCCTGCAGACCTCACTGGTGGCTGATACAGCCCAGTGCTGGAGCACCCACCACGTGGCCTGCCTGATCGGCTTCGGCGCCAGCGCCGTGTGCCCCTGGCTCACCTGGGAAACAGCGCGCCACTGGCTGGCGCAGCCCAAGGTGCAAACCAACATCGAGCGTGGCAAATTGCCCGCCCTCACGCCGGATCTGGTGCAGGCCAATGTGCGCAAGGCCCTCGAGGATGGCCTGCGCAAGATCCTCTCCAAGATCGGTATTTCGCTGCTCGCCAGCTACCACGGCGCGCAGATCTTCGAGGCGATCGGCATCGGCGCCGACTTGATCGAACTGGCGTTCAAGGGCACCACCAGCCGTGTGGCTGGCCTGAGCCTCAGCGAACTGGCCAGCGAAACCCTGAGCTTCCACGCCAAGGCTTTCCCCGAGCTCAACCGCACCAAGCTCGAGTTCATGGGCTTTGTGCAGTACCGCACCGGCGGCGAATACCACCTCAACAGCCCGGAGATGGCCAAGGCGCTCCACTCCGCCGTGGAAGCCGGCCCCGGCTACGACCACTTCTCCACCTACAAAACCCTGCTGGAGAACCGCCCGGTTACGGCGTTGCGCGATCTGCTCGAGCTCAAGCCGGCTCCTGCGGCGCTGCCCTTGGATCAGGTGGAGAGCGTGGAGAGCATCTGCGAGCGCTTCTGCACCGGCGGCATGAGCCTCGGCGCCCTTTCACGGGAAGCCCATGAGGTGCTGGCCATCGCCATGAACCGCATCGGCGGCAAGAGCAACAGCGGCGAGGGCGGCGAAGACCCGGCCCGCTTCCATGCCCTGCAAGATGTGGACGGCGAGGGCCGCTCCGCCACCCTGCCCACGATCAAGGGCCTGCGCAACGGCGACACCGCCTGCTCCGCCATCAAGCAGATCGCTTCAGGCCGTTTTGGCGTGACCCCTGAATATCTGCGCAGCGGCAGGCAGCTGGAGATCAAGGTGGCCCAGGGGGCCAAGCCCGGCGAAGGCGGTCAGCTGCCCGGCCCGAAGGTTGATCCGTACATCGCCTGGCTGCGCAACAGCAAGCCCGGCGTGGCGCTGATCTCGCCGCCGCCCCACCACGACATCTATTCGATTGAAGATCTGGCGCAGCTGATCCACGACCTGCACCAGGTGCACCCCGCCGCCAAGGTGAGCGTGAAGCTGGTGGCCGAGATCGGCATCGGCACCATTGCCGCCGGTGTGGCCAAGGCCAATGCCGATGTGATCCAGATCTCAGGCCACGACGGCGGTACCGGCGCCTCGCCGCTGAGCTCGATCAAGCACGCCGGCGGGCCCTGGGAGCTTGGCCTCACCGAGGTTCACCGCGCCCTGCTCGAGAACGGTCTGCGCGATCGGGTGCTGCTGCGCGCCGATGGCGGCCTCAAGACCGGCTGGGATGTGATCATCGCCGCCCTGCTCGGTGCTGAGGAATACGGCTTCGGCTCGATCGCGATGATCGCCGAGGGCTGCATCATGGCCCGCGTTTGCCACACCAATAACTGCCCGGTGGGGGTGGCCACCCAGAAGGAAGCGCTGCGCAAGCGCTTCACCGGCATCCCCGAGCACGTGGTGAACTTCTTCCTGTTTGTGGCAGAAGAGGTGCGGCAGCTGCTGAGTGTGCTCGGTGTAGCTCGCCTCGAGGATCTGATCGGCCGCACCGAGCTGCTGCAGCCCCGCGCTGTGCAGCTGGCTAAAACCAAGGCGATCGATCTCTCCTGCCTGCTCGATCCCATTCCCCAGGCTGCCGATCGCTCCTGGCTGCAGCACGACGCCCAAGCCCACGGCAACGGCCCGATCCTCGAAGACCAGCTGCTGGCCGATGCCGAGCTGCTTGCAGCGATCGAGGGGCATGGCCGCGTGGCCCGCACCCTGCCGATCATCAACACCGATCGCAGCGTGTGCGCCCGCCTGGGCGGCGAGATCGCTGCGCGCCATGGCAACACCGGTTTCCAGGGCCAGCTCGACCTCACCTACGAGGGCGCCGCTGGTCAGAGCTTCGGTGCCTTCAACGTGCAAGGCATGAACGTGCGCCTGGTGGGTGAAGCCAACGACTACGTGGGCAAGGGCATCAATGGCGGCCGCATCACCGTGGTGCCGCCTGCCGGTGGTCGCGATCCCGGCAGCCAGGTGATCCTCGGCAACACCTGCCTCTATGGCGCCACCGGCGGCGAGCTGTTTGCCCTGGGCCGCGCCGGTGAGCGCTTCGCTGTGCGCAACAGCGGTGCCCGCACCGTGGTGGAAGGCGCCGGCGACCACTGCTGCGAATACATGACCGGTGGTGTGGTGGTGGTGCTGGGCAGCACCGGCCGCAACGTGGCCGCCGGCATGACTGGTGGCGTGGCCTTCCTGCTGGATGAAACCGGCGGCCTGAGCGAGCGGGTGAACCCCGAGATCGTGGCCATCTGCGCGCTCACCACCCCGGAGCAGGAAGCACTGCTGAAGCCTCTTCTGGAAGCCCACCTTGAGGCCACCGGCAGCAGCAAGGCCGCGGCGATCCTGGCCGATTGGAGCAACTGGAAGACGCGCTTCAAGCTGCTGGTGCCCCCCAGTGAGAAGGCCAATGTGGGCCTGGCCGAGCGGGAGACGGTGGCCGCCTGATCGGTTAGCCGACTCCCTGGTTCGGCTGTCGCACCCGCCGGTCGGTTCGCCCCACCGGCGGGTTCGGTTGGCCCGGCCTCGGGTTTCAGTGGCTCTGCATAGCTTGCTGGCACTTGCACCGGCAGCCATGCCTCCCGAATTCGCCCAGCACATGCAGCAGCTCTTCGCCCGCCAGATGGCCGTGGCGTTTCTCGAGCACTGCGCCCAACTTCAGGCACCCGTGAGCCTGGTGAACAGCCGCATTGATGCCCTCGCCGCCGGCCCCATGGCGCTCGAGGCCTGCGCCTTGGAAGCGGAGTTTCTGCTCGATTCCTAGCGCGGGTACTGCGCCATCAGCCGTTGCACCTCGCCGGCGTGATAGCTGCTGCGGGTGAGTGGCGTGCTCACCACTTGCAGAAAGCCCAGTTCCCCTTCCCCGTGCTGGCGGAAGGTCTCGAACTGCTCCGGGGTTACGAAGCGATCCACCGGCAGGTGCTTGGGCCCGGGGGAGAGGTATTGGCCAATGGTCACGATGTCGACCTGGTGGCGGCGCAGGTCTGCGAGCACCTCGATCACCTCGGTGTCGCTCTCGCCCAAGCCCACCATCAGCCCTGATTTGGAGTAGGTGCGAGGCCAGCCTTCCCGCACGCGCTGCAGCAGCTCCAAGGAGCGCTCATAGATGCCTTGCGGACGGGCTTTCTTGTACAGCCGAGGCACCGTTTCGATGTTGTGGTTCAGCACATCGGGGCTCGCGTCCATCACGGTGGCCAGGGCCTGCCAGTTGCCGCAGAAATCCGGGATCAGCAGCTCGATCGTGGTGAGGGGAGAGCGCTGGCGCACCTGCTCAATGCAGGCCACGAACTGGCTGGCGCCTCCATCGGCCAGATCGTCGCGGTTCACCGAGGTGATCACCACGTGTTTGAGCCCTAGCCGCGCCACGGCTTCACCCAGCCGCTGGGGTTCGGTGGGGTCGAGCTCGCGAACGCTCTTGTCGAAATCGATATCGCAGTAGGGGCAGGCGCGGGTGCAGCCCGGCCCCATGATCAAAAAGGTGGCGGTGCCACCGGCGAAGCACTCGCCGATGTTGGGGCAGCTGGCTTCCTGGCAGACCGTGTTCAGCTTGAGATCCAAGAGCAGATCAGCTACTTCGCCGATCCGCTCGCGCTGGGGAGCCTTGACACGCAGCCAGTCGGGTTTGAGCACAGCGCCACTTCCGCCCGCAGGCGCAGATCAGCTGTTAACTCTAGAAACCGGCCCCATCGCTCAGGCTGCCGCCTGAGGCAGGCCAGACCCTTTGCAGGAGCGCCATCTCCTACACTCCCGGCATCGGGATGTAGCGCAGCTTGGTAGCGCACTTCGTTCGGGACGAAGGGGCCGCAGGTTCGAATCCTGTCATCCCGACTTTCAGCTGAGCTCGGCGCCTGGGTAGCCCCTGGGGGTCACCATGCGTCCGCCTTCGACGCGGCTGCTGCTGTTGCCGATCAGCACCAGCGTGAGCATGTCGATCTCCTCGATGGGCAGCGTTCCCAAGCTGTGCAAGCGCACGTCTTCCTCGGGGCGGCCGAGCTGGCGCGCCACCACCACCGGTGTGTCCGCTGGCCGTTTTGCCAGCAGTAGCTCCTGGGCTCGGCCCAGTTGCCAATCGCGCCCCTTCGAGCGCGGGTTGTAGAGCGCTACCACGAAGTCGCCGTCGGCGGCGGACTTGAGGCGTTGCTCGATCACCGCCCAGGGGGTGAGGCGATCACTGAGGCTCACGGTGCAGAAATCGTGCATCAGCGGAGCACCAGCCCGGGCTGCCGCCAACTGCAGGGCCGAGAGGCCTGGATGCACCTGAAAGGCCGGTCGATCGTGCTCGGCCAGGGCCATCCATTGCTCCAGGGCCAGACCGGCCATGCCGTAAATGCCGCTGTCGCCCGACGACACCAGCGCCACCGTGAGGCCCTGGCAAGCCAGCTCCAGGGCTTCGCTGCAGCGCTCGCGTTCCAGGGTGAGTTGCCCGTCGCTGCGGAGTTGATCGGGCCGGCGCAGCGGCTCCAGCAGATCCAGATAGAGGCCATAGCCCACCCACACGCAGCTCTCCGCCAAAGCAGCGCGCGCATCGGGGGTGAGCAGCGAGAGGCTGCCGGGCCCGCTGCCGATCAGGTGCAGGCAGCCCCGCTGGGGTGCCCATTGCTGGGGCGCCTCGGCGATGGCCGCTGTGGCGGCCCCTTGCTCGCCGGCGTTGGCGCGCTCGATGTGTTTGGGGCTACGCAGCTGGGCCTTGGGGCCGCAGGCCAGCAGCGCCGCCGCCTCCGCCACGCTGGCGGTGCCCAGCTCGGCCTCCACAACCGCTGAGGGATTGGGCACCGGTACAGCGCTCAAGGCGGCGCTGCTGAAGCAGCGCAGGGGCCAGCCGTTCTGTTCGGCCAGTTGCAGCAGGGCTGGTTCATCGGCCTTGCGATCGGCGCTGGCGAGGCCCGCGACGGCTTCGATGGCCAGCCCCTCAGCTGCGAGGCTCTGCTCCAGGCAGCGCTGCAGCAGCGAGAGGCTGGTGCCCCGCTCGCAACCCATGCCCACCCACAAGGCCGGTGGGTGCCAGCGGCACTGATCGCTCCGCTCGACCCCCACACTCAGGGGTACCCCGGCGCTGCTCTGAGGCGGCAAGCCAGGCAGCTCTAGCCAGCGTGGATTGCCGCTTTGCTGCTCGAGGGCCACGGCTTCAAGGCGGGCGGCCGCTTTCATCAGCGTGTCCCAGTCGCCGGGGCCGCGGCGCCAGCCCCACCGGCTGCCAAAGGCATCGAGGGCGAGGTGTTGCTGGCTGGTGCTGGTGCCGGTGAGCACGGCTTCTCCCCCCAGCAGCGCCGCCACGCTGTGGGCCAGCGACTCAGCTCCGGCCCCGTGGCCTCCGAGCAGCGGGATGGCAAAGCGGCCCTGGGCGTCGGCTACCACCACGGCGGGGTCGTGTTCTTTGCCTTGCAGCAATGGAGCGATCAGCCGCGTGATGGCGCCGCAGGCGCCAATGGCCACAAAGGCACGGCTGCGCTGCCATTCGCTCTCGAGCAGTCGCTGCAGGTCACCGGGTTGCCAGGCCATGCCATCGGCGGGGCTGGCGATGCGGTCGATCAGGCCTCGCTCCAGCAGCTGACGCAACAGGGGCAGGGCTTGACTGTTGAGGGCAAAACCCCAGCTCAGGCGTTCACTCATCCACCCAGCTTCTCCCGCAGCCCGGCCAACGGGCCGCGCGGGGTGGGCTGCTGGAGCGACCCATCAGCATTCACCTGGTCGCGGGCCGAGCCGCTCAGGCTGGTTTGCGGCGCAATCCGCTCCGGTGCCGGTGTTGCGCTGGGTGCAGCCGAAGGCGGCAATGACGGTTCAGGTGACACCGGCTGTTCCTTGACCTCTTCGGGCTCCGGCTCTGGGGAGGGCTCGTTGATGGCCTCCGTGGTGGTCTCCGTGGTGGTCTCCGCAGTGGCCGGTGCCGGCTCGGCCGCAGGAGGCACCGGGCTTGCTTCGGTTTGGGGGGCTTCGGCTGGCTCAGAGGCAGCGGGCTCGGGCTCGGCCAAGCCGTTGGCGCTTGGTTCGGGTTCTGGCTCCGGTTGAGGCTCAGGCTCGGCGGCCATGGGCTCGGGTTCTGGTTCAGGCTCAGCTACAGCTGCAGGCGGTGCCGGGGGCTCAGGGGCCTGTGCTTCGCCGGCCAGCAGCGCCAGATCGGTCGGGGAAAGCGTGGGGCGCAGCCAGGCCGGCTGGCTACCTGATCCGATCACCACCTCGCGCACCACACTGTTAAACGGTGGATTGAGGGGGTCGCCCCGACCATCGAGCAATTCCAGCTGCACCGCGTTGCTGCCGCGCTTGAAGCCCTTCAGCCACAGCGGCGTCTGACGGTCCACCAAAAAGCTGTCGCCATTCACGCTGATGCGCAGGCGCCAGCGGGCATCGTCGCCGCGCAGGTTCTGCAGGGGCGCATCGAGGAGCAACCAATCGATCAGCACCGGCTCCATCGCCTGCGGGGCCTCCGGGCTGCTGGCAATCAGCTGGGCACTGCCGCTGGCGGGCAGTTCGGCGGCATTGCGGGCCACGCGGTGGACCCGGATCTGGGTGCTGGCGCCTGGAGCCTTCACCGCCTCACCCCAGGGGCGGGCGGCATACACCGTGACCCGATGGCTGCCGGGTCTGAGATCCGGCATCGCCACGGCGGCGGCGGCGTCGCTGCTGGTGATCCGAATCGGTGCCTGATCATCGAGCTGCACCACCAGATGGGGGCCCAGTCCAAGCGGGCTGGCATCGCTTAAGGGCCAGTCGCTCACTTGCAGCTTCAGGGTCCAGGGTCCAGCGGGCAGCAGGGCGTTGTCCTGCGGAGCCAGCACCCGCACCTGAGGTGCCCGATCATTCAGTCGTTCATTGAGCTGTTGCACGGCTCCCGGAGGCGCTACTTCCTGCAGCGCGCCGGAGGGTGCCGTGGCGTTGAGGTTGCTGGGGCTCGCCGCTGATGCATCTGGTGCGGTTTTGCTTCCGCAGCCCCCGCTCACCAGCGTGAGCACCACCAGCACCAGGGCTACGAGCGCCCGCCGTGGTGCCGCCAGCATGGTGATTCCTCCTAAGGCTCGTTTTGAGCTTGTTGAGCACAGTCTGCAGCGTTGCGGACAACAACCCGCTGCGCAAGTGGTGGTTGCTAACAAAAAAGCGCCTTTATTTGCTTGCGTCGGCCTACATCAAGCGCGTAAACACGCGATTTTTCGCTGATGTTTTGCTTCCGCGAGAGCTCAGTCCCTGACTGGCGCGGCTCCGGATTGAACCTTTGTAACTGCCAGGCCAAAGGGCTTGGAATTCACTTTTATACTTCCGCCAGCGGTCCCCTATCTGGGGCCCAAGCGCCAGTCATGAAAAGGGGTTTCGGCTTCGGCTGCACCTCCCGCTCATGCCGGCGCCCATGGGTGCATGCGGTTTTCCGCTGTGCCTGTGGCTCCACTGGCCTGTGGCCTCCGGCTTGCCGGTGCCCCGGGTCGGAAGGGTGGACCTCCACCTCGACCCCGTCCCTCGAGGAACGTCTCGATGACCATCAGCCCACCAGAGCGTGGGAAAACGGCGAAGGCCCAGGTCGACCGGGTGAACAACCCGGCCACCTTCGAACTGTTCGGTAAGCCCGGCCATTTCGATCGCAGCCTTGCCAAAGGTCCCAAAACCACCACGTGGGTTTGGAACCTCCACGCCAACGCTCACGACTTCGACAGCCACACCAGTGATCTCGAAGAGGTCAGCCGGAAGATCTTTTCGGCCCACTTCGGTCACCTGGCCGTCATCTTCATTTGGCTGAGCGGTGCCTTCTTCCACGGCGCTCGCTTCTCCAACTACTCCGGCTGGCTGGCCGACCCCACGCACGTGAAACCCAGTGCGCAGGTGGTTTGGCCCGTGTTCGGCCAAGAAATCCTCAATGGCGATGTGGGTGCCGGTTTCCACGGCATTCAGATCACCTCCGGCCTCTTCCATGTGTGGCGGGCCTGGGGCATCACCAACGAAACGCAGCTGATGGCTCTGGCCATCGGTGCTCTGGTGATGGCCGGCTTGATGCTCAATGCCGGCGTCTTCCACTACCACAAGGCAGCTCCCAAGCTCGAGTGGTTCCAGAACGTTGAGTCGATGCTCAACCACCATCTGGCCGGTCTGCTTGGTCTGGGCTCCCTGTCCTGGGCTGGACACCTGATCCATGTGTCGCTGCCCACGACCGCGCTGATGGATGCCATCGACGCCGGCAAGCCGCTGGCGCTGAACGGCAAAACCATCGCCACCTACGCCGACATTCCCCTCCCCCACGAGTTCCTGAATCAGGACCTCATCGCCCAGCTGTTCCCCGGTTTCGGTGCTGGCATCAATGCCTTCTTCACCGGTAACTGGGCCGCTTACAGCGATTTCCTCACCTTTAAAGGTGGTCTGAATCCTGTAACCGGCAGCCTGTGGATGAGCGATATCGCTCACCACCACCTGGCGATTGCGGTGCTGTTCATCGTGGCCGGTCACATGTACCGGACCAACTGGGGCATCGGCCATAGCATCAAGGAGATCCTCGAGGGCCAGAAGGGCGACCCCCTGCTGTTCCCCGCCTCCAACGGTCATGACGGTCTCTACGAGTTCATGACCACCAGCTGGCACGCCCAGCTGGCTGTGAACCTGGCGCTGCTGGGCTCGCTGAGCATCATCGTTGCTCAGCACATGTATGCGATGCCTCCGTATCCCTACATCGGCATCGACTACCCGACCCAGCTGTCGATCTTCACCCACCACACCTGGATCGGTGGCTTCCTGATCGTTGGTGCCGGCGCCCACGCCGCCATCGCGATGATCCGCGACTACGACCCCGCCAAGCACGTGGACAACGTGCTCGACCGGGTGCTCAAGGCGCGTGATGCCCTGATCTCACACCTCAACTGGGTGTGCATCTGGCTGGGCTTCCACAGCTTCGGCCTCTACATCCACAACGACACCATGCGTGCCCTGGGCCGTCCCCAGGACATGTTCAGCGACTCCGCCATTGCCCTGAAGCCCGTCTTCGCGCAGTGGATTCAGGGTCTGCACGCTGCTGCTGCCGGTAGCACCGCTCCCAATGCCCTCGCCGGCGTGAGCGAAGTGTTCAACGGCACCGTGGTGGCCGTGGGCGGCAAGGTGGCTGCCGGTCCGATCCCCCTGGGAACGGCCGACTTCATGGTCCACCACATTCACGCCTTCACGATTCACGTGACGGTGCTGATCCTGCTGAAGGGTGTTCTGTATGCCCGCAGCAGCCGCCTGGTTCCCGACAAGGCGAACCTCGGTTTCCGCTTCCCCTGCGACGGCCCCGGCCGTGGCGGTACCTGCCAGGTGTCGGCTTGGGACCACGTGTTCCTGGGCCTGTTCTGGATGTACAACTCCCTGTCGATCGTCATCTTCCACTTCTCTTGGAAGATGCAGAGCGACGTGTGGGGCACCGTCAACGCTGACGGAACCGTGTCTCACATCACCAACGGCAACTTTGCCAACAGCGCCATCACGATCAACGGCTGGCTGCGTGACTTCCTGTGGGCTCAGGCCGCACAGGTGATCAACAGCTATGGCTCTGCCACCAGTGCCTACGGTCTGATGTTCCTGGGTGCCCACTTCGTCTGGGCGTTCAGCTTGATGTTCCTGTTCAGCGGCCGCGGCTACTGGCAAGAGCTGATTGAGTCCATCGTCTGGGCTCACAACAAGCTGAAGGTTGCTCCCGCCATTCAGCCGCGGGCGCTCTCCATCACCCAGGGCCGTGCCGTCGGTGTTGCCCACTATCTGCTGGGCGGCATCGCGACCACCTGGTCGTTCTTCCTGGCCCGCATCATTGCGGTCGGCTGACCTCTCCTGACCTTTCCCAATGGCAACGAAATTTCCTTCGTTCAGCCAGGGTCTGGCACAGGACCCGACAACCCGTCGTATTTGGTACGGGATCGCCACGGCTCACGACTTCGAGAGCCATGACGGAATGACGGAGGAGAAGCTTTACCAAAAGCTCTTCTCCACCCACTTCGGTCACCTCGCGATCATCGGCCTCTGGGTTTCGGGCAACCTGTTCCACGTCGCCTGGCAGGGCAACTTCGAGCAGTGGGTCGCCGATCCTCTGCATGTCCGTCCCATCGCTCACGCGATCTGGGATCCCCACTTCGGCCAAGGCGCCATCACGGCCTTCACTCAGGCTGGCGCCTCCTCCCCGGTGAACATTGCGTACTCCGGCGTGTACCACTGGTGGTACACCATCGGCATGCGCACCAACGCCGAGCTGTATCAGGGTTCCATCTTCATGATGATCCTGTCGGCCTGGGCTCTGTTCGCTGGCTGGCTGCACCTGCAGCCCAAGTTCCGGCCTTCCCTGGCCTGGTTCAAGAACGCTGAATCCCGCCTGAACCACCACCTCGCGGTGCTGTTCGGCTTCAGCTCCATCGCTTGGGCCGGTCACCTCGTGCACGTGGCGATTCCTGAATCCCGCGGTCAGCACGTGGGTTGGGACAACTTCCTGAATGTGCTGCCTCACCCCGCGGGTCTGGCTCCGTTCTTCACCGGCAACTGGGGCGTTTATGCCCAGAACCCCGACACCGCCTACCAGGTGTTCGGTACTTCAGAAGGCGCAGGCACCGCCATCCTCACCTTCCTGGGTGGTTTCCACCCTCAGAGTGAGGCCCTCTGGCTCACCGACATTGCCCATCACCACCTGGCGATTGGCTGTCTGTTTGTGATTGCCGGCCACATGTACCGGACCAACTTCGGTATTGGCCACTCGATCCGCGAGATCCTCGAAGCCCACAACCCGCCCAAGGGCACCCCTGGTGACCTCGGCGCTGGCCACAAGGGTCTCTACGACACCATCAACAACTCGCTCCACTTCCAGCTCGGTCTGGCCCTGGCTTCCCTGGGCGTTGTGACCAGCCTGGTGGCGCAGCACATGTATTCGATGCCGTCCTACGCGTTCATCGCGAAGGACTACACCACGCAGGCTGCGCTTTACACCCACCACCAGTACATCGCCATCTTCCTGATGTGCGGTGCCTTCGCTCACGGTGCGATCTTCTTCATCCGTGATTACGACCCCGAAGCCAACAAGGACAACGTCCTGGCTCGGATGCTCGAGCACAAAGAAGCGATCATCAGCCACCTGAGCTGGGTGTCTCTGTTCCTCGGTTTCCACACCCTGGGCCTCTACGTCCACAACGACGTGGTGGTGGCCTTCGGTACCCCCGAGAAGCAGATCCTGGTGGAGCCCGTGTTCGCACAGTTCGTGCAGGCCGCCTCTGGTAAGGCCATGTACGGCTTCGATGTGCTCCTCTCCAATGGCGCTAGCGCTGCTAGCAATGCCAGCGCCGCCTACATGGGCGGTTGGATGGATGCCATCAACGACGGTGGCAACGATCTGTTCCTGCAGATCGGCCCTGGCGACTTCCTGGTGCACCACGCCATCGCCCTGGGTCTGCACACCACCACCCTGATCCTGGTGAAGGGCGCCCTGGATGCCCGGGGTTCCAAGCTGATGCCCGACAAAAAGGACTTCGGCTACTCCTTCCCCTGCGACGGCCCCGGCCGTGGCGGCACCTGCGACATCAGTGCCTGGGACGCCTTCTATCTGGCTGTCTTCTGGGCCCTGAACACCGTGGGCTGGCTCACCTTCTACTGGCACTGGAAGCACCTCGCCATCTGGCAGGGCAACGTGGCTCAGTTCAACGAATCCAGCACCTATCTGATGGGCTGGTTCCGCGACTACCTGTGGCTCAACTCCTCTCAGCTGATCAACGGTTACAACCCGTATGGCAGCAACAACCTCGCCGTCTGGGCCTGGATGTTCCTGTTCGGTCACCTGATCTGGGCCACCGGCTTCATGTTCCTGATCTCCTGGCGCGGTTATTGGCAGGAACTGATCGAGACCATCGTCTGGGCTCACCAGCGCACTCCGCTCGCTAACCTGGTGGGCTGGCGCGACAAGCCCGTGGCTCTCTCGATCGTTCAGGCCCGTGTGGTTGGTCTGGCTCACTTCACCGTGGGCTACTTCGTGACCTACGCCGCCTTCCTGATCGCCTCAACTTCCGGCAAGTTCGGTTGATCCCAAGCGGCTGATTCCTTCAGCCGCTTCCCCTCACCTCTTGCCCTCTTCGAGGGACGACATCAGCCTCCGGCCTTGGCCGGGGGCTTTTTCGTGTGTTGCGCTCAGCGCTGGCTGGGTTGCCCCGCTAGCAACCAGGCCACCAGCGCCAGCAGCAGCCACGGCAGCCATGCCAGCTCGAGGAGCTCACTGCTGGCCTCCACGGCGGGCTCCAGTAGCCAGTGGTTGAACCCCAGCAGGGCTGCAATCAACAGGATCAGGGCGCTCACGGCAGTTCAGGCGTTGGCGCCGAGTTCTGGCGGCAGTAGAGCACCGGCGCGCAGAAGCTGCCACTGACCCGACGGGAGCCACTCGATCACGGTGCTGCCCTGGCCCGATGGAGCGGGCCAGGGCACGGGGGCCAGCTGGGCCACCTGGGGAAAGCGTTCAGCGGCTTCCTTGTGATCCAGGCAGGCCGGTTCTCCAGACCGGTTGGCGCTGGTGGTGGCGAGGGGGCCGCTCAGGGTCAGCAATTCCAGGGCCGCTGGGCAGGCCGGCAACCGCAGGCCGAGCGTGCTGCCGCCGGGATTGAGTTGCTCGAGCCAGGTGCCCCTGGCGGGTAACACCAGGGTGAGGGCGCCGGGCCAGTAACGATCAGCCATGTGCTGCCAAGCCGGCTCGATCGGTTGCCCCAGGCACTCCAGCAGTGCCTGGCCAGTGGCGGCCATCAGGATCACCGGCTTGTGGCGCGGCCGCTGCTTCAGCTCCCACAGCAGCTCCGCCGATTCGGGCTTGGTGGCCAGGGCCGGGAGCGTATCGGTGGGGAATAGCGCGGCTTCGCCCGCCTGCAGCCTGTGGGCCAGATCGCTCGGGCTGCAGCTGAGGCTCGACATGGCTGAGGGGATCCGTTGATCAGGGTGTAGCGCCTGGCCGCTGGCCGCTGGCGAAGCGCCAGATTCCTTCGAGGTCGCGGTGGGGGCTCACCTGCTCCAGCCCGGCCCCATTGAGCAGGGCCAAAACGGCCTCGCTTTGGTCGTGGTGGTGCTCCAGCAGCAACCATCCGCCCGGGGCGAGATGGGCAGCTGCACCCGCTGCGATGGCTCTGATGGCCTCAAGGCCATCACCTCCGCCATCAAGGGCTAGTGCTGGTTCGTGATCGCGCACGGTGGGCTCCAGTTGCTTCCACACCGCTGTTGGGATGTAGGGAGGATTCGAGATCACCAGATCCAGCTGGCCCGCCCAGTCCGCCAGTGGGGCCCACCAGTTGCCCTGCCGAAGCTCCACGCGTTCAAGCAGGTGGTGCTTGCTGAGATTTCGCTGCGCCAGTGCCAGCGCTTCGCTCGATTGATCGACCGCCACCCCGCGGCTCCCCGGCCAGCAGCGGCCCAGGGCTACCGCCAGGCATCCAGAGCCGGTGCCCAGATCAGCCCAGTGCAGCGGGCTTGCTCCGCTTGGTGCATCGCCACTGCTGCTCAGCCGTTGCTCCGCCAGCTCGACCAGCAGTTCTGTTTCTTGGCGCGGGATCAGGGCGCCAGGCTGCACCTCCAGTTCCAGATCGCGCCAGGGGCATCGCCCCACCAGGTATTGCAAGGGCGTACCGCTGTTCAGGTGCTGCTGCCAGAGCAACTCCAACCGCGGCAGCGGCGCCTCCAGCTCCACGGATTGATCCGGATACAGCCGCAGCTGCTGCAGGGTTTGCCAGCGGATGCCGCCTTCGAGATCCAAGAGCCAATCGAGCTGGCTGGCTTCACCACCGGCCTCCAGCTGCCTGCGCCGCCACTGCAGAAGTTCAGCTGCGGCAAGCGTGGTGGCCATGCAGCAACCCTAAGCAGGGGTGGCTTCAGCACGGCCGCCACCACAGCCCCGGTTCACTGCGCAGCACTCCCGCCAGTTCCAGCCGCAGCAGCCGTTCACTGATCACCCCTGGAGCCAGCCGCAGCCGATCACACAATTGATCCAGGGAGGCACCTGCGCCCAAGGCGGCCAGCAGTGCGGCTTCTCGCTGCAGCAGGGGCGCGGCGGCTGGTCCAGCAGTGCTGCTGCGGGGTGGCCTGAGCGGCCCCACTCCGAGGCTGGTGGTGAGATCGCTGGGGTTGAGGAGTGGCGTGGCCCCTTGCTGCAGCCAGCGGTTGCTGCCTGCGGCGCTGATGCGGCCGGCATCAGCCGGCACCACCCAGATCGGCATGCCCAGCTCCCAGGCGAGCTCAGCTGAATGGAGCGCTCCGCTGTTGGCGGGGCATTCCACCAGCACCAGCGCTTGAGCGAGCCCCACCTGCAGTCGATTGCGCAGGGCGAAGTGGCCGGCGCGCCCCGGGGTGCCTTCCGGTAACTCACTCACCAGCACCCCCTGCTCGGCCACGGTTGCCTGCAGCTGGCCGTGATGGCGGGGATAAACGCGGTTGAGCGGCGTGCCCAACACCCCGACAGGGCAGCCTCCGGCTTCCAGGCAGCCCTGGTGGGCCGCCGCATCGATCCCCTCCGCCAGCCCACTTACCACCGGCCAGCCGGCTTCGGCGAGGGCCCGCCCGATTTGGCGAGCCATGGTGAGGCCATGGCGGGAGGGGCGCCGTGTGCCCACGACTGCCACCGCCTGGCTTTGGCTCAGGGCAGACCACCTCGACCCTTGGCCTCGCCAGAACAGCTGAAGCGGTGGTCGCTCGAGCTGCAGCATGGCCTCCGGGTAGGTGAGATCAGAGGGGAGCAGGCATGCGGGCGTTGCCCAGCGCTGCCGTTGCTCCGCGCTGGGTGGCTCACTGATGGGTGCTGGCCCGTGGCTGCTGCGGTAGCGCTCCAGCGCCTCGAGCTCCCGCTGGTGCAGGCGCGTGTGGCCGCTCAGCCCATGGATCAGGTTGGCTGCACTGGCGCCCCAGGCCAGCTCAAGGCTGCCGAACATCGCCTCCAGTCGCTCCAAGCGCTGCCAGCCGATGCCAGGGCAGCTCGACCACAGCAGCCGCCATAGGCGTTCGCGTTCAACGCTGGGATCGTGCCCCCGCTGCTGCCGCCGGCCGGCTCGGAGCTGCCGGTGTTTCTGGGAACCCTTGGGGGCCGTGCTGGCCGCAGCGAATGGCGCCCGCAGCAGTTCTCCCATGCACCCAATCTCGCCAGTACGTCAGTACTATAGCGAGAGCGGTGGGTCTCAGTCTGGGCCTCGCTCCAGTTGTTGGAGGGCTTGGCTCAGGGTCTGGGGGAGTCGGCGCATCAGCTTGCGTTGCCCCGCTCCGGCTGACAAATCCACCAGCACCAGCTCCACCGAGGCCTCGGCTGCCACGCTGCCATCGGCTTTGAGGAAGGCGCTGCGCCAAGGCAGCTTCACCCCTTGCCGCGCCAGCACCCAGCTGCACACGCACACCTCCTCGCCATGGAGAAGGGCCTGGCGGTACTGGATGGAGAGGCTCACCACCGGCAATTCCAGGCCTTCTGCCGATAGATCCGCGTAGGCCAGGCCGGCGGCGCTGAGAGCTTCCACGCGGGCTTCCTCGAGCCAGCTCAAATAGGCTCCGTGCCACATCACGCCGGCATGGTCGGTGTGTTGGGGCAGCACGCGCCGGATCAGGCGCCAGGGTTGCGGTTGTTGTTGCTCCGTCACGGTGTTAGCTGCGGTTGGTCCGCGGCGGCGGATCAGCCATAGGCTGCCCGAGCGCGTTGCAACGGCTGTGTTCCGCAACCTTCTGATCGCCGATTCCGGCAAGGGCCACGTTGAAGAGATGGTGCGCATGCTGCGCGACATCCCGGCCGTGAAGCAGGCGCGAATCAACCTGCTGCATGTGGTGTCGGAGCAGGCCGGCGAGAACTACGCCGAGCATTCCCAGAAGGCGGCCGGCATCGTGGCCGAAGCCGTGCAGCGCCTTGGGCTCAATCCCGCGGAGGTGAACACGATCATCCGCCAGGGCGACACCAAGCAGACCGTGCTCAAGGTGGCCGATGAGCTCGATGCCGACCTGATCGTGATGGGCTCCCGCGGCTTGGGGCGGCTGCAATCAATCCTGAGCAACAGCGCCAGCCAGTACGTGTTTCAGCTCTCCACGCGGCCGATGCTGCTGGTGCGCGACGACCTCTATGTGCGCCATATCAACCGCGTGATGGTGGCGGTGGATGGCACCGGCGTGGGCGATGACGCCCTGCGGCTGGCCTGTGAGCTGGTGCGGGACACCCCTGGCGCCAGCCTCACCGGTATCCACATCAGCCGGCAAGACATCACCCCGTCCCGCGGTGGCAAATCTCCTGCCGATGAACTGCTGGAGAAAGCCGTGCAGCGGGCCCGTGGCTACGGCGTGGAGATGAAGGCCATCCACCGCACGGGCGACATTGGCCGTGGGGTGTGTGATGCGGCGGCTGAAGAAAAGTCGGATCTGCTGGTGATTGCCTCCCAGGATCGACGCCCCCTGGTGGCACGGGGCCTGGTGGATATCGATCGCCTGCTCGGCTCGTCGGTGAGCGATTACATCCGGGTGCATGCGCCGGCACCGGTGCTCCTGGTGCGTGAGCCGGAAGGTCGCCGCTGATCGGCGCCTGCCCATCTCTTACAAGCTGCCAGGAGAAACCCTGGCAGCAAAAAAAACGGCAGCAAAAAACCCCGGAGTCGCCATCAGCTGCTCCGGGGTTTCGTGGTGTTTGGGGTGGCCGGTTTGGGCCTACCGCATCTCAGGTGGCCGAAGGGCCGAAGCGAGTCGCGGGAATCAACCCTGGCGGCTGCTGGTCTGGATATACAGAACCAGCAGGAACACGGTCGGAACCAGCACGAACATCAGACTGGCGACAAAGCCGAGATCGTTGGTTTCCATTGCAAGAGCCTTTAGCGCGATGACGGTATCACCGCCGCATGGCGCCGATCAGGCCTCTTCATCGCTCGTAGTGGTTTGGCCAGACGCCGCATCGCCGGAACTGGTTTCTGCGTCGTCATCGTCTTCGCTTTCCTGCACTGGCCAGGCCGTGGGGCCTGCCGGCAGCGGCTGGGCCTTGGCCTGATTCACCTTCTGATCGAGATCGCTGAGGCCGGTTTGCGGCTTGGTGACCACCAGCACGGATTGGTTCACCAGGGTCTGGCACGCCAGGCGCCAGGTTTGCGGGCGCCGGCGCAGCTTCTGGTCTTCCACAGCGGTGCGGCCGCTGAGGCTGCCGGGGCTGCTTTCGCCCACCACATCCACAAAACAGGTGATGCACTGGCCGCAGCCGCCGCAATTGCCGAGCTGGCCCTTCAGGCCGTAGAGGGCGATGCCCTCGCGCAGGGCCACCTCCCGCAGGTTTTCACCCGGGTAGCACTCCACGTCGCGACCTTCGCGAACAAACCGAATCACGGGCATGGCAATCCCTGGGCAACAGCCGCATTCTGAGGCCGAGGGTTGCGTTTTGTAACCGCCGGCTCGCAAGGGATCCGCTGTCAGCGGGCTCCTTGCCATCACGGCACGTTTCAGCTGTGCGGCGATCGAATCAGTGAGCCACGCGAACCCCTTACCATCGCCAGCACGGATCAAGTGTCTGCTGGTTTCGACTGGTTGGGCTTGATCGTGTTGCCAACCGCATGCCGGTCACCGGCGCGGGCGGCTGATTGTTTCCCCGGACCTAACCCCCATGGGATTGCCCTGGTATCGGGTGCACACGGTCGTGATCAACGACCCGGGCCGATTGTTGGCCGTGCACCTCATGCACACCGCTCTGGTAGCCGGCTGGGCCGGCTCCATGGCGCTCTACGAGCTGGCCATCTTCGATCCCTCCGACCCGGTGCTCAACCCGATGTGGCGCCAGGGCATGTTTGTGATGCCGTTCATGGCCCGCTTGGGTGTGACCGGTAGCTGGGGTGGCTGGAGCATCACCGGTGAAACCGGTGTGGACCCCGGCTTCTGGAGCTTCGAAGGTGTGGCAGCTGCTCACATCATTCTCAGCGGCCTGCTCTTCCTGGCCGCCATCTGGCACTGGACCTACTGGGATCTGGAGATCTGGCAGGACCCTCGCACCGGCGAGCCTGCTCTCGACCTCCCCAAGATCTTCGGGATCCACCTGCTGCTCGCAGGCCTGGCCTGCTTCGGTTTCGGCGCCTTCCACCTCACGGGTGTGTTCGGCCCGGGTATGTGGGTGTCAGACCCCTATGGCATCACTGGTCATCTCGAGCCGGTGCAGCCCTCCTGGGGACCTGAAGGCTTCAACCCCTTCAACCCGGGCGGCATCGTGGCCCACCACATCGCCGCTGGCATCGTCGGCATCATCGCCGGCATCTTCCACATCACCACCCGTCCGCCCGAGCGCCTGTACAAGGCGCTGCGCATGGGCAACATCGAAACGGTGCTCTCCAGCGCCATTGCCGCTGTGTTCTTCGCCGCCTTCGTCGTGGCCGGAACCATGTGGTACGGCGCAGCTGCGACTCCCGTTGAGCTGTTCGGCCCCACCCGCTACCAGTGGGACCAGGGCTACTTCAAGACTGAAATCAACCGTCGCGTGCAAACCGCGCTCGACAACGGCGCTACCAAGGAACAGGCCTACGCCTCGATCCCTGAGAAGCTCGCCTTCTACGACTACGTGGGCAACAGCCCTGCCAAGGGCGGTCTGTTCCGCGTCGGTCCGATGGTGAATGGCGACGGCCTGCCCACCGGCTGGCTGGGTCACATTGCCTTCACCGACAAGGACGGCCGCGATCTGGAAGTGCGCCGCCTGCCCAACTTCTTCGAGAACTTCCCTGTGGTGCTCGAAGACAACCAGGGCATCGTTCGCGCTGACATCCCATTCCGCCGTGCTGAAGCGAAGTACTCCTTCGAGCAGACCGGTGTGACGGCCACCGTCTACGGCGGTGCCCTGAATGGTCAGACCTTCACCGATCCCGCAGACGTGAAGCGCCTGGCTCGTAAGGCTCAGCTTGGCGAAGCCTTCGAGTTCGATCGCGAGACCTACCACTCCGACGGCACCTTCCGCAGCTCACCCCGCGGCTGGTTCACCTTCGGCCACGCCTGCTTCGCGCTGCTGTTCTTCTTCGGTCACATCTGGCACGGTGCTCGCACCCTGTACCGCGACGTGTTCGCCGGTATTGACCCGGATCTGGGCGAACAGGTGGAATTCGGTCTGTTCCAGAAGCTGGGCGACCGTTCCACCCGCCGCCTGCCGGAGGGCTACGTGCCCCCCGCTGGCACCACCCTCAGCTGATCGCTAGGAGGTTCATCCATGGAAAGCTTCGCTTACATCCTCATCCTGGCGCTCGGGATTTCCACCCTGTTCTTCGCCATCGCCTTCCGCGATCCCCCGAAGATCGGTAAGTGATGATCCGCCGCTTAGGCCCATCAACCCCTGCTCCGGCAGGGGTTTTTTGTTGTTCGGAACCCGTGCGTTCGGTCAGTCTCACGCTCTGGCGCTGCTTTGCGCCGATCACAGATCAAAACCCAAGGCAGCATCTCCCTTCTCAATGGGACGAAGACTGTCTACACTTGCTTCACATTTCCGGCGGACTTTTGGGCCATGCAGTGCCCTTCGTGCCAGCACACCGACAGCCGCGTTCTGGAATCGCGTTCTGCTGATTCCGGGCGCAGTGTGCGGCGTCGCCGTGAATGTCTGCATTGCGAGTTTCGTTTCACCACCTATGAACGGGTGGAAACGGTGCCGATCACCGTGGTGAAGCGCAATGGCAGCCGTGAAGCCTTCAATCGCAACAAGCTGCTGCATGGATTGCTGCGGGCTTGTGAAAAAACCGGTTTGGAGCCAAGCCGCCTCGAAACGGTGGTGGATGAGCTCGAGTTGCAGCTGCAGGGTCGCAGTGGTCGTGAAGTGAGCAGCGGCGATATTGGTGAGTTGGTGCTGGTGCAACTGGCTGAGATGAGCGATGTCGCTTATGTGCGCTTCGCCTCGGTGTATCGCCAGTTCCAGAGCGTGGGTGATTTCGTTGCCACGCTTGAGGGGCTCCAGGGCGCTTCAGGCCGGCGCAGCAACGCGAAGCGCTTAGCCGCAGTGGGCTGAGGAGCCTGGGTCCACGGTTTGTATAGTGTGAGATTCCTCTGCGCCCGTTGGCGGGCGGCGACAGAGGCTCTCTCGTACTGCCCCAGGCAGGCCGCCGACTCTCCATGACCGTGACCCCTTCCGAACTCACCACCAGCGAGCAGGAGCTCGCCGTGGATCAGGATTTCGCCGCTGACGCGGCTGCTGAGCTTGAACTCGGCATTCCGGAAGAGGTGCCCAGTGCCGACGACTCCAGCAGCCGTAACGCCGGCCGCGATCTCGACGGTGTGGGCTTCACCCTGGATGAGTTCGCCTCGCTGCTGAGCAAGTACGACTACAACTTCAAGCCTGGCGACGTGGTGAAGGGCACCGTGTTCGCCATCGAGCCCAAGGGTTCGATGATCGACATCGGCGCGAAGACCGCCGCCTTCATGCCCATGCAGGAGGTGTCGATCAACCGGGTGGAGAGCATCAGCGATGTGCTCGAGCCCGGTGAAGAGCGCGAGTTCTTCATCCTCAGCGAAGAGAACGAAGACGGTCAGCTCACCCTCTCGATCCGCCGGATCGAATATCAGCGCGCCTGGGAGCGCGTGCGTCAGCTGCAGAAGGAAGACGCCACCATCTACAGCGAAGTGTTTGCCACCAACCGCGGTGGTGCGCTGGTGCGGGTGGAAGGTCTGCGCGGCTTCATCCCCGGCAGCCACATCAGCACCCGCAAGCCCAAGGAAGAGCTGGTGGCCGACTTCCTCCCCCTCAAGTTCCTCGAGGTGGACGAAGAGCGCAACCGCCTGGTGCTCAGCCATCGCCGCGCCCTGGTGGAGCGCAAGATGAACCGCCTCGAGGTGGGCGAAGTGGTGATCGGTACCGTCCGCGGCATCAAGCCCTACGGCGCCTTCATCGACATCGGTGGTGTCAGCGGCCTGCTGCACATCTCTGAGATCAGCCACGAGCACATCGAGACACCGCACACGGTGCTCAACGTGAACGATCAGATGAAGGTGATGATCATCGATCTCGACGCCGAGCGTGGTCGGATCTCCCTGTCCACCAAGGCCCTCGAGCCCGAGCCCGGCGACATGCTCACCGACCCCCAGAAGGTGTTCGAGAAGGCCGAGGAGATGGCTGCCCGCTACAAGCAGATGCTGCTCGAGCAGGCCGAAGACAACGAGCCCATGGGCGTCACCCTCGACTGATCACGCCATGGTGTGCCTGCAGTTACGCGGCACGGCCCTGGGTTCTGTGGATGCGGTGCTGTTCGACAAGGACGGCACCCTCAGCATCAGCGAGCCTCAGCTCCTCACCCTGGCTTCGGCCAGGGTTTTTCTTTGCCTGGAGCAGGCTGCCCTGGCCCTACCCGCTGCCGTGTTGCCCGACCTTCAGCAGTTGCTGGAGCGGGCTTACGGCCTCAGCTCAGCCGCGATCTGCCCGGCGGGCATCACGGCGGTGGCCAGCCGCGACCACAACCTGATCGCCACGGCTACGGCTCTGGTGCAGGTGGGGATGGGGTGGCCTGAGGCCTTGGCTCTGAGCGAGCAGGTGTTTGCTCAGGCCGACCAGCAGGATGCGCGCCGCAGTCAGGAGGCAGCCGGCCACACCAGCACCACCACCGAGGGGTTACGCCCCTGGCTGGAGGAGCTGCAGGCGGCCGGTGTGGTGTGCGCGGTGATCAGCAACGACGACATGGCCGGCATTGAGCACTTCCTCTCCAGCCATGGCTTAGATCTGTTTTTTGCTGGCCTCTGGAGCGCGGAACACCGGCCTCGCAAGCCCGATCCCGCTGCGGTGCATGGTTTGTGCGAGCAGCTGGGGGTGGAGGCGCACCGTTGTGCCTTGATTGGCGATGCCAACAGCGATCTGCGGATGGCTGTGGCGGCTGGGATCCCCCATCAGCTGGCCCTCGGTTACACCGCCGCCTGGAGCAGCCCGCCGCCGCTGGCGGAACCGCACCCGCTCATTCATCACTGGAAGGAGCTCAGCTTGGCCGGCTCCTAGGGTGGTGGGCTATTTGCCATCCAGCTGAGCGAATGAGCAGCACCGCCGGGGCGCCATCGCGCTACGTGTTCACCTCGGAATCGGTGACCGAGGGTCACCCCGACAAGATCTGTGATCAGGTGAGCGATGCGGTGCTCGATGCGCTGCTCGCCCAAGACCCGGCCTCGCGTGTGGCCTGCGAAACCGTGGTGAATACGGGTCTGTGCCTGATCACCGGCGAGGTGACCACCACCGCTCGGGTTGACTTCAACACCCTGGTGCGGGGTGTGATCCAGCAGATCGGTTACAGCGGCGCCCGCGCCGGTGGCTTCGATTCCAACAGCTGCGCCGTGCTGGTGGCTCTCGATCAGCAGTCGCCCGACATCGCCCAGGGTGTGGATGAGGCCGATGACCACGCCGGCGATCCCCTCGATCTCGTGGGTGCCGGCGACCAGGGAATCATGTTCGGCTATGCCTGCGATGAAACGCCGGAGCTGATGCCGCTGCCGATCAGCCTGGCCCACCGCCTGGCGCGCCGCCTGGCGGAAGTGCGCCACAACGGCACCCTGGGCTACCTGCTGCCTGACGGCAAAACCCAGGTGAGCGTGGTGTACGAAAACGATCAGCCCGTGGCGATCGACACCATCCTGATCTCCACGCAGCACACCGCTGAGATCGATGGTGTGTCGGAGGAGAAGGCCCTGCGCGAGCGCATTGCCGCCGACCTCTGGAGCCATGTGGTGGAGCCCGCCACCTCCGATCTCAGCCTCAAGCCCTCGAAAGAGGCCACCCGCTTCCTGGTGAACCCCACCGGCAAATTCGTGGTGGGCGGCCCCCAGGGCGATGCCGGCCTCACGGGCCGCAAGATCATCGTGGACACCTACGGCGGCTATGCCCGCCATGGCGGCGGCGCCTTCTCCGGCAAAGACCCCACCAAGGTGGATCGCTCGGCTGCCTATGCCGCCCGCTATGTGGCCAAGGCCCTGGTGGCTGCTGGCCTGGCGCGTAAGGCCGAGGTGCAGCTCAGCTACGCCATCGGTGTGGCCAAGCCCGTGAGCATCCTGGTGGAGAGCTTCGGCACCGGCGCGATCAGCAACGCCGATCTCACCGCCCTGGTGCAGGAGCACTTTGATCTGCGCCCCGGCGCGATCATCGAAATCTTTGGCCTGCGGGAGCTGCCCCAGCAGCGCGGTGGCCGCTTTTATCAAGACGTGGCCGCCTACGGCCACTTCGGCCGCAGCGACCTCAACCTCCCTTGGGAGAACGTGGACGCCATCGCCGCCACCTTGAAGCAGGCCACCGCCAGCCGCGTTGCCGCCTGAACGCCTGGGCCTGGGCGTTGACCTGGGCACCAGTGGCTTGAGGCTGGCGGTGGTGAACACCGCCGGCCAATTAGTGGCCGAATGCCAATCGGCGTATCCCGCCGCCTTTGAGCAGCCCTTGGGCTGGCGTGAGGGTCTGAAGGCGCTATGCCTGCAACTCCCCGCCGACCTGAGGGCGGCGGTGGTGGCCGTCGCCATCGATGGCACCTCCGGCACCCTGTTGCTCTGCCGTCCAGACGGCAGCCTCGGCCCCAGCCCACTCGATCAGGCTCTGCCGTATCACCTGGCCTGCCCGGAGCAGGCTGAGGCCGCTGCGGCTCTGGTGGGTGCTGCTGGTGCGGGTTTGCCCGCCGCCAGTGCCAGTGGCAGCCTCGCCCGCGCTTTGCGCCTGCTCGAGCAGCTCGGCGGCACCGCTGAGCGCGGCCCCTGGTTGCTGCGCCATCAGGCCGATTGGCTGATGGGTTGGCTGTTGGGCACTTGGCGTTGGGGCGAAGAAGGCAACAACCTGCGCCTGGGCTGGGATCAGCAGCAGGGCCGTTGGCTCGGCACGATCGCCGAGCAGCCTTGGAGCACTGCCCTGCCGGAGATCTGCCGTTCAGGCCAGCTCCTTGGGCCCTTGGGCGCCGATGCCGCCTCGGCGCTTGGTCTGCCGCAGGCTTGCCTGGTGGTGGCTGGCACCACCGATGCCAGTGCGGCGGTGCTGGCAGCTGATCTGCAACCGGCCGATGGCGTCACGGTGCTCGGCACCACCTTGGTGCTCAAGCAATTCAGTGATCAGCCCCTGCAGGGGCCCGGCATCAGCTGCCAGCGGGTGGCGGGCCGGTGGCTGGTGGGCGGTGCCTCCAATGCAGGTGCCGGTGTGCTGCGCCGCTTCTTCAGCGATCTTCAGCTGGTTGAGCTCAGCCGTCAGATCGATCCACGCAGCAGCAGTGGCTTGGCGCTGCGGCCCCTGCCGCGCCCTGGCGAGCGTTTTCCGGTGGATGATCCGCTGCTTGAGCCGGTGCTGGAACCCAGGCCCGTGAGCGATGCGCTCTACCTGCAGGGGTTGCTGGAGGGCCTGGCGGCGATCGAGCAGGCCGGTTGGCAGCGGCTCGAGCAGCTGGGCGCGCCGGTGGTGCAGCGGGTGATCAGCCTCGGCGGCGGCGCCCGCAATCCCCAGTGGCGTGTCTTGCGCCAGCGCCTGCTGCAGCGCCCGGTGCTCAACCGCCCTCAGTGCACGGCGGCGCTGGGTATGGCCAGACTGGCGCTCTCCGCTGCACCCACGCCATGAACACCCGCCTGCGCGATTGGTTGGCCATGGGGTTGTTTGTGGTGCTGGCCGGTTACGTGACCTTCTCGGGTGTGCGGTTGGCCTTGCTGCTCTGGCAGCGCTTCGGCGTGGCCTGAGCCCCCAGAATCGGGCCCTCCCCCCATCCACCGCCCATGGCCGCCGATCCCCTCACCAGCGCCGTTAGCGACCGTATCTGCAAGCACATGAACGACGACCACGCCGAAGCGGTGCTGGCCTACGCGCGCCATTACGGCGGCGTGGCCGCACCGCAACAGGCGCGCATGGTGGCGGTGCGGCCCGAGGCCATGGAGCTCGAGGTGGATGGGGAGCGTCTGGCTGTGGCCTTTGATCACACCCTCAGCGACAGCGAAGACGCCCACCGCACCCTGGTGGCGATGCTGCGGGCCATGCCCCAGGCCTGAGGCCAGCGCCAGTGCCAGCGGGGAATGCTCCCGGTAATCGCATCGCCGCTGGATGGGGCTCCGTCTTTGGCAGCACGCCCTGGATCTGATCAGCACAGCCCGCTGCCGCAGCTGCGGTGGGTCCTGTGAGCTGGCCAGCTCCAGCCCCCTTTGCGGGCCGTGTCTCGAGACGTTGGCCCTGCCGGAAGGGGGGCTCCAGGGGGATCAGCCGCTGCTTTGGTGTGCCTTGGCCCCCTACGCCGGCGAGCTGCGCGGCCTGCTGCTGCGCCAGCGACCCACAGCGGATCGGTCTGTCGTTGCCCTCTTGGCGGAGCGGCTGCATCACTGCTGCGCCTCAGTGTTGCCAGGCGCGTGGTTGGTGCCGGTGCCCAGTTGGAAGCGCTCCGGCAATCCGTTGCCCGTGCTGGTGGCCTGTGCCCTGGCCGAGGCCAGCGGCGGCAGGGCTGAGCTGGCGCCACCGCAGTTGCTCTGGCGAAGCCGACCCACCCTGGGGCAGCACCACTTGGGCCGCAGCCTGCGGGCCCGAAATTTGCGCCATGCCTTTGGCGCTGCGCCCGTTCACACTGGCTCGAGCCGGCCGCTCTGGCTGGTCGACGACATCCTCACCACAGGTGCGACCGCCTGCAGTGCCGCCCACGCGCTCCAGGCCGCGGGGCATGCCGTTCAAGGGGTGCTCGCCTTGGCTCGAACCCCAGCTGGCGTCACGCGGTGATCTAGTATCCGCAGGTCGCCAAGGCGACGGGCCGGGATAGCTCAGTTGGTAGAGCAGGCGATTGAAAATCGCCGTGTCCCCAGTTCAAATCTGGGTCCTGGCATTGCAAAACATGAGGCTTTCACGCCTCATTTCGTTCATGCCCATTTCGATTCCGGATAAGCCCGGCCAGCTGTTCGACAACGCCGACAGCTTCGCGATGGTGTTCGACGCTGCCTGGAGCAAACTCCTCGCTCAGCCCGAGGCGGCAGCTATGAGCAGCGACGAGAAGAAGCGCCTGGCTCTGGAGGCCTGCGCCGATCATCCCTTCATGCTCAGCAATCCCGCCATGGCGGATCAGGTGGCCGATTTCCGCATTCGCTTGCTGGGGCTCTAAGCCGTTCCCCATAGGATCCGGCCCAACCCCTGCCATCAGCGATGTCCAGCCCCCTTGCTCGTCTGCTGCGCCAGCTGAGCGCTGGTTTCAGCAATCAGCAGCAGGCCTTCGACAATCCGCCCCTCTACGCCCACATCCTGGTGAAGTTCCGGCCGCTGCCGCAGCTGGAGCCAGGCTCCCTGCTGCTGGATCAGTCGTATGCCATCAATCCGGCTGCTCCCTATCGCCTGAGGGTGCTGCGGGCGGAGCAGCGCGGCACTGAGCTGATCATCACCAACCAGGCCATCGCCGATGAGCAGCGCTTCTGGGGCGCCGTCGACGATCCCGAGAAGCGGGCTCAGATCAAGGTTGCCGATCTCAAGTCCCTCGAGGGCTGCGCCTATGTGGTGCGCGAAACCGCCGATGGCTTCATCGGTGAGGTGGAGCCGGGCTGCCGCTGCATGGTGGAGCGCAAGGGGGCGTTGTCGTATCTGGTGAGCAGCTTTGAGCTCAGCGGCCGCGGCATGCGCACCATCGATCGGGGTCACGATCCCGCCACCCATGAGCAGCTGTGGGGATCGCTGGCGGGGCCGTTTGAATTCGAGCGCACCGACGACTACAGCCACGAATTACCGGCCGATTGGTTGGCTGCGTAACCAGGCAGCGAGGTAAAGCTGTGTAAGGGGCTGAGAACATTGGCGGCTTGCCATCGATAGCTTCGCCGCTGGTTTTCTCTCCCGCCATGGCCCTCCCGCTGCTGGCCACCAAGCCGATCACCCAAAACGCTCGGGTGAACAACTTCTGCATCGGCACGGATGAAGCGCCGCGCACCCAAGTGGATGTGGATGAGCAGATCGAGCGTGCTTATCGCCAGATCTTCTTCCATGCCTTCAAGGTGGATCGCGAGCCGATGCTCGAGATGCAGTTCCGCAACGGCGATCTCACCGCCCGCGATTTCGTACGCGGTTTGCTCCTCTCCCGCAAATTCCGCGACGGCTTTTACCGCTGCAACAGCAACTACCGGGTGGTGGAGCAGATCGTGGGTCGCGTGCTCGGCCGCGAGGTGCATGGCGATCAGGAGCGCATCGCCTGGTCGATCGTGATTGCCAATCAGGGGCTGGAAGGTTTCGTGGATGCCCTGCTGAATTCGCAGGAGTATCTCGAGGCCTTCGGTTTGGAAACCGTGCCTTATCAGCGCTCCCGCGTGTTGGCCGGCCATGCCAAACCGCAGCTTCCTTTTAACCAACAAGCGCCTCGCTACAACGCCTACTGGCGTGATGCCAGCGCTCGCCGCGCCCCGGCCAACCCCTTTGCCGGTGGCGGTGCTCAGTTCAGCGGCGGTCAGATGTCAGCCGCCTGGGTGGGCGGCCAGCCCCCCAAGCTGGCGCAAACCATCTGGCTGGCCCTGGCTGCCATCGGTGGTTTGGAGGTGCTGCGGGTGCTGCTCACCTCAGCCGGCGCCATGCTCGGCACCGGCTCCGCCGGTTGAGCCTCAGGCGCTCAATTCATCCATGAAGGGCTGTTCCTCGTCCTCTTCCGGGAAGGGGTTCAGCTCCAGTTCAGGCTCGTTGAAGTCAGCGTCGTGGGCGTTGGCTTCCGGCGTGGGCCTTTGCAGCGGATGCACGGTGGCGCGCTGCGGTGCGCTTTGCTCCGTGAGCAGATCCTCCAGCCGTGCAATTCGCTCTTCGGTGGCGGTGAGCATGTCGGCGGAATCGTTGCTGAGGGTGTTGCTCTGAAGGTGCTGCAATCCCTCCAGTTGCCCCTCTAATGCGCTCAGTCGTTCCTCCAGTTCCAGGAGCCGCAGCGTGAGGGTTTCACTCACCAGGCTGAGGGCCTGCATCTGTTCGCTGAGCCGCAGTTGCAACGCTCCAGCACTGGGGGACGCGCTCGCTGACATGCCTTGGGCCGAAAAGGATCTGGCCGGATGGTACCGATGTTGGCGAGTGGCGCCAGGCCTGCGTTTTGTAACGATTCTGAAAGCGTTCTGAGGATGTCATTGAGCACCCATAGGATCCGGCTCTGGCGCCAACTGTGCTGGCAGCCGTTTCGGTGCGTCTTCTCCCCCAGGCACGCCTTCCCAAGCAAGCCGTCCAAGCCCGCTTCCCGTAGCCCCATGACCCTCGCCAACGCTGCCTATCTGGGCATCGAGCGTTACGCCAACAATCGCGTCAATGAGAACTGGATGACCGGTTCTGCTGACGACAAGACTGCGCTCATCCGCGCCGTGTACCAGCAGGTGCTCGGTAACCAATACGTGATGTCCAGCGAGCGGCTGGAGGGTCCCGAGTCGTTGTTCAAGCGTGGCTATCTGAGCGTTCGCGAGTTTGTGCGCCAGGTGGCGAAGAGTGGTCTCTATCGCAAGAAGTTCTTCGAGAGCACCAACCCCTACCGCTTCATTGAGCTCAACTTCAAGCACCTGCTCGGTCGCGCTCCCCAGAACAAGGCGGAGATGCTGCACCACTTCACGATCCTGCAGGAGCAGGGTTTCGACGCCGAGATCGACTCCTACCTCGACAGCGCTGAGTATCAAGAGCGCTTCGGTGAGGAAGGCGTGCCTTACCTGCACGGCTGGAACTACTCCACCGGTCAGCAGGGCCTGCAGTTCTCCTACATGCTGCAGCTGGCCCGCGGTGCCGCTGCTTCCGTGAAGGGCGACATCACCAAGAATCAGTCGCGTCTCAATCCCTCCGTGCACGCTGAGCTGCCGGTGCCGGTGGTGAGCCCGATCGCCAAGGGCAACGTGTTCCGCAAGGTGGGCACTGATGGTGTGACCCGCCAGGGCGTGGGTTCCGGCGAAGAAGGTCGCACCTTCCGCGTGGAGATCACCGGCTTCAACAACTACCGCCTGCACAAGCGCAGCAATCGCGTGCGCTTCATCCCCTTCAACAAGCTGCTCGAGTACCAGCAGCAGATCCACCGCGAAGGCGGCCGGATCGCCAGCATCACTCCGGTCAACTGATCGGTTCCTTCGCTCCCTGTTACCCCCGTAGCTCCGATGAAGGTTTCTGCAGGCAACCGCGGCACCAGCTTCAGCAACGACCGCCAGGTGTCATTCACCGTGACCGGTCTGGCCAACAACGACTACTCCCGCACTGCGGATGTGGTCATGAACGTGCCCTACACCCGCATGAACGAGACCATGCGTCTCGTGCAGCGCATGGGCGGCAAGATCACCGCCGTGAATGTCACCGGCGGCATCGACGCTGAGTGATCCAGCTCCACAGAGCGCTTGCTTGATCCGAGCGCTCTGATGGACTTCAGCACGTAGCCCCCTCCTGCGAGGGGGCTTTTTTGTGCGTTCTGGCGGAACGCGCTGTCAGCGTGGTCACAGCGGCGGCGGCTGGCGGCGCTGCAGGCTGGCTTCAGCGGGCTTTCTCATCTTCCAAATGCGCTGCAGCGCAGTCGCTTTACCCCTTGGAATGACCGTTTGTTAAGCGCTGCTGATGAGGGTGATCAGCTTGTCCAACAATGACCAGGCCAAGCGATGAGGCGGTTTCGGCCAGCTCCTCGGTTTGGCCCCTCATCCCCCCTCCCCGACTCACGTCGAGAACAGGAGCTTCTCAATGTTCGACGCCTTCACCAAGGTCGTTGCCCAGGCTGATGCCCGCGGCGAATTCCTGAACGCTGGTCAAATCGACGCCCTTTCGGCGATGGTTGGCGACAGCTTCAAGCGTATGGATGCTGTGAACCGCATCACCTCCAACGCTTCCAAGATCGTCACCAACGCTGCTCGCGAACTGTTCGACCAGCAGCCCGCTCTGATCGCCCCCGGCGGCAACGCGTACACCCACCGTCGCATGGCTGCTTGCCTGCGCGACATGGAGATCGTGCTGCGCTACGTGACCTACGCGATCTTCACCGGCGACGCTTCCGTGCTGGAAGACCGCTGCCTGAACGGCCTGCGTGAGACCTATCTGGCTCTGGGCGTTCCTGGCGCTTCCGTGGCCGAAGGCATCCGCAAGATGAAGGACGCCGCCATCTCGATCGCCAACGATCGCAACGGCATCACCCCCGGCGACTGCTCCGCTCTGATGAGCGAGATCGGCACCTACTTCGATCGCGCTGCTGCTGCTGTTGCCTGAGGCAACGCTGCTCCGCGTCATTTCTAGGTCCACCCTTCTTCTTCACTTCGAACAATGAAGACCCCCCTCACCGAAGCCGTTGCAGCCGCTGATTCCCAGGGCCGCTTCCTGAGCAACACCGAGCTGAACGCCGCTTTCGGCCGTTTCGAGCGCGCTGCCAACGCTCTGGCTGCTGCCAAGGCTCTGACCGCCAAGGCTGACGAACTGGTGAACGGCGCTGCCCAGGCCGTTTACAACAAGTTCCCCTACACCACCCAGATGCAGGGCAGCAACTACGCCTCCGACGCGCGCGGTAAGGCCAAGTGCGCCCGTGACATCGGCTACTACCTGCGTCAGGTGACCTACTGCCTGGTTGCTGGTGGCACCGGCCCCATCGACGAGTACCTGATCGCAGGTCTCGACGAGATCAACCGTGCGTTCGAGCTCTCCCCCTCCTGGTATGTGGAAGCTCTGAACTACATCAAGGCCAACCACGGCATCTCCGGCGACGCCGGCGTGATCGCCAACAACTACATCGACTACGCGATCGCCGCTCTGGTCTGATTTTCAGATTCACAGCGCAACCGCGAGTTGCCCCGAGCCCCCGCAAGGGGGCTTTTTTGTGTCTGCGCTTGTTGAACTCCGCAGATCTGCTGAGCCTGTAACGAAATGATGCGCGTCTCTCAGGAATCATTCGTTGTTGCTCATAGGATTTTTTGGATGGAACTGTTGTCTCGTTCGGCTGCGTCTGTTGCCGCATTGAGTCGCTGATCTGTCCCCCTCTTTCTCCCCGGTTCGCCTGCCATGACCCTGGTTAATGCCGCCTATCTGGGCATCGAACGCTTTGCCAACGACCGCAACAATGAAAATTGGTCGGCTGGCTCCAGCCAGAGCGACAAAGCCGCGTTGATTCGTGCGGTGTATCGCCAGGTGCTGGGTTATCAATATGTGATGGAGAGCGAGCGCCTCACCGGGGCGGAGTCGTTGTTTCGCAACGGTTATCTGAGTGTGCGTGAATTCGTGAGGGCGGTGGCCAAGAGCGGTTTGTATCGCTCGAAATTCTTCGAAAACACCAATCCGTATCACTTCATCGAGCTCAACTTCAAGCACCTGCTCGGCCGTGCGCCCCAGGGGCGCGACGAGATGCTGCATCACTTCACGATCCTCCAGGAGCAGGGTTACGATGCCGAGATTGATTCCTATCTCGATAGCGCTGAGTATCAGGAGCGCTTCGGTGAGGAGCAGGTGCCCTTCCTGCATGGTTGGGATTACTCCAAGGGGCATGCGGGCCGTCAGTTCTCCTGGCTGATGCAGCTCACCCGTGGTGCTGCTGCTTCGGTGAAAGGCGAGATCACCGGCATTGCCTCCCGTCTGGGCCCCGCCCTGCACCAGAACCGTGCCGTACCCGTGGTGAGCCCCAACGCCGGTGGCTCCGCCGTGCAGCCGGCGGGCGTGGCCAGCACCGCCATCACGGCCATGGCCCAGGGCATCGGCCAGAAGGCACGCGTGTATCGCGTGGAGGTCACCGGCCTCAACAACTACCGCTTGCACAAGCGCAGCAACACCGTGCGCTTCATCCCCTTCGACAAAATGCTGGAGGCCCAGCAGCAGATTCACCGCCAGGGCGGCCGGGTGGCCAGTGTCACCCCGGTGAACTGAACGAACGCCGGTTCAAGATGCCCCGCTTCGGCGGGGCTTTTTGCGTTTCAGCTTTTGCGCGGAATTGCTTCCGATTTTGTTCGCAATTGCCGGGTGGAGCCCTGTCTCCGCCTGCGGTTTCGCCAGAACGGTGACCCTTTGTGAACTTCCCAGTGGTCCTCGATGATCACGCCGGCAGCCCTGGCCACAATGCTTGGGTCAGCGATCAAACAAACCGTTCAACACTCCGTTGTTTCGGTATTGGGTGATTGTGACCATCGCGATCAGCGCGCAACAGGGTTGACCTTCAGCCCCCTTGCTGTTGATGGCACCCCTCATCCCCCTCCCCGACTCACGTCGAGAACAGGAGCTTCTCAATGTTCGACGCCTTCACCAAGGTCGTTGCCCAGGCTGATGCCCGCGGCGAATTCCTGAACGCTGGTCAAATCGACGCCCTTTCGGCGATGGTTGGCGACAGCTTCAAGCGTATGGATGCTGTGAACCGCATCACCTCCAACGCTTCCAAGATCGTCACCAACGCTGCTCGCGAACTGTTCGACCAGCAGCCCGCTCTGATCGCCCCCGGCGGCAACGCGTACACCCACCGTCGCATGGCTGCTTGCCTGCGCGACATGGAGATCGTGCTGCGCTACGTGACCTACGCGATCTTCACCGGCGACGCTTCCGTGCTGGAAGACCGCTGCCTGAACGGCCTGCGTGAGACCTATCTGGCTCTGGGCGTTCCTGGCGCTTCCGTGGCCGAAGGCATCCGCAAGATGAAGGACGCCGCCATCTCGATCGCCAACGATCGCAACGGCATCACCCCCGGCGACTGCTCCGCTCTGATGAGCGAGATCGGCACCTACTTCGATCGCGCTGCTGCTGCTGTTGCCTGAGGCAACGCTGCTCCGCGTCATTTCTAGGTCCACCCTTCTTCTTCACTTCGAACAATGAAGACCCCCCTCACCGAAGCCGTTGCAGCCGCTGATTCCCAGGGCCGCTTCCTGAGCAACACCGAGCTGAACGCCGCTTTCGGCCGTTTCGAGCGCGCTGCCAACGCTCTGGCTGCTGCCAAGGCTCTGACCGCCAAGGCTGACGAACTGGTGAACGGCGCTGCCCAGGCCGTTTACAACAAGTTCCCCTACACCACCCAGATGCAGGGCAGCAACTACGCCTCCGACGCGCGCGGTAAGGCCAAGTGCGCCCGTGACATCGGCTACTACCTGCGTCAGGTGACCTACTGCCTGGTTGCTGGTGGCACCGGCCCCATCGACGAGTACCTGATCGCAGGTCTCGACGAGATCAACCGTGCGTTCGAGCTCTCCCCCTCCTGGTATGTGGAAGCTCTGAACTACATCAAGGCCAACCACGGCATCTCCGGCGACGCCGGCGTGATCGCCAACAACTACATCGACTACGCGATCGCCGCTCTGGTCTGATTTTCAGATTCACAGCGCAACCGCGAGTTGCCCCGAGCCCCCCGAAAGGGGGGCTTTTTTTGTTGCATCCGTCCGCGATGGGACCGGCGGCGATGGCAGCATCACCATCGCCATCGTTTTGGGCCATGGCCGCCGGCGACGCCGACCCATCGATTCCGGGCAACGGAGATCCGATCAGTGAAGAGGAGGCGCTGCGTCGCCTGCGCCTCACCGATGACCCCTCCGCGCAGTACTACGCGGCCTGGTGGTTGGGCCGCAACCGCAGCACGCATCCCGATGCGGTGCCCCTGTTGCAGGAGGCGTTGCGTCAGCGCCGCCCCCGCGACCCCGGGGCTGGCGTGGAAGAAAATGCCGTGGCGCGCAATGCAGCCCGCGCCCTCGGCAAGCTCGGCCAGAGCGCCCAAGCGGCCATTCCTGATCTGCTGGCCACCCTTGAGGACGACGACCACGGCCTGCGCGAAGCTGCAGCGCGCGCCCTCGGTGATCTGCGTGCTCAAGCGGCAGTTGAGCCCCTGCGCCGCCGATTAGCTAGTGGCCCGGCGGTGGCCGGAGCCCAGCAACCCGGCACGCCCCGGCTGCAGGAACCCTGTGAAGCGCTGCTCGAAGCCCTTGGAGAGATCGGTGTGGCCGAGCCGCCGGTGTTGGCGGTGATCGAGCCGTTTGTGGGCCATGAGCGGCCCTTGATCCGCAGCGCCGCCTGTCGGGCCCTGCTGCAGCTCACCCAAGAGCGCCGCTGGGGTGATCAGCTGGTGCAATTGCTGCACCACCAGCAGTTGCAGGTGCGCCGCGCAGCTCTGATGGATCTGGGGGCCGCCGGATGGCGCGAGGCCCTGGAGCCCATTGCTGCAACCCTGGCAGAGAACAGCCTCAAGCTGATTGCTCTGCGCGGTCTGGTGGAGCAGGGCGCTGGTTCGGCGGGCGGCCATGCCGCTTCGTCAGGCGAGGCACCTGATGCCGCCACCGTGGCGGTGCTCGATGCCATGGATGCCCTGCTGTGAGCACTTCTGTGATGACCCCATCGGATGTGGCGGCCCTGGTGGAGGCCGTGCAGCGCGCCGATAGCGCTTTAGGCCTTCTGCAGGCCACCCAAGCCCTTGCCGCCTCCGCCCATCCCGATGGTGCGACCTGCCTGGTGGAGGTGCTGGGCTTCAACAACCCTGGCGCTGCCGTGGCCGCCGTTGATGGCCTGATCGCCATCGGCGTGCCTGCCGTTGACACGATCCTCTCCAACATCGACGGCTACAACTACGGCGCTCGTGCCTGGGCCGTGCGCGCCCTGGCCGGCATCGGTGATGTGCGCGGCCTGGAGGTGCTCGAAGATGCCCTCGGCAAAGACATCGGCCCCAGCGTGCGCCGTGCGGCGGCCCGGGGTCTTGGGCAATTGCGGCTCGATGCGCTTCCGCCACCGCAGCGCCGCGCCACGGCTGAGCGCTGCTTGCACGCCTTGGTGGAGGGTTGCCGCGATGGTGAGTGGGTGGTGCGTTACGCCGTGGTGGTGGGGCTTGAATCGCTCGCGCCCGCCGTGCATCCCGAGCTGGCCGAGGGGCCCGTTGCGCAGCAGCGCCTGCACGACGCGCTGATCGGTCTGTGCCGGAATCCAACGGAGGAGGCCCCAGTGGTGCAGCTCCGGGCCGCCCTGGCCCTGCAGCGCCTGGGGGTGAACCATGGCTGAGCAGCGCCTGTTGTTTGTCTGCCTCGGCAACATCTGCCGCTCACCGGCCGCCGAGGGGGTGTTTTTGCACCTGATCGCCCGCGAGGGTCTGGAAGATCGCTTTGTGGTGGATAGCGCCGGCACCGGTGGCTGGCACGTGGGCAACCCCGCGGATCGGCGCATGCGCGCCGCCGCGGAGCGCCGCGGCATTCATCTGCCCAGCCGCGCGCGCCAGATCGAGCTGGCGGATTTCAGCGCCTTCGATCGCATCCTCACCATGGATGACGACAACCTGCGCAACGTGCGTTCTCTGGCGCGCGAACTGCGGGATCGGCCGGGTCTGGCGAGGATTGAGCCGATGACCAGCCACTGCCGCCAGCACCGGGCCAGCGAGGTGCCCGATCCCTATTACGGAGGCGAGCAGGGCTTCGAGCATGTGCTCGATCTGCTGGAGGATGCCTGCGGTGGGCTGCTCGAGAGCCTGCTGCGCGAGGAGCGCTAGGCCGCGGGCTCCGGCCAGGCGTCGTGGGGCACCCGCTGGCGGAACAGCTGCACCAGCTGCTCGATCACCGCGTCGATGCTCAGGCCATCGGTGATCAGCTCCACCGCATCGCCGGCCTGGGTGAGCGGGGCCACGTCCCGCGTGGAATCGAGATGGTCGCGTTCGGCGATCTGGGCCTCGAGTTCCGCCAGAGCCGGCACGGCAAAGCCGCGCTGCTCCAGATCAAGGGCGCGGCGGCGGGCCCGTTCGGCCACCGTGGCGGTGAGAAACACCTTCAGTTCGGCATCGGGAAACACGGCGGTGCCGATGTCGCGTCCTTCGGCCACCAGCCCGCCCCGTTTGCCCATCGCCTGCTGCTGGCGGGTGAGCGCTTCGCGCACGCAGCCATGGGCTGCCACCACCGACACCTGGGCGGTCACCTCCGGTGAGCGGATTGCCTCGGTCACGTCGTGGCCGTTCACGCTCACCCGTTGGCTCCCGGCGGCGGCGGTGCTCAGCTGCAGATCGAGGCCCTCCAGCAGCGGCGCCACCGCGGCGGCATCGCTGGCGTCCGCGCCGCTTTGCTGCACCAGCCAGGTCACGGCCCGGTACATGGCGCCGGTGTCGAGATAGATCAGCCCAAGCCGCTCAGCAAAGGCGCGGGTCACCGTGCTCTTGCCGGCTCCGGCAGGGCCGTCGATGGCAACGATCGGGGCTCGGCTCATCAGAAACACGTGGTCGATTAGGCGGCTGGGGCCGCAGTGGGCGGCGGCAGCCAGGAGGGTGAGGCCCGAGAGGCTGCTGCGGGGCTGCAGGCTGCGGGGGCACACCGCTTCTACATAGTCGAGCACCAGGCCGGCCTGCTCCAGCTGCTGCTGCACCTGCGCCAGGGCGGGGGCCAGGGCGCTGCCAGGGGGCAGCGGGGAGGCGGCGGCAGCCTGCAGCGCCTGGGGCAATGCGCTGGCCTGCTGGCGCTGTGCCGGGCTGAGGTAGCTGTTGCGTGAGCTCAGCGCCAGGCCGTCGCTCTCCCGCAGGGTGGGGCAGCCCACCACCTGCACCGGCAGGCCCAGATCCGCAGCCATCCGCTGCAGGATTACCAGCTGTTGCCAATCCTTTTCGCCCAGCAGGAGCTGATCGGGCCGGATCAACCCCAGCAGCCGTGCCACCACCGTGGCCACGCCGTTGAAGTGGCCGGGGCGGTGCCGGCCGCATAGGCCCCTCTGCAGGGATTCGGGCGGTTGGATCCGCGTGAGTTCGCCGTCGCCGGCGGGGTAGAGCTCCTCCACGCTGGGGGCGAAGAGGGCATGGGCGCCGGCGGCCTCGGCCAGCTCGGCATCCCGCTCGAGCTGGCGGGGGTAGCGGCCGAAATCCTCGTGGGCCCCGAATTGCAGAGGGTTCACGAACACGCTCACCAACACCTGCGGCTGCAGGCCCGCCACGGGCCGTGCAGCCCGGCTGATCAGGCTCTGGTGCCCAGCGTGCAGGGCGCCCATCGTGGGCACGAAATGCAGAGGCGCCGCACCGGTGCTGCGGCGCCAGGCCTCCAGATCGGTGCAGCGGCGCAGCAGGCGCACGGGCTCTTCCGGCTCAAGGCCGACCCTACCGGGCCAGCAAAAAGCCCACCGGCCGAGGCCAGTGGGCTTGGGGGATGCCAATCAAGGCATTCAGGGCTGAAGTACTTCCAGCTTCACGTTGGCGATGCCGCTGGAGATCAAGCCCAGGTTGTTGGCAGCGCCATGGGCCAGGTCAATCACGCGGTTGCCATGGAAGGGGCCCCGATCGTTGATGCGCACGATGGCGCTGCGGCCGTTGCCCAGGTTGGTGACGCGCACCTTGGTGCCGAAGGGCAGGGTGCGATGCGCTGCAGTGAGGGTGCCGGGACGGAACACCTCACCGTTGGCGGTGCGGTTTCCGTAGAAGCCGGGGCCGTACCAGCTGGCTTGACCTTTGCTCACCGACTTCACCCGCGGTTGCTGCGGGGGTGTGGCGATGGGCAGCACGGGTGCGGCGGGTTTGATCGGGAGCTCGTCTGAGGGCTCGGCCGACTCGAGGCTGGGCTCCACGCTGCGGATGGCCAGATCGAGGGAAGGGCTGCCAGCTTCAGCAGCAACGCGGCCGGTGGTGGCGAAGGCCGGGGGCAAACCAGTGCTGCCGGAGAGCAACAGTGCCGAACCACCAAGGAGACAGAGGCGACGCATAACAAGCGAAACTCGCCGCGATCAACACAGCAGCCACTGGAAAAGGTGTGGCCCATCAACCTCGGACCAATTCGAATCAAGCTGCGCGGAAATTGCGAGCCGTTTCTGAACTGATGGGATGACGGAGTTCCTATCGGCAATTAACGACGCCGCAAAGTTACTGGTGGTGCGTGGTTGATTTGGTCTTCAATTGCACGGATTGGATTGATCAGCATTTGCGATCAAATCCCGAACCTTTGGCTATCGCAGGGATCTGTGGGGTTGGCAAGGGGGGCAATGGATCACGGCCGCTGATCGCCTGGATAAGCGGGACTGATCGAAGCGCGTGCCAATCTGGCGGCCGGCTGCCCGATTGGCTGTTCCGGTGGGACCTTGGCGGGGCAGGATCGAAGGATCCGTTAGTGCTTGCAGGGATGGACTACCGCACAGCCGGCGTTGATGTGGAGGCGGGGCGTGCCTTTGTGGAGCGCATCCGCTCGAGTGTTGAGTCCACGCGGCGGCCTGAGGTGCTGGGCGGTCTAGGTGGTTTCGGTGGGCTTTGTCGCTTGCCCCAGGGCATGCGCAAGCCGCTGTTGGTGTCGGGGACCGATGGTGTGGGCACCAAGCTGGAGCTGGCTCAGGCCCATGGCCAGCACCACGGGGTGGGCATTGATTTGGTGGCGATGTGCGTCAACGACGTGATCACCAGTGGCGCCCAGCCCCTGTTCTTTCTCGATTACATCGCTACCGGCAAGCTCACCCCTGAGGCCATGGCTCAGGTGGTGGAGGGCATCGCCGATGGCTGCCGCCAGAGCGGTTGTGCCCTGCTGGGCGGTGAAACGGCTGAAATGCCTGGTTTCTATGGCCCCGGCCGCTACGACCTGGCGGGCTTCTGCGTGGCCGTGGTGGAAGAAGACGAACTGATCGACCCAGCGCGGGTGCAGGCCGGCGATCGCATCGTGGCAGTGGCCAGCAGTGGCGTGCACAGCAATGGCTTCAGCCTCGTGCGCCGCATCCTGGACATGCGCGGGGTCACGCCCGACACCTGCTTGAGCCCCGGTGGCCCGGGTGTGCTGGATGCCCTGCTGGCGCCCACTGTCTTGTATGCCTCGCTAGTGCAGGCGCTGCTGGCCGATGGGCTCGAGCTCCATGGCATGGCCCACATCACCGGTGGCGGTTTGCCTGAAAATCTGCCCCGGGCCTTGCCCGCTGGTCTGCATGCCCGTCTCGATGCTGGCAGTTGGGAGCGTCCTGCGCTCTTCCGATGGCTTCAGGAGAACGGTGAGGTGCCCGAGGCCGATCTCTGGAACACCTTCAACCTCGGGGTGGGCTTCTGTCTGGTGCTGCCCGAGTCGGCTGTGGATGCGGCCCTGCAGGTCTGCCAGCGCCAAGGGCATCAGGCCTGGTTGCTGGGTCAGGTGGAGGCCGGTGCAGCCGGATCGACTCCCCTGGCTGGATTGCCGTACTGATTCAGCGGCTTCAGCTGCCAAATTGCATCAGCCTGGCGTTTGCGCCCGGTGAATCCGCTTCAGCCCATTAGGGTCTGGGCACTGCGGTGCGGTTTCGTTCTTAGCCGCGCCGGGTCTGATTGTTCGGTCACGCAGAACTCAGCACATAGGTTCCGTTCTTCATAGGTTCGAGATGTCGTTAAACGGCTCGCTTTTAAACGCTTCCACCCGAATCACCCGCCGGCGTAGTTCCGCTGGTCCGATCCCCCCCAACCGCCCGCTCCGCCCCCGCGACGCCTACCCCAGCCGCAGCAGCGTGCGGCCCACCTTCCTCACCCTGCGCGACCACGGCAAGGTGTTTGTGGCGGATCTGCCTCGCCTCTCGGATGGTCAGCTGGCCCATGTGGGCAAGGAAGCCCGCGAGGTGCTTGAGAGCATCAGCCGCCGCCTCGAGGAGCTCGATCAGCAGCTGCAGCTCTCCCCCCAGGAGCAGGAAACCCGGATCCGTGCTGCCACCAAGCGCGATGTGACCGAGCGGTTCATCCGCGCCGTGGAGGAGGAGCAGGAGCAACGCCGCACCAACCCAGCCCTGAAGGCGGCGGCCGGTGAATCCCTGGCTCGCGCGTTCCTCGAGATCGCGCGCCACCGCTTGCCCGGTGCCACCTTCGACTCCCTGCTGCAGGAAGCGCTCACCGCCTGTGATGAGGGCCCAGCTGCGGCTGAAGAGCCGGCAGCACCGCCGGCCCTTGAGGCGCCGCGCCCCCGCTTGGTGTCGCTCAGCCGCCCCGCCGAAGCGGCTGAAGCCCCCGAGCGCGAGCGTATGCCCGTGGTGCTCACCCCAGATCCCTCGCCCCAGATGGGACTGGCCTGATCAGGCGCTTTGGAACGGATTGGCAGGCATCCTGGCGGCGTCTGCCATCAACGCCAGCTGATCGAGGCTGTGCTGCTCATCGCTGCTGAGCTCCCAGCTCAGCGCTGAGGCGGTGGCGTCTACCTGCTCCACGCTGCGCAGCCCAGGAATGGGCATGGCTCCGTGGGCGCGGCACCAGTTGAGGGCCACGGCCGCCAGGCCGCCGGGCCGGCCCGCAGCGATCTCCTCCATGCGTTGCCGCAGCTGATGCATCTGGGGCTCCAGCCGCCGGAACAGGCTGCGGCGGGTGCCAGTGAGCGGCCGGCTCGGTGTTTCCTCGCTGCGGCTGAGCAACCCCAGGGCCAGGGGGCTGTAGGCGATCAGATCGATTTGGAGCTCCTGGCACACCTCGGCCACGCCACCCGGCTGGATCGGTTGCGGTGCCAGCAGCGAGAGCTGCACCTGCAGGCTGCGCAGGGGAACGCCCTGGTCCGCCAGGCGCTGGTGCAGCGCGCGCAGCCGCTTGGGCCCCACATTCGAGACTCCAAGGCTCTCCACCGCCCCGCTGCGCACTAGGTCAGCCAGGCCATCGAGCAAGGGGCCCTCCTGCCAGGGGGCATAGCGGGCCGTGCTCCAGTGCAGCTGCACCCGTTTCATCTGGCCCTGCAACCGTTCCTGGGAAGCGGCGAAGGCGCGGCGGTAGCCCTGACGGCCGAAGCGCCAGGGGAAGGGCGCCAGTTTGGTGGCGATGCAGAGCTGATGGCGCTGCTCGGCCGGAGCCGCCATGGCGAAGCGCCCGAGCAGTGTTTCACTGCGCCCGTTCAGCCGGCCTGTGCCATAGGAATCGGCCGTGTCGAAAAAGTGCAGCCCCCGCTCCAGGCAGCGCTGGAAGGTGGCGGCCAGAGCATCGTCGTCGCGTTTGGGGTCGTAGCCCCACAGGAATTGATTGCCCCAGGCCCAGGTGCCCACCCCGATCCCGGGTTGTCCGCTGCCGCTTGCCATGATCGAGCCAGTCGGGGCCATCTCTGCGGTGAATTCTCTGCCCAGCTCTGCCGTGGCCGCTGGCGCTGCTGCCGCTCCAGCCGATGGCGCTCCTCGCTCTGATGAGGCGGCGCCAGAAATGGCGCCCGATCCGGTGCTTTGCGGCCATTGCGGCCGCACCGCCAGCAACGGACTGGTGTGCATCGGCGCCTGTGTGGCCGATTCCGGCTACTGATGCGGCGGGGATCCTTTCGCTGCATCGCCTTGGCCGGGGTTGCACTGCTGGCCTCGACGGCAAACCCAGTGCCCGCGGCCGAGGATGTGTTCGGGCGCTGGCGCACGCGGCCCAACAGCTGCGTGGTGGAACACGGAGCGGCCCCCAAGCTGCGCTGCCAGGACGTGCAGCTGGATCAGCGCAGCCCTCAGGTGGTGCGCCTCAGCGTGCAGGCCGAGACCAAGGAGCCCGGCGTATTGCTCAGACTGACCCTGGTGGGTGCGTTGACGGAAGGCAGCAAACCCATGGTCTGCCGCAACGGCAGCTGCTCGCTGAAGCGCGATCTCAGCTTCAGCCTGGTGAGCTTCAGCCTGGCCCGTTTCGATGGGCGCGGATTGGTGCAGGGATTGCCCCGCACCTGGTCAGCGCAGGGGAGTTGCCAGATCGACCCCAGCGAATTGCGCTGTGAAGCCCTGAACGTTGCCCTTGCGGCGGCCGGTGAGCCGCCATGGAGGATTTCAGCGCAGCTGCGCTGAGTTGTGAACGAGAGGCGGCACCCAGATTCGAACTGGAGAAAATTACAATATCTTCAATATTAGACGCCATATGTGGTGTCAGAAGCGCCAGAACGGCACTAAATCAAGGGTCAAGCGCCCTTGCTCACCTTCCACTCACCTTCCAGTAGGGATAAAGTCAGTGCTTTGACCGCCTCCCAAAACTGGGGCAAAAGGAAGGTGAAATCAGGGTCACGACCTCTGCCAGAGAACTGGTCGGTGCTCAGCGTTTCCGACCTCGGCATCAAGGGGTCTTACCCCAACAATCTGAAGATTCGTAAAGTCGCACGCACGCAAAACCTCTCAGCGTCGTGGTTGCCCTCTTTGGAGGAAGACCATCGCCCTGACAAGGGGCGTGTAGGGAAGACAGGCAAGCGCGACCCTCTGCGTGGGTCTATGGGCACTCCTGACCCCTATGAGGCGGCAAAGAGGGCGGTGGAATGGGTTCAGGAACTCCAACGCTCAGCACGCATCCTCAAAGAGCAGCAGGAGGCGGAGCAGCAACACGCCCTGGAGATCTACTGGGAACGCTGGTATGCCCGTGAGAGCAGCAAGCGCAAGACCCAGCGGAACTTTGCCCGTTGGAGCAGGGACACCCGCCTGAAGTGGGATGGGCAGTCCTATGGGGTGAAGCACCAACCCTGGGCGCAGAAGTCAGTTGAGAAGATCACCGCTGCTGACTTTGCGGACTACTGGGCAGTGCTTGATGCCCGCAGGACTGCGACCAACGATATGGGTGGCACCAAGGCACAGCAGAAGACCCTGATCAGGGAACTGCTCAAGGAGGCACGATCGGACTTCCCCCACCTGTCGATTCCAGATTTCCCTTCCATCTCAAGACAGGTCAAACAGGTTCAGCACCTGAAGCGAGATGAATGGGACCGCCTGATGGGCAAGATCGTCGAACTTTCAGGCGGAGTAGCAAGGGCAGACCTCACACCCCAGCAATACAAGGCGCTGGAGTGGAAAGCAGCAAATCGCTTGAACCAGAGGAACTGGGTCGATCTCTACGACACTCTCAACCTGATGTGGTTCTTCTACCTGCGTGCAGAGGACCTCCCACGACTCAGAGCAGAATGGTTCCAGGACCACGGCGAAGAGATCATCTGTCTCCTGGAGCAGACCAAAGGAAACCGACCTCAGCAACGCACAACTCACTACCGCCCTGATGCGATTGCCAACTGGAGAAGGATGAACCTCAGGCGACCAAAAGGGTTACTTGTATTTCCACACATCAAACGCTCTGAGTCGGATGTTTCAGGGACTCTCAAGAAGAATCTAAACGACCTGTTGAGGTATGTGCTCGACCAATGCGATCCGCCAATCCTATCTCAAGCGGTGACAATGACCAACATTCGCCATACGGCATTTCGCCTCACCCTTGAAGAAGTTCCTGAACTGGGTCGTCCTCCTGGGATCTATGCCTTTGCCCAAAACGGGATGACCTCAGCAGAAATGCTTCAGCGAACCTACCTGCGTTTCATCGAGGAAGAAGCAACCGCGAAGAGAGTAAGAACACAAATCAAACCTGGGCAATGGTCAATGGTGAAAAGAGTTTCGCCATAAGGATTTATCCACTCCCTTCCTGGTTGGATTTCTGGCGGGATTCTTTTGAACACGAATGGAATGCTTTGTAGGTTAGGTTCCCTGCTCACTTTTCAACTGCTATCTCACTGACGCCCTTGGTCAATAGCGGCGAAGGTCTCCTGAACCTCCAGTTCCGCCAGGATGCGTTTCTGAATGTCCAACTCCCGCATCAGATAGTCGTAGGTTTCAGGGAGGTAGTGATCCAGTGACACCAGTTGATCCTCCAGGAACCGAATCTTGGAGAACACCTGCTGCTTACTTGAGTTGCCCATATGCTGCTTGAATTGCTTTCTTGAGAAACTGTTCTGGTTTCAGGCGGTTCCGCTTGGCAATCTCAAGCAACATTTCATATTCAACGGAGTCCAGGTAAATCGGTTTTGCCATCGTCACATCACCGTCTGCTTGTATTTCTCATACCACCTGTAGTGGGTCAGGAGGAAGTGGAGAGTTCCTGTTCTGGATCGCCTCAAGGTTTTGGAAAGGGACTCAAACTCCTCAAAGGTCTCCTGGTGCTTGTTGCCAAAAAAGATATTGATGGATTTGCCCTCAGGGGATAGGGTTTGATTCATATGGTTGGAATGTGAATGCCTTCCTGCTATTTAGTTCCTGGAGAACTGAAGATCTGAGTTCTCAATGTCCAGCACCAGGTCTGAATCCTGATGGTGCCTGAAGCGGTAGTAATCCTTGAGGTTGTAGTTGGCGTGATGCTCGCGGATCCAAGGTTTCAGGACGAATCCTTTGTTCTCCTTTGAGTTGCTGGTGGAGAACCGTTGAAACCCTTTGCCAACTTGATTACGGATCAACCAATCCAAACGGATCCAGGTGTCATAAGGTTCAGGGCATTCCTCAAGATGAAAGTGGGTATGGAATGCGATCTTGTAGCGTGGATTCTTGGGATCTTGAGGATTGATACACACTGGTGCCTTTTCGTGAAACCAGATGATTCGTGGTCGTTCAGGAGGATTTGGAATCTTGGTTGGTTTCGTATTCAGGAGGGCACAGAAGAACTTGTTTCGGAAATGCCGCGCTTCCTTCACCGCTGTGGCGTAGTCAGTGATAAAGGGTTGCCATTGAATGCTGCCAAACCAACAGGGTTGGAAGACCTTCTGGAATTGGTATTCAATGATTGCCTTATGGATTCTGGTGGGATCTTGATAGTTCTTGGAATCCAGTAGCAAATTCTGGATTTGGTGGTGTCCTGATTCAATCACCCGCTTCGCGTGTGATTGTTGCTCACTTCGTTCGCAACGAATTCTTGTGTAAGTCATAGTTGATTTGAGAGTTATGGTTTCGTTGAATCTCTTGTGACCACAAGGTCTTTGAGGGTTGATAACCCTTATGAGTTCTTAGTCCTTATTCCTCTGTGGATTGGACTCTTCCCAGCAGATCCTTATTTTTCTCCTCGTTCCGCCATATGACCTCTGCCTAATGGTTTTCGGATTTGATTGTCTCCAGTAATTATATAGCGAACTTGATATTTTGGGAACCCCTTTCTGATTGAATACCGCCTAAGACCGCGAGAAACACTTCACGGTTTCATATTTTTTAGTTGATTTCAGAAGGTTGTTGCCAGTTCTGGATATTTACCCTTGAGTTTCTATCAAGAGAAATCAGCGAAATCACTGTGCCTCACTGATGATTCGCCGAATCGTGGAAAGCGCCAGACCCGTCTGTTCTCTGATGGAGCGGTAGGAGCACCCCTCATCCCTCAACCGCAACACAAGGCGCTCCTTTGCCTGGTTGGTCTTGGGTCTGCCGCCAAGTTTCCCACCCGCTTCCCGCCTGTGCTGAACGCTTTCAAGAGTCCTCTCACGGATCAGTGACCGCTCCACCTCCGCCAGACCTGTCAAGAGTCCGATCAGAACAGGTGCGAACTTGCCCAGTGCCTTCGTATTGACAAGGTTGTCCAGAGTCCGAATGTGAATCCCACGCTCCTGGAGGTCGTGGAGTCGGTTGATGACGCTCCGCTGATCCCTGCCGAGGCGATCCAACTTCGCCACCACCAGTTCGTCGCCATCCACCAGGGCATTGAGCGCCGCCTGGAGTTGGGGGCGATCCTTCTCCGCCGTTCTGGTGCTGATGGTCTCCTGGAAGACCACGGCGCACCCTGCCGCTTTCAGGGCAGCGACCTGGGCATCGGTGGTCTGGTGGGCGGTTGAGCAGCGGGCGTAACCAACGCTTCTGGCGGTCACTGTTCCAAGAAAGGTCGTTTCGGAAACTCTACCATCCGAACACTGTTTCTGGAACGCTCAGAACCCAGTGGATTGGGTTTTGGGCGATGCTCTGGTTTCCGTTCGGTTTTTGGAACGCTCCCACGATGGCGCCTGCCCGCAAATGCGCCAACTTCAAGGAGGGCAATAGTTATTCGTGGATCACAATGCTCCATAAAACGATACGAGCGAATTACCGCATTAAAGATGCCAATTCGCTCTTCAGCACTTTGGAAGCATACCGAACTGCTGCGTTTTCAGTAATATGCCCATCGTCGCGAAAAATCTGAACTCCATCAAGATAAATCGAGCAAATGCCCCTCTTATCGCAGAATTCTTGCCTTAAATTTATATACTTTGTGTTGGTCTGACTGGCGGAAGTTATCATTCGCCCAATCGCATCAAGTGATGACTGATCTGTTGCCACTTCTCTGATTGTCTTTACGCATGAAGATAGGGGGGAGGGTCTATACCATGTTTTCTGACAAAGTAACGGATCTCCAAGCGCAGGAACATCATCTAAAAGAATAAAATATGCTCCTTGCGACACAATGCGCTCAGCAAGAGATGCAACAGCATTTCCCAACCCAGGAGAATTCTTCTTCCCTGCTCCATCCCTCCAGTCCATGCTCAATACGACCATATCTTTAGGGCGTATATCATTGGAAACGAAGGTATCAATATTGGCAATGTAGTCATTGCAATTAAAGTTCTTGATTCGTGATATATGTGCTGCGGTAGATCTAGGTAGATATGCACACCCCCATCCCACTGTATAAGTTCTAACCGCGGCGTCTGGAAATGCGTTCGTTAGACCTGGGGCATATGCACTTGCGTGAGAATCTCCTATAACATAAATTCTGCTCTTGAACCCATCGCTTTTGTCAATTCCAAGGCACTTGCTCAAATCTGATTCTCTTATCAAGTCGCTTTTATGGCACCCCTTGGTCTTCTTGATACCTGCTGCTTGCCCCCATTTCTGCCAACTATCAGAATCTTTTAAAATCAATGATCTATAAACTTTTCCATTGTCAAGCCGCTTTTCAATTAGTCGCACTTGGGGGTTCGCAAATTGGAAAACATTTGCCGACTTGTGGTTTAGGAGGAAAATAATAGACGCATTCACGCTCGTTGTCAAAAGTGCTGCTCCTATTGCCGTTTGGATGCTTTGGATATGCCTTGTTTTGCGCAATGGACTCTCAATATACTTGTGAGATAGATATGCTATAAAAAACATGGCGGGAACTTGCAAAAAGACAGACCACCAATGAATGCCCAAAGTCCAACGACTTATTGAAAGCACTGACCAGTGCCATAGATATAGCGAATAAGAGATCAGACCCACATAAACGACCTTTTCAAGGGTGAAAAAGTGATATGTCATAGTTCCTTTTTTGAGGCAGGCAATCAGCACTGCTGAAAGCAGCACAATTGATATGGTTGCAGGAACTGCTGCGCCAATGGGCAGGAACATCACCCCCACCATTGCCAGCATTACTAGAAGAGGTGGAACCTGCTCTAATGCTTGCTCAACCCTTGCCCTCCTCTGAAAACCAATAAAAATTAGACATCCTGCTGCCATCTCCCAAAACCGAGGTGGCATCAGGAAGTAGGCAGCAGGTTGATTGATCTGATACAGGTAAATGAAACTGATTAGTGAAGCAATCGTCAGCGATCCAACTAATAGAAATAGATTTCGTGCTCCTTTGTCCTTCTGCCGCCCGAACCCTGAGAACCAGATCAGGAATGGGAACAGTAGGTAAAACTGCTCTTCCACCCCAAGTGACCAAGTGTTCGTGAAGGGGTTCAGTTCCGTTGATTGGGCGAAGTAGTCGGTTGATTGATTGAGTAGATAGAGATTTGACAAACCAACGAGCGAGGTGCCACCTGTTATCAGGGCAAGCGTGGGATCAGGATTGAAAAGGCATATCAAAACACTGGTGATCAGGACGAAGACCACCAGTGCAGGCACCAGGCGCTTGATCCGTCGCACATAAAACCCAGTAAGGAAATCCAGGAAGTTCTTGGACTCCCTGCCCGCCAGCGACGAAGTGATCACATATCCCGAAATCACGAAGAAAATATCAACGCCCAAATATCCGCTGGGCAGCAGGTTCTTGTTGAAGTGATTGATGATGACAGCAACCACCGCAAATGCCCTCAGACCATCAATCTCGGGGCGGTATTTGCTCTTGTTTGGTGAAGTTTTATTGGTAATGGATGGTGCTGATACTGTCGCCATCTGCTTTTAGGGGGGGCATAACTATATCGCATATCGCCACCCTTCGCCGCGGCATCTCCTGTTCGGTTCTGTCCCTCATCCGCCACGGGGGGGGGATGGAGGGTGCTGCTCTATCGCCGACTCGGTGCTCTCAGCGTTCCTTCAGGGGGAAATGGTGCCCTGGTGTCCCGTGATCCAGGTGATTGCCCTGCGGGTGCTGAGGCGCCGCAACAAGGGTGGGAGGGGCGTCCAGTACCAGGCGTGGTCTGGGTGGCATCCGCAGCGTCCAGGAGGCGCTGTGGGCGTCGTGGAGATGCTGCGTGGTGCCCTTGAGCACCTCGGTGTGGATTGGGCGCAATGAGTTGAGCGACAGGCGCTGGGAAGGTGAATCCTGGGAACCTTTTCCAAGACCAGAGGCGCACCCCTTGTCACCTTCCGCTCACCTTCCGCCTGAGAGGGGACTGGATCGCCAGGTCGCAACAACCGAGGACTCCAGATATGGTGCCTCGACGCCTACTCCTGTTCGTCAGGGCACCAGATAAGGCGCCTCTGTGGTTTCAAAATTCAGAGGCGGCACCCAGATTCGAACTGGGGGTAAAGGATTTGCAATCCTCTGCCTTACCACTTGGCCATGCCGCCGGGTGGGAGCAAACTCCCAGGGCGGATCGTATCAGTCACGGGATGCCCGGCCGTTTGCTGGTGCTGAGCAACGGCCATGGGGAAGACCTCATCGCTCTGCGGGTGCTTCAGGCCCTTCATGGCCGCCGGCCCGAGTTGGAGATTGCGGTGATGCCCTTGGTGGGCGAGGGCGGAGCCTTCGCCGCCGCCGAGGCGGCCGGGGTGCTGCGCCGGGTGGGCCCGCGCCGCCACCTCCCCAGTGGTGGTTTCAGCAATCAGAGCCTGCGGGGCCTGCTGGCTGATCTCTGGGCTGGCGTGCTGACCCTGAGCTGGCGCCAATGGCGCTTGGTGCGCCGCTGGGGGCGCCGCGGTGATCCGGTGCTGGCCGTGGGGGATCTGTTGCCGCTGCTGCTCGCCTGGGGCAGCGGCGCTCCCTATGGCTTCATCGGCACGCCCAAGAGCGATTACACCTGGGCCAGCGGTCCGGGTTCGGCGGGGCTGGCGGCTCTTTATCACCGCTGCAAGGGCAGCGAGTGGGATCCCTGGGAATGGGCCTTGATGGCGGTGCGCCGCTGCCGCCTGGTGGCCATGCGCGATCGCCTCACCGCTCGCGGCCTGCGGCGGCACGGGGTGCAGGCGCTGGCGCCCGGCAACCCGATGATGGACGGCTTGCGGGCTGAAGTTCTCCCCGAGGAGCTGAGCAGTTGCCGGCGTCTGTTGTTGTTGGGGGGCAGCCGCATGCCCGAGGCCTTGGGCAATCTGCGCCGGTTGCTGGAAGCCTTGGCGCTGCTTCAGGAGCAGGATCCCCTGTTGGTGCTGGCTCCCTGCGGCTCCAGGCCGGCCCCCGAGGAATGGGCGCCGCTGCTGGGCGGCCTGGGGTTTGAGCCGGCGGCTGCGCCACCGTCATTGCGGGCGGCGGCGGCTTGGCGGCGGGGCCCTGTGCTGCTGGCGGTGGGGCCCGGGCGATTTGCGGCCTGGGCCGGCTGCGCAGAGATCGGCTTGGCAGCCGCCGGTACGGCCACCGAACAATTGGTAGGGCTGGGCGTGCCGGCTCTGTCGCTGCCGGGGCCCGGCCCCCAGTTCAAGCTGGGGTTTGCCCAGCGCCAGAGCCGCCTGCTCGGGGGCTCGGTGGAGGTGTGCCGCACGGCGGAGGCGTTGGCCATGCGCCTGGCGCTGTTGCTGCACGATCCACCGCAGCGGGATGCCCTGGGCCGGATCGGCAGGCGCCGGATGGGCGCAGCCGGCGGCAGTGAAGCGCTGGCACGGCTGCTGGAGCAGCGCCTGCTCGAGCCGGCTGCAGGCCAGGCGGGATGATGGCGCTAGGCCTTCTGCAGCTCGCATGGCAGCCCCCCAGGACAAGGACTACGTGATGGCCTGCGGAAAGCTGGCCAGCGCTTTGAGCATCAGCATTGCCGCCGCCCGCCGCAAGGTGGATCTGGTGGCCGCCCGTGAGGAAGTGCGCGACAACGCTGGCCGCCTGCTCATCGCCCAACGGCTGTTGGTGGAGAGCGAGGGCGTGAGCCAGGAATCCAGGCAGTTGCTCGACGTGCTCCTCGAAGCGGTGAAGGAAGAAGAGAACTACCTGGGCGACGACTGAGCCTTGGCTCAGCTGCGGTGCTCGAAAATCGCCCCGAAGCGGCCGCGATCGAGCTCGGCAATCACCGGGATGCACTGGAAGCTGCGCTGCGCCAGATCCAGGCGCTCTTCGCGCTCGAGCATTTGGGTCAGCCGTTCCCGGGCGGGCAGCAAGTAGCGCACGTCGTTGGCGGCATAGGCCAGTTGTGTCTCGCTGAGTTCTTCCACGCGGCCCCAGTCGCTGCTCTGGGCGCCCTTGTCGAGCTCCACCCCGCAGAGCTCGCTCACCAGCTCTTTGAGGCCATGGCGGTTGGTATAAGTGCGCGCCAGGCGGCTGGCCACCTTGGTGCAAAACAGTGGATTCACGGCGATGCCGAGGCCCTCGCCCAGGGCTGCCACATCGAAGCGGGCGAAGTGGAACACCTTCACGATGCCCGAGTGCTCCATCAGCTGCTTGAGCAGTGGGGCTTCGCTCTGGCCCCGCAGGATGCGGATGCAGCACACGTTGTCCTGATCGTCGCTGATCTGCACCAGGCAGAGGCGATCACGGCCATGCACGAGGCCCATGGCTTCGGTGTCCACCGCCAGGGCGCTGGAGCGGCCGAGCAGCTCATGCCATTCCGGCGTGAGATCGCCATCGAGCACGGCGAAGCGGGCCGGGTTAGAGCCGGCGGCCGGTGCAACGGGACCGCTGGATTGGGGGCTGGTCAAGGTGGAGGCAGGAGCTTGGGCCATCGTCGCGGACCGCCGGCCATGCACCGGCAAAACCCAAGATCATCTTTCGCTCTTGAAAATCGAAATGAGACTGCGCTAGCAGATGGGTGTGCCGCCGGGCCTTTGTGATGCGATCCCCCCGCCCCTCGGGGCCCTCGGGTCTTGGAGCGATCCGAGCCTTTTTTGAGCAGCCCCCCATTCAGCATCTGGGGCTGGAGTTGGCTGTCTGCTGGATCCTCGAGTGCTTGCTTGAGCGCGACAGCTACCCCACCGCGCTGATGCACGACCTCAGCGATGCGCATCCCAAGTTGAGGCTGTCGGAAACGGTGCTGCAGCAGTCGATCCACTTTCTCGATCACGAGGGGGCGATCAGCAGCTACAGCCAGCGCTGCCCCAGCCGAGGCCGGCCGCGGCGCATGCTGCACCTGTTGGATGAGCACCGCGATGCGGCCCAGGAGCTGATGACGCCATGGCGGCACTGGCTTGAGGAGAATGAAGCCCATCTGCACGGCGGCGCGCATGCCCCCAGCTCTGGGTTCCACCCTGCTGCTCACCCTGCTCCTGGCTGTCGGCCTGGTGTTCTTCCTGCGGGCCGCCAGTAAAGACCGCACCACCGTGGTGGAGGTGCGCTCCTCCCGGCCGCCCCTCGAAGTGCTGCCCGTGATGGCCGACTGGCTCAAGCAGCGCGGTTGGCTGGAGCAGGAGAGCAACCCGGAGCGGCGCCTGCTGCGCTTCCGCGGCGAGGTGCAGGCCAGTGGCGGCCTGGCGGTGCTGCTCTCGCTGCTGGGGGGTGTGGGGGCCGGTTGCCTGGGGCTGGTGCTGCGCCAACTGATTCCGCCGTTGCACTGGTGGCCGCTGCTGCTGATCGGTCTGGGACCCCTCGCCGGGGTGCTGTATCGCCGCCGCGCCGCCCGCGCCGAAGTGGTGGAGCTGCGCCTGATCAGCCATGACCAGGCCACCGGCAGCGCCCTGCGCCTGCGTGCCCACCGTGATGAGCTGATTGCGCTGGAGCAGGAATTGGGGCCGCAGCTGGGTCTGTTCAGCGATGGGAATCTGCTGAGCTCCCCGATCTGAGCCAGAGTGATCAGTTGACATCGACGCCGTCACGCATGGCCTGCCCGACTGGCCTTCGCCGCAGTGTGTTGTTGGTGGGATTGCTGCTGGCCACCCTGGGGCTGGCGGCGGCGGCCGAGGCACCCGCACCCCGCACAGGTGGCCGTGATCCGCTCACCGGCGTGCGCAGCCGTTTGCAGCGCGATTGGGTGGGGCGGCGCCAGCTGGGGCGCGAGGTGGAGATCCTGGTGATGGCTGGCCACGCTGATTCCCAGGGCATCGCCGGTGCGGGCACGTCCGGGGCGGCCGTGGATCTGGCCGGGGCCCGGCCGATGCAGCCCGGCATCCGCGACGAGCTCTACTGGAACCTCGAAGTGGCGCGGCGTGTGGTGGCGTTGGGCCAGCAGCGCGGCCTTGCGATCCGCTTCTATGAGCCGCCCGTACGCACGATCCACAACGGCAACGACCCCCGCACCAACTGGAGCGTGGGCAAGGTCCATGCCGCCGCCGGTGGCTATGCCCTCGAGATCCACTTCGATGCCTACGGCCCCGATGGGGTGGGCTCCGGCGTGATCCCGGCGTTGCATCGCCCCCACAGCAGCATCGATGAGAGCCTGGCCCAGGCGTTCGGCGGCTATCCGCGCCACTTCCGCGGCGGCTTGGGCGGGCCCCGCCGGGGCATCACCTTGCTGGAGATCGGCAAGTTGGAGGCCCCACTGGAAACGGCGCTGCGCAATCCAGCCAGCCGCGAGCAGGCTCTTGCCACCATCACCATGCGGGTGGTGAATGCCCTGGAGCTGGGGGTCGGCGAGCGGCCGCAGCCCCTCGCCGTGTCGCCTCAGCCGTCAGTTCACAGCGCCGTGGGGCTGGCAGCGGGCGATCAGTGAGTCGTCGCCCAGCCAGTTCTGGGGCTTGGTGAAGAGATCGGTGAGCAGCGCCTCGCGGCTGCCGGCCTCGGGCTGGTAGCCGTATTCCCAGCGCACCAGCGGCGGCAGCGACATCAGGATGGATTCGGTGCGGCCATTGGTCTGCAGGCCGAAGATCGTGCCCCGATCGAACACCAGGTTGAACTCCACATAGCGGCCGCGGCGATACAGCTGGAATTGCCGTTCCCGTTCGCCGTAGGGGGTGTGCTGGCGCTTCTCGGCGATGGGCGCATAACTGGGCAGGAACGCGTTGCCGCAGGCGCTGGCCAGGGCGAACAGCTGCTCCCAGCTCTGGGGTTGGGCGCCCACCCGCTGGCCGGCAGCGGCGGCGGGCCCGGCGGGGTTCTGGCCCTTGTAGAGCACGCCGCGGGGGTCTTGATAGTCGTAGAAGATGCCGCCTACACCGCGGGTTTCATCGCGGTGCTTCAGATAGAAGTATTCGTCGCACCACGGTTTGAACACCTCATAAAAAGAGGGGTTCACGCTGTCGCAGGCGCCCTTGAGGGTGCTGTGGAAGTGCTTGGCGTCTTCTAAGAAGGGGTAATAAGGAGTGAGGTCGGCGCCGCCGCCGAACCACCACACCGGGCCTGCTTCGAAATAGCGGTAGTTGAGATGAACGGTGGGGATGTAGGGGTTGCGGGGGTGCAGCACCATCGAGGTGCCGGTGGCAAACCAGCGATGGCCCTTGGCCTCCGGGCGTTGACTCAGGATCGAGGGAGGTAGTTCGCTGCCCTCCACCTCCGAGAAGTTCACGCCGCCCTGCTCGAACACGCGGCCGCCCTTCATCACCCGCGAGCGACCGCCGCCGCCCTCGGGCCTCACCCAGCTTTCTTCGGCAAAGCGGCCGGTGCCATCGAGTTGCTCCAGCCCGGCGCAGATCGAATCCTGCAGGCCCATCAGCAGCGCCTTGGCCCGCTGACGTGAATCGGCCGGTGGGGCCTCCAGTGCCGGGGCGGGGGCGCTGCCCAGCTTGGCTTTGGCTCGCGACAGCAGGCCCTTCAACATCAGTGCAACCCCTGCGGGGCTCCGGCAAACCGCCTCACCTTTTCAGCTCACCCGGCCGGCGCACAAGCTTTCGAGAGGCTTCGTGATCACGATCGCAGGATGCGGTTCGCGTGGCGTGGCTGGCCGCTGGTGCTTCCGGCAACCGCTTCTAGGATCCGGGTCCTTTCCTCCAGCCCGATGGCCAGCGCAGATCAGGCCTTAGCCCAGGCCCTCGCCGCCCTCGAGTCCCTCACCGACGCCGGCAGCGGCCGCAGCCTGTTGGAGCTGGAGTGGATTCAGCAGGTGCGCGTGCAGACCAACCGGGTGGTGTTCCGCCTGGCCCTGCCGGGGTATGCCAATGCCCAGCGTGAGCGCATTGCCGCCGACGCCCGCGGTGCCCTGCTGCAGTTGGGCGGTATTGAGGATGTGCAGATCGAGCTGGCACCGCCCCCGGCGCCGGCGGCTGCCCCCCATCAGCAGGCTCCGATCGGTGCCGCGGGCCATGGCGGCGGCGGGCCTGAGCGCCAGCCCATCCCCGGGGTGAAGCAAGTGATTGCCGTGAGCAGCGGCAAAGGTGGCGTGGGCAAGAGCACCGTGGCCGTCAACCTGGCCTGTGCCCTGGCGGCCTCTGGCCTCAAGGTGGGATTGCTCGATGCCGATATCTATGGCCCCAACGCCCCCACGATGTTGGGGGTGGCGGATCAGACGCCCCAGGTGCAGGGCAGCGGCAACGCCCAGATCCTTACGCCCCTGGAGAGCTGTGGCATCGCCATGGTGTCGATGGGGCTGTTGATTGATGCCCATCAGCCGGTGATCTGGCGTGGGCCGATGCTCAACGGCATCATTCGCCAGTTCCTCTATCAGGTGGAGTGGGGTGAGCGCGACGTGCTCGTGGTGGATCTGCCACCGGGTACTGGCGATGCCCAGCTCAGCCTGGCCCAGGCGGTGCCCATGGCAGGCGTGATCATCGTCACCACGCCGCAGATGGTGTCGCTGCAGGATGCGCGCCGCGGCCTGGCGATGTTCCAGCAGCTGGGGGTGCCGGTGCTGGGGGTGGTGGAAAACATGACCGCCTTCATTCCGCCCGACGCGCCAGAGAAGCGCTACGAGCTGTTCGGTGCCGGTGGCGGCGCCCAATTGGCGCAAGAGAGCGAGGTGCCCCTTCTGGCCCAACTGCCGATGGAGCTGGCGGTGGTGCAGGGGGGAGATGGCGGCCGCCCGGCGGTGCTGAGTGCCCCGGAATCGCTCACGGCTCAGGCCTTCCGTGATCTGGCAGCACGCCTGCTGCCCTTGGCGGCCGCCGCATGACCCTGCTGGGGTTCTGGGGCCGGCGCCGCAGCGCCCTCTTCGCCGCCGGTGGTGGGCGCCGGCGCCGCTGGGTGGATCGCGTCGACAAGCTGCTGTGGTGGATCCCCCTGGCGATGATCTTCGTGTCGGGGATCCTGATCGCCAGCACCCAGCGCCAGGCGGATTACGCCGATTGGTACCAGCACTGGGTCACCGCAGCGGTGGGGTTGGCTATCGCGCTGGGCCTGGCGCGCGTGCCCGTGGAGAGCATCACCCGCTGGCCCTGGGTGATCTATGGCGTCACCGTGGCCAGCTTGATTGCGGTGCGGGTGGTGGGGGTGAGTGCCCTCGGCGCCCAGAGCTGGATCAATATCGCTGGCTTCAATGTGCAGCCCTCAGAGTTCGCCAAGATCGGCGCCATCCTGCTGCTGGCTCGGGTGCTCTCGCGCCATCCGGTGGAGCGCCCGGTGGATCTGGTGCGCCCGGTGGCGATCATCAGCTTTCCCTGGCTGCTGGTGCTGGTGCAGCCCGATCTGGGCACCTCGCTGGTGTTTGGTGCGGTGCTGCTGGTGATGATGTTCTGGTCGGGGATGCCGGGCAGCTGGGTGGTGCTGTTCCTCTCGCCGGTGATCACGGCGATCGTGGCGGGGGTGTTCCCCTGGTTGCTGCTGGCCTGGATTCCGGCGATGGGGCTTGTGGCCTGGAAGAGCCTGCCCTGGAAGCGGGTGGGGCTCTCGCTGGTGCTGGCGGTGCAAGGGGTGTTTGCGGTGGCCACTCCCTGGCTGTGGAACAACTTCCTGCAGCCCCACCAACGCGATCGCCTCACCCTGTTCCTTGATCCCAATAAGGATCCCCTTGGCGGTGGCTATCACCTGCTGCAGAGCACCGTGGGCATCGGCTCTGGTGGTGTGTTCGGCACCGGGCTGTTGCAGGGGCATCTCACGCTGCTGCGGTTCATCCCGGAGCAGCACACCGATTTCATCTTCAGCGCCCTAGGCGAGGAGCTGGGGTTTGTGGGCTCGGTGCTGGCGGTGCTCGGGTTTGTGTTTTGGATCTGGCGTTTGCTGCAGATCGCCGGCAAAGCCCGCAGCGATGTGGAGTCGCTGGTGGTGGTGGGCGTTGGCGCGATGGTGATGTTTCAAGTGGTGGTGAACATCAACATGACCATTGGCCTGGGCCCGATCACCGGCATTCCCCTGCCCTGGTTGAGCTACGGCCGCTCGGCGATGTTGGTGAACTTCATTGCCCTTGGCCTGTGCGCATCGGTGGCCCGCCGCGGCGGCCAGGGGCTGCCCCGCTGGTGAGCGTTTCAGAGCCCGTGAGCCTTGCGCGGCTGCGGGAGCGGCTGGCGGAGGGGGTGCCGCCCGGCTGCAGTGACGACGACAGCGTGCGCCGCCAGTGGTGGGCGGCGCTGGCCACCCTTCAGTCGGATTTTTTGCTGCCCCTGGGGGCGCAGCAAGGGGTGTGGCTCGCCTCACCGCTGCCTGCTCTGCATGAGCCGGCTCTGCTGCAGCAGCTGCAGGGTTGGGTGTGGGCGCCGGCAGAGCTTGGGGATTTGCTGCAGGCGGGTTCACCGCTGTTGCCGCCGGGGGTGAGCCAGGCACCGGCACGGTCGGTTGGTGGGTTCCAGCGCCAGCCGCTGCTCGAGAGCGATGGCACCGATCCGCTGCTACTCGTGCTCACCCCGCGCCTGCAGGTGGCCATGGCACTCCTGGGCGACAGCGGCCAGCGCCGACTGGTGGTGCGCTTTGACCCGCCCACGCTCTCGGCGGCCCTGAGTTTGCTGGATGAGCGGTTGCAGCACAGCGATCCTGAGCAGGGGCAGCGGCTGCGCCAGGCGATTCAGGGCCTGGGGCCCTTGCAGAGCGATGAGCATCTGGCCCAGCGTTTCTGGCCGCGGCTGGCGGAGCGGCTGGCGGCCATGGCCCCGAGCCTCACCCTGCAGCCCCTGGTGCACCGCAGCAGCGCCGCCGATGCCGGCGCCACCACGGGCCCCAGCAGCGAGCTGGCGCTACTGGAAGCCCTCACCCATGAGGTGCGCACCCCGCTGGCCACGATCCGCACCCTGATTCGGTCGTTGCTGCGCCGCAGCGACCTACCGGCTCTGGTGCGCCAGCGCCTGCAGCAGATCGATGGGGAATGCAGTGAACAGATCGATCGGTTCGGTTTGATTTTTCTGGCGGCCGAGCTGCAGCGCCAGCCGGGCAGCGCTGAACCGCCCCAGGCGCTCGCACGCACCGATCTGGCCCGGTTGCTGGAGCAGCTGGAGCCGGTTTGGCGCCAGCAGCTGCTGCGCCGCAGCCTCGCGATTGAGTTGCGCTGCAGCCCGGAGTTGCCGCCGGTGCTCAGCGATCCGGCTCGGCTCGAAACCGTGCTCGGCGGTCTGGTGGATCGCTTCAGCCGTGGCTTGCCCTCAGGGGCGGTGGTGCGCCTGAGCCTGCAGCCCGCCGGTGCCCGCCTGAAGCTGCGCTTCAGCGCCAGTGAAGCGGCGTTGGTGGAGTCCGGCGAGGCGGCGGCGGCAGAGCGGGTGGGGCCGGTTTTGAGCTGGAATCCGGGCACCGGCAGCCTGCAGCTCAGCCGTCAGGCCACCCAGCGGCTGTTCCACAGCCTGGGGGGGCGGCTGGCGGAGCGAGCCGGCAACGATCTCACCGTGTTTTTCCCGGTGGCACAGGCCTGAAGCCCGCGGTTTGTTGACGGGTGTGAAGACCCCGCTGCCACAGGCTGTTGGCCCCAAAACACGGTGCTAGCTTCCGGTCGAAACGGTCTGCGGTCCGCCGACTCCCCTCTCCGGAACAGCCATGGCATTGAGCGGTCAACTCCCGAAGTACATCGGCAGCACGGGCGGTCTGCTCAACGCCGCTGAAACCGAAGAGAAGTACGCCATCACCTGGACCAGCAGCAAGGTTCAGGCGTTCGAGCTCCCCACCGGTGGTGCTGCTCACATGAACGAGGGCGAAAACATCATGTATTTCGCGCGCAAGGAGCAGTGCCTGGCCCTGGGTACCCAGCTGCGCACCAAGTTCAAGCCTCGCATCGAGGACTACAAGATCTATCGGATCTTCCCCGGCGGTGATACCGAGTTCCTGCACCCCAAAGATGGCGTGTTCCCCGAGAAGGTGAACGAGGGTCGTCTGATGGTGGGTCATAACGCCCGTCGCATCGGTCAGAACGGCAACCCCGCCAGCATCAAGTTCACCGGCAAGAACACCTTCGATTCCTGAGGCTGGATCGGCCCAGCCCGGGGTCTGCGGCGGGGCGATCAACCTCTATAAAGGCGGGGCCAGGCGCCCCGTTTTTTTTGCCTGCACGCCCTGTGATGCCTTCTCCCGACCGCGCCACTGTTCTGGCCCAGGCTGAAGCGGGCAACAGCTACATCCCGATCTGGCGCACCTGGCCGGCGGATCTGGAAACGCCGCTGACCACTTGGCTGAAGGTGGGGGCTGGCGGTGAACACGGCGTGCTGCTCGAGTCGGTGGAGGGCGGTGAGCACATCGGCCGCTGGAGCTTCGTGGTGAGCGATCCGCTCTGGACGCTCACCGTGCGCGCTGATCAGGCGGAGCAGTGCTGGCGCGATGGTCGTCGCCAACACCTCCAGGGCAATCCCTTTGATCTGCTGCGCGATGCCCTGCAGCCGTACACCCCTTCCTCGATTCCAGGCCTGCCGCCGGTGGGCCAGCTGTTCGGCTTCTGGGGCTATGAGCTGATCCGCTGGATCGAGCCCAGCGTGCCGGTGCATCCCACCGACCCTGACGGCCCTCCGGATGGCTGCTGGATGCTGGCGGACAGCCTGCTGGTGTTCGACCAGGTGAAGCGGCAGATCACGGCCGTGGCTTATGTGGATTGCAGCGCGGGCGCTGATCCGGCCGTCGCTTATGACGCGGCGATTGGCCGTTTAGATGGCCTGGAGCAGCGCATGCATGCGCCGCTGCCGCCGGGTCTCACGCCCCTGGATTGGCGTGAATCGCCCACGGCGGAACTGCCCACGCGCAGCAACCGCACCCGGGAGGACTTTGAGGCGGCCGTGCTCACCGCCAAGGACCACATCGCGGCTGGGGATGTGTTCCAGCTGGTGATCAGCCAGCGGCTGGAAACAGAGGTGCAGCGTGAGCCCTTTGAGCTGTATCGCAGCCTGCGGATGGTGAACCCATCCCCTTACATGGCGTTCTTTAACTTCGGCGGCTGGCACCTGATCGGCTCCAGCCCTGAGGTGATGGTGAAGGCTGAGCCCATGGCCGATGGCAGTGGCCGGGTGAAGGCCTCCCTGCGGCCGATTGCCGGCACCCGCCCCCGCGGCGTGGATGAGGCGGAGGATCAGGCCCTCGAAGCGGATCTGCTGGCCGATCCCAAGGAGCGAGCTGAGCACGTGATGCTGGTGGATCTGGGCCGCAACGACCTGGGCCGCGTCTGCCAGCCCGGCAGCGTGAGCGTGAGTGAGCTGATGGTGATTGAGCGCTACTCCCACGTGATGCACATCGTGAGTGAAGTGGAAGGTCTCCTCGATCCCTCGCGCGATGTGTGGGATCTGCTGATGGCCTCCTTCCCTGCGGGCACCGTGAGCGGCGCCCCCAAGATCCGCGCCATGCAGCTGATCAACGCCCTCGAACCCGATGCACGCGGGCCCTACTCCGGTGTGTACGGCGCCATGGATCTCAGTGGTGCCCTCAACACCGCCATCACCATCCGCACGATGGTGGTGCTGCCGGCCGAGAACGGGGGCTGGCGGGTGCAGGTGCAGGCCGGTGCTGGGCTGGTGGCCGATTCAGTGCCGGCTTCAGAGTTTCAGGAAACCCTCAACAAGGCCCGCGGCATGCTCAAAGCTCTGGCCTGCCTGGCATGAGCCATCCCCTGTTGCTCAAGGGCTTCGAGGTGGAGCTCTACACCGGCCGCGCCGACGGCACGGTGGTGGGTTGTTCAGCGGAGGCGGCTGCGGCCCTCGATGGGTTCGTGACCGAACCCGACTGCCGCAACCTCGAATACACCACCCCCCCGGCTGCCAGCTACGCCACCCAGCTGGAGCTGCTGCTGGAGCCGCGCCTGCGCCTGCGCCGCTGGCTGGCGGATCGCCAGCTCACGATGTTGCCCGGCAGCACCCTGAGCACCGGCGATAGCCATCGCTTCGAGCGATCCAATCCCAACAACCCTTATCACGCCTACATCGAGGCCACCTACGGCACCCGGGTGGTGACTGCCAGCGTGCACATCAATCTTGGCCTCACCGAGATGGAGGCCCTGTTTGCGGCCTGCCGTTTGGTGCGCTGCGAAGCGGCGCTGCTGCTCGCCCTGAGTGCCAGTTCACCGTTTCTCGATGGTCAGGCCACCGGTGCCCACTCCCAGCGCTGGCTGCAGTTTCCGATTACCCCGCAGCAGGTGCCGCTGTTTGCAAGTCACCAGCACTACGTGAGCTGGGTGGAGGAGCAGTTGCAGCTGGGCACCATGCAAAACGTGCGCCATCTGTGGACCTCCGTGCGGCCCAACGGCGACAACCGCCCCCACGATCTCAATCGGCTTGAGATCCGCATCTGTGATCTGATCGCCGATCCGCTGCTGCTGCTGGCGATCACGGCGTTCGCTGAGCTGCGCATCCATCAGCTGCTCCGCGATCCGGCGGCTCACGACCCCCAGCAGGCCAGCAGCCTCAGCCTCGAGCAGCTGGCCGAGCTCGCCGATGCCAACGATCGGGCCGCTGCCCGCAGCAGCCTTGATGCGGAGCTGCGCCACTGGCGCAGCGGCGAACCGCTGCTGGCCCGCCACTGGCTGGCGGCTGAGCTTGAGGCCATGGCCCCCCTGGCCCAGCAGCTGGAGCTGGAGGGCTGGTTGGCGCCGTTGCAGCGCGTGTTGCAGGAGGGCAATCAGGCACAGCAATGGATCGCGGCCCATGGCGCCGGTGCTGATGTGGCGACCTTGATCGCGGCTGGTGCGGCGGAAATGGCCCAGCGCGAAAGCGAGCTCACGGCCGTGCTTGCAACAGACGGCGTGGCCACTTTGGGATGATCATGGCCAACGTCTCTGCCTCGCACAGTTCCATGGGGCTCACCCTCACCGCCAACGAAGCCTCTGCTGTCGCGGTTGAGCCCAGGGTCACGCGTCTGCTTGATGAGCGCCTCGAGCTGGTGGAAGACCTCTGGCAGACGGTGCTGCGCAGTGAATGTCCGTCGCAGCAGGCGGAGCGGTTGCTCCGCATGAAGGAGCTGAGTTGCGCGGTTGATGGTGTGCCCGGCGATGCGTCCAACTCGGAGGCGGTGGCGCGCTCCACTGCGGAAATCATCGAACTGATCCGCGATATGGATCTGGCGGAGGCGATCGCCGCTGCCCGGGCCTTCTCGCTCTATTTCCAGCTGGTCAACATCCTCGAACAGCACATCGAGGAAGACAGCTACCTGGCCAGCCTGCGGGCCCATCACCCTGAGGATCTCAACGATCCCTTCGTGCCGCCCCTGGCCAGCCAGAGCGAGCCGGCCACATTCCGCGAGTTGTTCACCCGCCTGCGGGCCCTCGGCGTTCCGCCTGCCCAGATCGAGCAGCTGCTGGTGGAGCTCGACATCCGCCTGGTGTTCACCGCTCACCCCACCGAGATCGTGCGCCACACGGTGCGCCATAAACAGCGCCGCGTCGCTGCCCTGATCCAGCAGCTGCAGCAGAGCCAGCCCACCAACCTCAACGACCATCAGAACCTGCGCCTGCAGCTCGAGGAGGAGATCCGGCTGTGGTGGCGCACCGATGAACTGCACCAGTTCAAGCCTTCGGTGCTGGATGAAGTGGATTACGCCCTCCACTACTTCCAACAAGTGCTGTTTGGCGCCATGCCGCAGTTGCGGCAGCGCATCCGCAATGCCCTCACCGCCACCTACCCCGATGTGGCGCCCCCCAGTGACGCCTTCTGCACCTTCGGCTCCTGGGTGGGTTCCGACCGCGATGGCAATCCGTCGGTCACCCCCGACATCACCTGGCGCACCGCTTGCTATCAGCGCCAGCTGATGCTCGAGCGCTACGTGGCGGCCGTGGGCGATCTGCGGGATCAGCTCAGCATCTCGATGCAGTGGAGCCAGGTGAGCGCGCCGCTGCTCGAATCGCTGGAGATGGACCGGCTGCGTTTCCCCGAGATTTACGAGGAGCGCGCCGCCCGTTACCGGCTCGAGCCCTACCGCCTCAAGCTCAGCTATGTGCTCGAGCGGTTGCGGCTCACCCATCAGCGCAATCAGCAGCTCGCCAGTGCCGGTTGGGAAGCCCCCGGTGAAACCCGTCCGCCCTTGCCGGAATTCGGCCAGGGCGTGCTCGCGGCCGCACCGACGCCGGAGCTGCACTACGCCACGGTGACCGAATTCCGTACGGATCTGGAGCTGATCAACGACAGCCTTCAGGGCACGGGCCTCAGCTGTGAGCCCCTCGAGAACCTGATCGCACAGGTGCACACCTTTGCCTTCTGCCTGGCCAGCCTTGATATCCGCCAGGAGAGCACCCGCCACAGCGATGCTCTCGATGAGCTGACCCGCTACCTGCAGCTGCCGGTGCCCTACGGCGAGATGGAGGAGGCTCAGCGGGTGGAGTGGCTGCTCACCGAGCTGCAGACCCGCCGCCCCCTGATCCCGCCTGCGGTGGAGTGGAGCCCGGCCACGGCTGAAACCTTCGACGTGCTGCGGGTGGTGCATCGCCTGCAGCAGGAATTCGGCAGCCGCATCTGCCGCACCTATGTGATCTCGATGAGCCACACGGTGTCGGATCTGCTGGAGGTGCTGCTGCTGGCCAAGGAGGCCGGCCTGGTGGATCCGATGGCGCAGCGCTCCGATCTGCTGGTGGTGCCTTTGTTTGAAACGGTGGAAGACCTCAAAGCCGCCCCGGCGGTGATGGAGCGGCTGTTCAGCGAGCCCTTCTACCGGCAGCTGATCGCCAGCACCAGCCCCACCGGCAAGCCCCTGCAGGAGTTGATGCTCGGCTATTCCGACAGCAACAAGGACTCCGGCTTCCTCTCCAGCAACTGGGAGATTCACCAGGCCCAGATCGCCCTGCAGCAGCTGGCCACCCGCCACAGCGTGGCGCTGCGCATCTTCCACGGCCGCGGCGGGTCGGTGGGTCGCGGCGGTGGCCCTGCTTATCAGGCGATCCTGGCCCAGCCGAGCGGCACCCTCAACGGCCGCATCAAGATCACCGAGCAGGGTGAAGTGCTCGCCTCGAAATACTCCCTGCCCGAGCTGGCGCTTTACAACCTCGAAACCGTGTCTACCGCGGTGATCCAGAACAGCCTGATCACCAGCCATGTGGATGACACCCCTGACTGGAACGAGCTGATGGCTCGCCTGGCGGCCTCCTCCCGCAGCCACTACCGCGCCCTGGTGCACGACAACCCGGATCTGGTGGCCTTCTTCCAGCAGGTCACCCCGATCGAGGAGATCAGCAAGTTGCAGATCTCCAGCCGTCCGGCCCGCCGCAAGAGCGGCGCCAAAGACCTCTCCAGCCTGCGGGCGATCCCCTGGGTGTTCGGCTGGACCCAAAGCCGCTTCCTGCTGCCCAGTTGGTTTGGTGTGGGCGCGGCTCTGCAGGAGGAGCTGGATGGCGATCCTGGGCAGCTGGAGCTGTTCCAGCAGCTTTATCAGCGCTGGCCCTTCTTCCGGATGCTGATTTCCAAGGTGGAGATGACCCTCTCCAAGGTGGATCTGGATCTGGCCCATCACTACGTGCGCTCCCTGGGGCGGCCCGAGCTGCGGGAAGCCTTTGAGCAGATCTTTGGGGTGATCGCCAAGGAATTTGCCCTCACCCGCGATCTGGTGCTGGCGATCACGGGCCATCAGCGCCTGCTGGATGGCGATCCGGCCCTGCAGCTCTCGGTGGAGCTGCGCAATCGCACGATCATTCCCCTGGGCTACCTGCAGGTGGCCCTGCTGCGTCGTCTGCGGGATCAGAACCGCCAGCCCCCCATGAGCGAAGCCGCCGCCAGCGACGACGGCCGCACCTACAGCCGCAGCGAGCTGCTGCGCGGAGCCCTGCTCACCATCAATGGCATTGCCGCTGGCATGCGCAACACCGGCTGAGGACGCGCGGTGCTCGACTCCCTGTTGATTCCCTTCCGGTCGCAGCCCCAGGCTCCGGCGCTGCCGCCGGGCTACAGCCTCAGCAGTGAGTCGCCGCCCCTCGCGGAGGAGCTCAATGCCCTGCTCGTGGCTTGCGGGGATCCCAGCCGTCCGCTGCCCCGGGTGGAGGCAGCGCTGCAGCGCAGCACCTGGCAGCTGAGTGTGCGTAATGCCTCCGGTGCACTGGTGGGCTTTGTGCGGGTCACCAGCGACCTGGCCCTCAATGCCAACCTCTGGGACCTCAGCGCCCATCCCGCTGATGCCCAGCAGGAGCAGCTGATGATCGTGCTGGTGCACAGCGCCCTGAGCCGGCTGCGGCGGGAGCTGCCGGGTTGCAGCATCTCGGTGGCGGCGACGCCCATGGCTCAGGAGGCCCTCAAGCGCCATGGCTTTGTGGTGGATCCCGGTGGCATCCGCGCCATGGGCCTCAGCCTCTGAACAGGCACAAAAAAACCCTGCCGAAGCAGGGCTGGAGGGTGAGTGGGCTACTCCGAACCTCACGAGCATGGAGGGACTCGAACCCCCGACACTCAGAACCGGAATCTGATGCTCTATCCAACTGAGCTACATGCCCTCGCGGGAGCAGCACCTCACGGGCTTTACCTTAGCCGTCAGAGCGCCCCAGACCCATTCGGCTGCATCGCCTGGAGCTGCGCCAGTTCCGCAACTACAGCGGCCTGAGCCTCGCCTTTGAGGCGCCGCGGTTGCTGGTGATCGGCCGCAACGGCGAGGGCAAATCCAATCTGCTGGAGGCGGTGGAGCTGTTGGGCAGCCTGCGCTCCCACCGCTGCAGCAGCGATCGCGATCTGATCCGCCAGGGGGAGCGCCAGGCGTTGATCAGCGCCAGCTGTGAAGGGGGCGATCTGCTGGAGCTGGAGCTGCGTCTTCAGGGGGGGCGCCAGGCGCGGCGCAACGGCAAGGTGCTCGAGCGTCAGCATGAGTTGATCGGGCCGCTGCGCTGCGTGGGGTTCAGCGCCCTCGATCTGGAGCTGGTGCGCGGTGAGCCGGCCCTGCGGCGCCAGTGGCTGGATCGGGTGGTGCTGCAGCTCGAGCCGGTGTATGCCGAGCTGCTCAGCCGCTATGGCCGCTTGCTGCGGCAACGCTCGCAACTGTTGCGGCGCGGTTTGGGGGCGGGGATGCAACCCGAGCTGCTGGAGGCGTTTGACCAGCAGATGGCCCTGATCGGCACCCGCCTGCATCGCCGCCGCCTGCGGGCGTTGCGGCGCCTGCAGCCGCTGGCGGCCGCCTGGCAGGAGCGCCTCAGTGGTGGCCGCGAGCAGCTGCAGCTGCGTTACCGGCCTGGCAGTCAGCTGGAGGGGGAGGAGGCAGAGGGGCCTTGGCGCGATGCGCTGCTGGAGCAGCTGCGGCAGCAGCGGCCCGAGGAGCTGCGGCTTGGCCAGTGCAGCGTGGGCCCCCATCGCGATGAGGTGGCGCTGGAGCTGGGGGATCAGCCGGCCCGCCGCTATGGATCAGCGGGGCAGCAGCGCACCTTGGTGTTGGCCTTGAAGCTGGCGGAGCTGGAGCTGGTGCATCAGCTTTGGGGTGAACCGCCACTGCTGCTCCTCGACGACGTGCTCGCGGAGCTAGATCCAGGCCGCCAGCAGCTGTTGTTGGAAGCTGTGGGGGAGGGCCACCAGTGCCTGGTGAGTGCCACGCATCTGGGGGCCTTCAGCGGCGGCTGGCATCAGCGTTCGCAGGTGGTGACCGTTGAGGCCGGATCGCTGCGGCCCGGCCAGTAAGGTGATTTGCTGTTTTGCCTGGATCTGATGACCCAAGCGGCCTGCCTCCACCCCAACCCGGGATGGACCGGAGCTGAGACCTTCTCCGCGAGCCCCCAAGCACCCAGTGCCACCGAAATGGTGGGTAAACACTGCATTCTCGAGCTGTACAACTGCGATCCCGCCAAGCTCGACGACGAGGCTTTCCTCAGGAACGCCATCACCACCGCTGCGAAGCGTGCTGGCGCCACTCTCCTGAACCTGATCACCCACCGGTTTGACCCCCAGGGTGTGACGGGGCTGGCTCTATTGGCCGAATCCCATATTTCGATCCACACCTGGCCTGAATCGGGCTATGCCGCTGTGGACGTGTTCACCTGCGGTGACCACACCATGCCCGAACGCGCCTGCATCGTGCTCAGTGAAGAGCTCGACGCCGGAAACTACAAGCTCAAGAGCTTCCGCCGCGAAACCCCCGGTTCCGTGGCTGGTGCTGAGCGCGAACCGGCTCTGGCTGCTGCCTGAAGCTTCCATAGCCCCCTGAAGCCCCTTCTTCGGAAGGGGCTTTTTGATTGGCATGGACTGCACAAGTTGGCTGTAATGCCGCCAACTTGTGCGATGACCCATGCACGATTTCACCTTTGCGATCGAGGTGCTGCTCCTGGGAGCAGGGGCTCTGGGGGCGATCAGCCTGCTCGCCCAGCGCCGCTCCGTTGCAGCGCCGCCAGCCAACAGCGTGGTTGCCCATCCACCTCAGCCTCGGCGTGCGCAATTGGAGGGCTGCACCGTGGCGGAACTGCAGCAGATGGCTCGCCGTCAGGGCCTCAGCCGCATCAGCCGCCTGCGCAAGGCTGAGTTGATCGATCAGCTGATCAACGCGGCAGCTCAGCCGTCGGTCTGAGCAGGCGGGTTGCAGCGGCTGGAAACACCAGCACGGTGAGCATCGCGCCTGCCACCAGCAGGGTGGATTGGGTTGAGGTCAGCACCTGGCGCTGCAGCGCAAGCATGGCAATGGCCACCACCAGCGGCAGCTGCGTGCCGCAGTCGAGGGCGAGGGCTAGGCGCGCCCGCTGCGGCAGCCAAGGGCGATCCAGCCACCACATCGGCCCGCCGCGCACCAGCAGCATCAGCGCCGCCACCACCGGGATCCAGGCGATGGAGAGGGGATCCCGTGCCAGGACGCTGAAATCGAGGAGCATCCCGGATTGGATGAAAAAGAGTGGGATCAGAAAGCCACTCCCCAGGCCATCCAGGCGATCGGCCAGGGCTTGTTGATGGGATGTGTTGGTGCCGAAGCGCAGCAGCACGCCGGTCACCAGCGCCCCCAGCACGAGGTTGATCTGCACCAGGTTGCTGATCACCACCATCAACACCAGCAGCCCCATCACCAGGCGGATCGGCAGCTGGGCCGAATCGTGCATGGTGCGCTCCACAAAGCCTTCCCAGCGGTGTCGGTGGCGGATCACCAGCCAGAGCAACAGGGCGCACAGCCCGCTGAAGCCCAGGATCGCCAGCCCCTGATCCGCGATGCGATCAGCCCGGGCCACCACCAGGCTGAGCAGCAGTGTGGGCATCACTTCGCCGAATCCCGCCGCCACCACCAGGGTTTGGCCGTATCCATCCGGTAGCGAGCCGCGGTCGCGCAGCAGGGGCTGCACCACGCCAAGGGCTGTGGTGCTCAGCGCCAGGGCGATCCATGGCCAGGCTCCGGCCGGGAACGCTCCTGCGATCACCAGCCCCGCCGCTGCCACAACGGCGAAACCCGCAGAAGCCAGCCAGCCGTTCCAGGCCAGCTTCAGGGCCCGGCCGCGCACCATCTCCGGCTCCACTTCAAAGCCGGCCCGCAGGAACAGCACCGCCATCCCCAGCGTGGAGATCAAGGTGATCACCGGACCATTGCTGTTGAGGTTGAAGCCATGGGGGCCGATGGCGATGCCGAGCAGCAATTCCAGCACCGGTGCCGGAATGGCCAGCCAGGGCAGCAGGGATGGCAGCCAGGCCGCCAGCGCCACAGCCACAAACAGCGTGGCGATCTGCATCTCGTGGCCTTGCATCTCAGGGCTGCGGCAGAGCGCGGTTGAGTTTGCCGCTCACCAGACCCTCGAGATCCAGGCTCACGGCGGTGAAGCCCAGCTCGAGGAAGGCCGTCACCAGCGCTGGTCGGAGCTGCGTGTCGAGCAAGGCCGGTAGCTGATCGGGTGGTAGTTCGATGCGGGCGGCCTCCCCTTGGCTGCGCACCCGCAGCTCTGCAAAGCCCCGCTGCCGCAGCCAGGCTTCAGCGCGGGCCACCCGTTGCAGGCGCTCGGCGCTGATCACCTCGCCGTAGGGAAAGCGAGAGGCCAGGCAGGGCTGCGCCGGCTTATCCCACCAGGGGAAGCCCAGGGCCCTGGAGATGGCGCGCACCCCGGCTTTGCTGATGCCGAGCTCCGCCAGGGGGGAGATCACGCCGCGTTCCTGGGCCGCGCGGATGCCGGGGCGGTGATCGCCCAGATCGTCGTGGTTAACCCCATCGAGCACCACGGCGGCCTCGAATCCTGCAGCGGCGGCGGCATCGCGCATCTCGGCCAGGAGGGTGTGGAGCTCTCGTTTACAGGCGTAGCAACGATCGGCCGGATTGCTGCTGTAGGCCGGATCGTTCAGTTCTGAGGTGGCGATTTCGCGGTGCTCGATGCCCATCCACTGCGCCTGCAGTTGGGCCTCTTCGCGCAGGTGTGGTGCCAGCGCCGGTGACACCCCCGTGATCGCTAGGGCTTGTGCACCCAGCTGTTCCGCGGCGATCGCTGCCACCAGGGCACTGTCGACCCCGCCGGAGTAGGCCACCAAGGCCGCCGGCTGGCGGGCGATGCTGGCGCGCAGGTCCGCCAGGGCCTGCTGCCAAGCGGGCTCGAGCCCGTCCACGGTGGGGTGCTGTGCCGGCATCAGCGCTGCAAACCGCTGGCGATGGCTCCCTAGAAGCCCTCGTTAGAGTCCGACGGTAAGTGGCTTGGCCATGGCCCCGCAGGCAACTTCCGCCACCACAACAAGCCGCGGTACCGGGCGTGGCATCGGTATCCGCACCGCTGCCGGCAGCAGTGAGCGCAGCCACGGCCAGCTGCACGTGTACGACGGTGAGGGCAAGGGCAAGAGCCAGGCAGCCCTGGGTGTGGTGCTGCGCACGATTGGCCTCGGCATCTGCGAGCAGAAGCAAACGCGCGTGCTGCTGCTGCGCTTCCTCAAGGGGCCCGGCCGCGCCTACGACGAAGACGCCGCGATTGAGGCGCTGCAGCAGGGCTTTCCCCATCTGATTGATCAGGTGCGCACCGGCCGTGGTGAGTTCTTCGGGGCTGATCAGGTCACGCGCATCGATATCCAGGAGGCCGAGCGCGGCTGGACGATCGCCAAGGGCGCGATTGCGAGCGATCTCTATTCGGTGGTGGTGCTCGATGAGCTCAACCCCGTTCTGGATCTGGGCCTGCTCGATGTGGACGAGGTGGTGCGCACCCTGGCCGCCAAACCCGCCGGTATGGAGGTGATCGTGACCGGCCGCGGCGCCCCGCGTTCGCTCGTGCAGATCGCCGATCTCCATTCAGAGATGCGCGCCCACCGCCGCCAAGACACCCCTCCTGCCGATTTCGATGGAGAAGCACTCGCGGCCGGCATCGATGGCATCGAGGTGTACACAGGAGAGGGCAAGGGCAAATCCACCAGCGCCCTGGGCAAGGCCCTGCAGGCCATCGGCCGCGGCATCAGCCAGGACAAGAGCCACCGGGTGCTGATCCTGCAGTGGCTCAAAGGCGGCAGCGGCTACACCGAAGATGCGGCGATTGCGGCCCTGCGCGAGAGCTATCCCCACCTGGTGGATCACCTGCGCTCGGGTCGTGATGCCATCGTCTGGCGCGGCCAGCAGCAGCCGATCGACTACGTGGAGGCCGAGCGGGCCTGGGAGATCGCCAGAGCTGCGATTTCCAGCGGCCTCTACAAGACCGTGATCCTCGATGAGATCAACCCCACCGTGGATCTCGAGCTGTTGCCGGTGGAGCCGATCGTGCAAACGCTGTTGCGCAAGCCCTCGGAAACTGAGGTGATCCTCACGGGCCGCTGCAAGCACCCACCGGCCTATTTCGATCTGGCCAGCGTGCACTCCGAGATGGTGTGCCACAAGCACTACGCCGAGCGTGGCGTGGATCTCAAGCGTGGCGTGGATTACTGAGCAGCTGGTTGATCAGCCCCGGCCTTGAAGCAAGGGCTGATCGGCTGTTGCGGCTGGATCAGTAGCGCGGCACTGAGCTGTCCACCTCTTGGCTCCAGGCGTCGATGCCGCCGGCCACGTTGATGCCTTCGATGCCGTGGCGCTTGAGAGCAATTAGGGCCTTGGCGCTGCGGCCGCCCAGCTTGCAGTGCACGTAGAGGGTTTTGCCGGCGGCCAGGTCTTTCACGCGGTCCACGGCGGTGCCGTTCTCGATCTGATCGAGGGGGATCAAGGTGGCGCCAGGGATCACGGCAATCTCCGCTTCAGGCGGGTTGCGCACGTCGATCAACACCATGCCGCTGGTGTCGCCATCGAGCAGCACCTTGAGCTCGCTCACGCTGATGTTGTCCACCGCGCCGGCCTCTTCTTGGCCCGGAGCGCTGCCGCCCACGCCGCAGAACTCCTGATAGTCGATCAGTTTGTCGATCACCGGGCGCTCCGGGTTGGGCCGCAGCTTCAGCTCGCGGAACTTCATGCCCAGGGCATCGAACAGCAGCAGGCGGCCGCTGAGGGTGGTGCCGATGCCGGTGATGATCTTCACCGCTTCGGTGGCCTGGATCACGCCGATGATTCCGGGCAGTACACCCACCACACCGCCTTCGGCGCAGGAGGGAACCATGCCCGGCGGCGGGGGCTCCGGGAAGAGGTCGCGGTAGTTGGGGCTTTCGGCATCCAGGTTGAACACCGTGGCCTGGCCTTCAAACCGGAAGATCGAGCCGTACACGTTGGGCTTGCCCAGCAGCACGCAGGCGTCGTTCACCAGGTAGCGGGTGGGGAAGTTGTCGGTGCCGTCGCAGACGATGTCGTACGGGCGAACAATCTCCAGAGCGTTCTCGCTGGTGAGTGCCGTTTCGTAGAGATCCACCTGGCAGTGGGGGTTGATCTCGAGGATCCGCGCCTTGGCGGATTCGATCTTGGGCTTGCCCACCCAGCTCGTGCCGTGGATCACCTGGCGCTGCAGGTTGGAGTGATCCACCACATCGAAGTCCACGATGCCGATGCGGCCCACGCCGGCTGCCGCCAGGTACAGCAGCAGCGGTGAGCCGAGGCCACCGGTGCCCACGCACAGCACCGAGGAGGCTTTGAGGCGCTTCTGCCCCTCCATGCCCACCTCCGGCAGGATCAGATGGCGCGCAAAGCGGGCCACCTCATCGGGGCTGAGCTCGATGCCGGTGGTGTCGGGGGGAAGCATGGGGCGAGCGAAACGCTGTCCAGCTCCCTACTCTCCCAAATGCCCGGCCCCTGCGGTCGCTGCCGGCGGCTCAATCGTGAGTTCTTGGGGCTCCGCCAGGGCTGAGCTGCCATACCCCTCCTGCATCCACCAGGCGCGCAGGGCCGCACTGGTTGGCTCGAGCCCACTGCGGATCACCATCAGGGTGGGGCCCACGCAGAGCTGCCGGTCGGTAGGCGATGGCACGGCAGCACTGGTCGGATGGCTGTGGGCAGCGCCGAGCACCGTGAGTGCGCGGCTGCGGCACCAGCGCTGGGCCAGCAGCTGTTCGCGCGGGTCAAGGCTGAAGCGCTGAGGTCGCTCCTGGGCTGGTTGCCACACGTTGCGGCAAGGCCAGATCCATTGCACCCGCAGGGTGGTGCTGCTGCGGGTGCCCAGCAGCAAGGCGCAGCCCTCCTCGGGTTCTGCGGCCTGCAGGGTGCGCTCCAGAACGATCAGGCAATGCCCATCGAACTGCAGGTGCTCTGGCATTAGTGCACGCACCCGGATACCTTATGGCGAAGTAATAATTCATGACCTGGCCGATGACCGTCGAGACCCCCGACCTCAAGGACCAGGCCAGCCCTGCTGATGAGTCCGGCGCCAGCTTCACCGAGCGCTACAGCGAAGTGCTCAGCAAGGTGAACGAGACCCTCGACAAGGTCGATTGGAGCCAGATGGGCCGCATCGGCAAGGGTGTGGGCGTGCTTGTGGTGGTGATCGTCGCCCAGGTGTTGATCAAGGGCGTGATCGACACCATCAACCTGCTGCCCGTGGTGCCCGGCCTGCTGGAGCTGCTGGGCCTGGTGGTGGTGGGCCAATGGAGCTGGCAGAACCTCACCACCAGCGATAAGCGCTCCGCTGTGATCACCAAGGTGCAGAGCCTGCGTAAGGAATACCTGGGCTGAGCCAGGGCTCCTTCCTTCAGCGCCGTCAGCTCCAGGAGCGCAGTAGCTCCTGGATGCAAGCGGCGCTTTGATGCCAGTAGCCACCGCCGAACAAGTTGGCGTGGTTGAGCAGGTGATACAGGTTGTAGAGCTCCACGCGCTGCTGGTGGCCTGCGGGTAGCGGCCATTCCTGCTGGTAACCCTCAAAGAAGGCCGCTGGAAATCCGCCAAAGAGGCGGGCCATCGCCAGATCCACTTCGCGATCGCCCCGGTACACCGCTGGATCAAACACGGCGCCGCCGCCGCCATGGAGCAATCCGGCATTGCCGCTCCAGAGATCGCCGTGCACCAGGCAGGCCTCCGGTTCATGAGCGGCCAGCCAGTGGGGCACCTCCTCCAGCAGCGCTTGAGCCTGGGGTATCGCCCGGCCCGCCTCTGCTGCCAGCTGCAGCTGCACCACTAAGCGCTGTTCGCTGAAAAACTCAGCCCAGCTGCAATGCCAGTTGTTGTGTTGCGGGCCTGAGCCGATGAAATTCCTGCGGTGCCAGCCAAAGCGCCCGTCGCCGCTGTTGAGGCTTGCCCGGTGCAGCCGCGCAAGGCCTCTGCCCAACTCTCGCCAGCCCTGCTTATGGCTGCCGCCCAGATCGAGCCAGCTCAGCAGCAACACCGCTTCACCCTCAAGCTCGGCGAGGGCCAGGGGCTCAGGAATCGTGGGCAGATCTGCTGCGGAGCCTGCGCTGCCTGCAGCGGCCTGCAGGGCGGCCAGGCCGTCGGCCTCGGCCTCCAGCACCGGCAGCAGAGCGGCGCGGTTGGTTTTGGCAAAGCGCCGGCTGCCATCCCTGAGCTCCAGTTGCCAGGCGCGATGGATGCAGCCGCCGCCCACCGGTTGCATCGCCGCTAGCTCGAGCCCCTGCTGCGCCAGCCAGCGCGCCATCACCTGCTGCTGCATGGCCGATCCCGACGCGCGCGCTGCCAGCATGCCGCGATGGTGAGCCGTTGTGATGTGGCGGTGGTGGGGGGCGGCATTGCCGGCCTCACTGCTGCAGCTGTGTTGGCCGCTGAGGGGCTGCAGGTGGAGCTGCTGGAAGCCCACAGCCAGAGCGGCGGTTGCGCCGGCACCTTCCGCCGGGGTCCCTACACCTTTGATGCGGGCGCCACCCAGGTGGCTGGGTTTGAGCCGGGCGGAATCCATGAGCGCCTGTTTCGCCATTTCGGCCTGCCGTTGCCGGCGGCCACCCCGCTGGATCCCGGCTGCAGCGTGCAGCTTGCCGGGGAACACGAGCCCATCGCCCTCTGGCGCGACCCCCAGCGCTGGCAGCAGGAGCGGCAGCGCCAGTTCCCCGGCAGTGAGCGCTTCTGGCAGTTGTGTGCCTGGCTGCATCGCAGCAATTGGGCCTTCGCCGGCCGTGATCCGGTGCTGCCTCCCCGCAGCCTCTGGGATCTTCGCCAGTTGCTGGGTGCGGTAGGCCCCGGCAGCCTCGCCAGTGGTGCATTGGTGGGTGCCACGGTCGCCGACCTGCTGGTGCTCTGCGGCTGCGGCCGCGATCAGCGCCTGCGCCGCTTTCTCGATCTGCAGCTGAAGCTCTATTCCCAGGAGCCCGCCGATCGCACCGCGGCCCTCTATGGCGCCACCGTGTTGGCGATGGCCCAGGCCCCCCTGGGCCTCTGGCATCTGCAGGGCTCGATGCAGGCGCTCAGCACCGCCCTTGAGCAGGCGCTCGCCCAGGCCGGTGGCCGGCTGCGGTTGCGCCACCGTGTGCAGAGCCTTGAGCCCGTAGCAGCTGGCTGGCAGCTGAACGGGCAGGCGGCAGCGCAGCGGCCCTTTGCGCTGCAGGCCGATCAGGTGGTGAACACCCTTCCGCCGCAGCTGCTGCCTGAGCTACTGGGCGAGCATCTGCCGGAGGCCTATCGCCAGCGGATTGCTGGCTTCCCTGATCCTTCCGGTGCGGTGGTGCTCTACGGCGCCGTGCCCCGCTCTTGCCTGCCCCAGCATCTGGGGCTGCATGCCCAGTTGGAGTGGGCTGAGCCCGGCAACTTGTTCGTATCGATCAGTGCCGAGGGCGATGGCCGCGCCCCGGCCGGGCAGGCCACCGTGATTGCCAGCGTGTTCACCCCAGCCAAGCCCTGGTTTGGCTTGCCGGAGGCCGACTATCAAGCGCGCAAACAGAAGGCCCTGAGCGGGATTCAGGCTGGCTTGCAGCAGCTGCTGGGCCTCCAGCCCGAGCATTACCTGCACGTTGAACTGGCCACGCCCCGGGGTTTCTCCGGTTGGACGGGCCGGCCATTCGGTTTTGTGGGGGGGCTGGGGCAGCACCCGAGCCGCTTTGGCCCGTTCGGCTTGGCCAGCCGTACGCCTCTGCCGGGTCTCTGGCTCTGCGGTGATGCGATTTATCCGGGTGAGGGCACCGCGGGGGTGAGCCTCTCGGCCTTCACCGCTTGCCGGCAGCTGCTCGCCGCCGCAGGCCGTGAGCTGCAGCTGGCGCCCTAGAGGAACTCAGGGCGCAAGGCCTGGCAGTGTTCGAGCCGCTGCTGCAAGGCCGGCCAGGCGTTCTGCTCCACCAGCGCTTCTAGCTCGCTCAGTTGTTGGCGGTAGTGCTGGATCGCCTGCAGCACGGCCTCTTGGTTGCAGCGGGCCATCAGGGTGCCCAGTTCCGGGTTGCCCCCACCGATGCGGCTGGTGTCGGCAAAGCCACTGGAGGCCAGTTGCCGCACCAGGGTGTCAGCAGCGGCGGCCTGGCCGCCCCGTTCTGCGGTTTCGAGTAGCGCTGCGCTCACCAGCACGGGCATGTGCGAAATCAGGGCGACTGCCTGGTCGTGGGCAGTGGCGTCACAGCAGAGCCACTGGGCCTGCACGGTGGCGGCGAGCTCCTGCACCAGGGCAAGGGAAGCGGGGTCGGTGCTGGCGGTGGGGGTGGCCACCCAGGGGCGGCCGCTAAACAGGTCCCGTACACCTGCTTCCACGCCGGCTTCAGCGGTGCCAGCCATCGGATGGCTGGCCACGAAGCGTGGATGCAGCGGCTGCCAGCGCTCGAGCACCGGTTGCTTCACTGAGCCCACGTCAGTGATCACGGCATCGCTGGGCAGGGCGGCCAGCAGCTCCGCCGCTGGATCCAACAGGCGATCGAGTGGAAGGGCCAGCACGATCAGGCCGCAGCCCTGCAGCACCGCTGGGTTGGTGTCGATCCGATTGGCCAGCCGGCGCTCCCGCGCCCGCTCGGCGGTGCGTTCGCGATGCACCAGGGCCCGTACCTCCAGCCCCGCGGCTTGCAGATCCAGCCCTAGCGATCCACCGATCAGCCCCAACCCCACGAGGCCCACGGGCCGTGCGTGCAGAGCGCCCGGGCCCTGGGCGGACTCCCCTTGGCTGGATGTCATCTCTGAACAGTGGCTTTTGGCCAGCTTCCTACGCTTTCACGATGCTGGAAGCGCGGGCCCACCATCAACTCAAGGCCTTGCTCCGCCAGGCCGGTGAACCGCGCTGGCCCCATCACCTCACCTTGAGCCGTTTGGTGGCCCGCAGCCTCCGCCGCGGCGACCAGACCCTGATCCGCCTGGCTCCAGGCAGTGATCCCAGCTGGCTGTTGGGGTTGCTGGTGCCCCTGGCGCTGCACTCCGAGGGTGTGGCGATGCTGGTGAGCCCGGCGTTGCGCCAACGGCTGCTGCAGGTGGAACTGCCGCGGCTGGAGGCGGTGGGCCTGCAGCTGGCCTGCTGGGAAGGGTCCCAGCCCCCACCGGCTGGCCGGTTGTGGCTGCTCCAGCACGAGCAGCTGACGCAGGCCTGGAGCTCTGGTGCTCTGGAGGACCGCCAATTGGTGGTGCCGGAGGGGGAGCTACTGGAGCCTCTGCTGCGCGAGGCCTTGGCCGTGGTGATCGAGACGGAGCATTGGGAACAGCTCCGCCGCAGCCTTCCTTCGGCGGCGGCGACGTTGCTGCAGTTGCATGAACGCCTCAGCCGGCGCCTGTTGGCCCGGCCCTGCGGCCCCCATCAGCAGGTGGCGATCGCGCCCGAGGAGGAAGCCCCCCTGCGGCAGCTCTTGGCGTTGCTTGGCCCCTTGCCCGATCCCTGGCCCCGCTGGCTGGAGAGCAGCGGCGAGGCTTGGACCAGCTGGGCCCAGGTGAATCCCACCGTTTTGCAGTGGCAATGGCATCGCCAGCCCCTGCAGCCCCTGGCTGAACTGCCCGGGTTGCTGCACAGCCGCGGCGTGGTGTTGGTGGGCCCCTGGCCAGAGGCCCAGGGCCCGGTGCTGGGTTTCACCCCCCAGGTGGAGTTAAGCCTGGCGGATCCGCCGCTGCTGGATCCCCTACCGCTGTTTGCGCCCCAGGGGCAGCCCCTGCCCAATGCCCCCCATTACGACACCCATCTGCTGGATCAGTGCCGCCGGCTCGTGCTCGGGCAGAGCGGGCTGACGGTGGTGCTGGTGGACGACGAAGGCCAGCGCCTGCGGCTCACCAGCGCGCTGGCGGCTGAATTCGGCTCCCGGGTGGGGCATCAGCTCACGGCGCCGGAGAGCAATGGTGTGATCTGTTGCGCCTGGAGCTGGTGGCTCGAGCATCAGGAGCGCTTGCCTCTGCCTGCGCAGCTGGTGGCCGCCACCTTGCCGATCGCCAGCCTGGAGGATCCCCTCACGGCAGCCCGGGTGTCGGCGCTGCGCCTGCGGGGCCGCGATTGGTTTCGGGAGCTGCTGTTGCCGGAGTCGCTGCAGCGGCTGCAGTTGGCCGTGGCCGGCGTGCGGCGCAACAGCGGCCGGCTGGCGGTGCTGGATGGGCGCCTGCGCCGCCGGGGCTGGGGGCGCACGGTGTTGGAGGCACTCGAGCCTTGGGTGGCGTTGACGCGGTTGCGGCCCGATTAAGCCCTCTACCCTGGGGCGCTGATGCGAACAGGCTCGATGGGAGAGGCCAAGCGCCGCGCTGAACAGGGATTGCCCCCGCGGCCCAAGCCGGCCAAGACCAAGCCTGTCGATACCTCACCGCGCCTGGCGCCCTGGTTGCCCCTCACCCAGCGCCAGGGCGAGCAATTTGTGCAGATCACCACCCGCGGTGCCTGGATTGGGATCGCGGCTCTGGTGCTGTTTTGGGTGATTGTGCGCTTCATCGGCCCGGCTGCCGGCTGGTGGGCCCTGGCGGATGGCTGATCACCACTGATCCCGATGCGTCGGCAAACGGTGACAGAGTCGCCGCGCTGAGTATTCCTACCCACGCAATCCTGAAGAAAAGCTTAGGATCCCTCTATTCAATGCTCTACGCCCATGTTCGCGCGTCTGGCTGAGCACTATCGATCGGTTGTGGAAGATCTGGTGATGAGCCTTCGCGCTCTCGCCGATGGTCTGCAGCAACAGGGTTTTGCCGCCACTTGCTATGTCTGTGGTGATGACCGTGATGGTCATGGCGCTTCCTTTGTGGCCGATCTCGGCGATGGCCACATGGTGCGTTTTCTTGTGTCCGACTACGGCATCAGCTGGGTGGAATCCCGCAATGGGCACGAGCTGGTGAAGTTCGAGGGTGCAGAAGCCATTCAGGAACTCGAGCGTGTGGCTGCGGCCCTGCATGCCCAGTCAGCCCAGGCCGCGGCCGTGATCAGCGCCTGAAGCAGCTTCCCTGGGCACTTGTCTGAGTTGCTCTGAATGCGTCTGCACAAAAAAGCCCCCGCTGATCGGCGGGGGCTTTCGCGTTGAAGGGGGCTGGACCGCTGCCTCAGCTGGCGGCTGGCACAGCTTCCTCGCTGCTGGCAGCGGCGCCACTGGCGGCCAGGCGAGCGGCGGCGGCGGCCACGGGTTTGAGCGAGTCGCTGGTTTCGCTCAGCTTCTCGCGCACCTGGCGCTCGATCTGTTCCTTCGGCTCAGGGTTTTGCTCGAGCCAGGTGATCGTGTTGTCGCGGCCCTGGCCGATGTTGTCGCCCTCGTAGCTGTACCAGGCGCCTTTGCGCACCACCACGCCGTTCTCTTCAGCGAGATCCAGCAGGCAGCCCACGGTGCTGATGCCGCGGCCGAACAGGATGTCGAACTCAGCGATGCGGAAGGGCGGGGCCACCTTGTTTTTGGCCACCTTTACCTTGGCGCGGATGCCGTATTCCTCGGTGCCGCGCTTGAGGGTCTGGATGCGGCGGATGTCGAGGCGCACCGACGCATAGAACTTCAAGGCATTGCCGCCGGTGGTGGTTTCCGGGTTGCCGTAGGTCACGCCGATCTTTTGGCGCAGCTGGTTGAGGAAGATCACGGTGCAGCCGGATTTGCCGATATTGCCGGTGATCTTGCGCATCGCCTGGCTCATCAAACGCGCCTGGCTGCCCACCGCCAGATCACCCATTTCGCCTTCGATCTCAGCGCGCGGGGTGAGGGCGGCCACCGAGTCGACCACCACGATGTCGACGGCGGCGGAGCGCACCAGTTGGTCCACGATCTCCAGCGCCATTTCGCCGGTATCCGGCTGGGAGACCAGCAGGTTCTCGATATCGACCCCCAGGGCGGCGGCGTACACCGGATCCAGGGCGTGCTCAGCGTCGACGAAGGCGGCCACGCCACCGCGGCGCTGCACCTCGGCGATGGCGTGCAGGGTGAGGGTGGTTTTACCGGAGCTCTCCGGGCCGTAGATCTCCACCACACGGCCCTTGGGGTAGCCGCCGCCCAGGGCCAGGTCGAGGGTGAGGGCGCCGGTGGGGCTGGTTTCGATCCGCATGCGCGAGGCATCCCCCAGGCGCATGATCGAGCCCTTGCCGAAGTTGCGTTCGATCTGGTTGAGCACCAGGCCCAGGGCCTTATCGCGCTCGGGGTTGGTGTTGGAGGCGCCAGCGGCGGGGCTGCTGGTTTTGGTGTCGGCTGGCATGTCTGCGATTCAGCGATGGGGGCAGGCCGCGGTGCAGTGAGCCGGCGGAACCGAGCTCATCCTGGGCGACCTCATCAACAGAAGTGCCACCGCAGGCGCCAGATGTTTCACCGCTGAGGGCTTCACCTGGCTGTAGTACAGGCGTACGCTAGCGGATCAGGGCCAGCTCGCCAGGGGTGCGGCGAACTGCTCCGGCTCCAGGGGGCTGATGCCGGCTGGGAGGTCCGCCAGGTCGCCGGGGGCCAGGTAGCCCCAGGTCACCAGGAAGCAGCGCACGGCCTCGAGTCCTGCGGTGGCGCGAACGGCCTCGAGGGTGGGCCGGCGATCTTCTACAAACCAGATCGGGTGAGACCGCTGGCGGCTCAGCTGCAGCAGCACCTCGGGCTTGCTGCCCTGCTCGTGGCCATCCACGGCTTCGGGCTCCAGCCCGTAGGCCTGCAGCAGTTGCTGAGCGAAGGCGCCGCCCTTGGTGGTCAGCACCCGCCAGGGGCTGCCGCCTTGGCTCAGGGCCTGCAACCGTTCGATCACGCCGGGGTAGGGCTGGTGCAGAGCCAGCCAGGCCTCGGGGTTGGTGTCGATCGCCTCCTGGCGCAGCGCTTCAAGGCTGCGTTGCAGGGTGTAGGGCTCAACCTGCCAGCGCACCAGTGCGGCCTGGAGATGGCGGTCGTAATGGCTGAGGTAATCGGGCAGGTTGAGCTCCGGCCTGGAGAGCTCCAGAGCGGCCAGCACCATTTCCCAGCCCTTGTGGATCAGCGGCCGCAGTTGGCTGAACCCGGGGGGTGCCTGCTCGGGCAGCGTGCACTGGGGGCAGAGTGCCAGGGCGGCGCGGCGGGCACTCCACCAGTACTCGGCCATGCCATCGACCAGCACGCCATCGAAATCGAACACCAGCAGTGGCGCATCAGCCATGGCTGGAAGCTCTGAAAACTGGGCCGCTAGGATTCGAACCTAGGAATGGCGGGACCAAAACCCGCTGCCTTACCACTTGGCGACGGCCCAACGAGTCGCTCAGGTCAGGCGCCGAGGCGCTGCTGTGCGAGCACTCAGATAGTTACCCACAGCGGGTCGACCTTCGTCAATCTCGCCGGCCAATCTTGCTCCCGCCGTCAGCGCGGAAAGATGCGCAGCCGCTGCTGGCGGCCGCTGCCGAAGTCGGCGGTGGCCAGCTGATAGCGAGCGGCGAGCTCCGCCTGCAGGCGACGCACCCGCTCGCTGCGGGGCAGCAATTCCACCGGTTGCCCCTTGGCCAGCACGAGCTGCTCCACGGCTAAGCGGCACTCCTCCAGGGCGGCCAGATCGTCGTCGGCGCCGCTGCGGCCTGGCTCGGCCTGGGGCGGTTCCGCCGGCTCTCGCCGCTGCAGCAGCCGCTCGAGGCCCCGTTGTACCTGCGGCAGGGTGTCGGCCTTGATCACCAGGATTGGTACGCCGGCCTGCTGAGCGCGGCGACGCAGCTCCGGTTGCTGGCCCAGGTGTTGACGCAGAGCCAGCACCACATCGGCCTCCTCCACGGTCTCCACGCACTGCACCGGCAGGCGGCGGCTGCGGATCGCCTGCTCCAGCAGCAGTGCACTCACGCCGACCCCGTAGAGCAGCAAGGGCGATTGGGGGGCGCCGGCTTGGGCTTCATCCGGTGCTGGTTCGGGCTCAGGAGCAGCCACGGGATCCGGAAGCGGCACCGGGGCCAGGTCCCGTGGGCGGCGTGGCAGCGGCGGCCGACCGCCCTGGGCTGGTTCGGGGCGGATCAGGGCCTGGGGAGGGCTCGGTTCCTGGAGGTGCAGGCGACCATCGCCATCAAGTTCGCGCACCTGCGGCCGCGGCAGTTGTCCCCGCAGCAGCAGATCCACGGTGCGGGCCACATCGCGGTGCACCAGCCAGCGGTTGCGCGTGTGCATCTCCACCGCCAGCGGGAAGGTGGGTTCAGCCGCGCGCTCCAGGACGGTTTTCTGGCTGCGTCGTCGCCGGGCCTCCTCATCGCCGAGCGTCACCGATTCAATGCCCCCCACCAGGTCGCTGAGGGTGGGGTTTTTCACCAGGTTGGCCAGTTCATTGCCGTGGGCCGTGGCCACCAGCATCACGCCGCGCTCAGCGATGGTGCGCGCGGCCTGGGCTTCCAACTCCGTGCCGATTTCATCGATCACGATGACTTCCGGCATGTGGTTTTCCACGGCCTCGATCATCACTTGGTGCTGCAGTTCAGGGCGGGCCACTTGCATGCGCCGGGCCCGGCCGATGGCGGGGTGGGGAATGTCGCCATCGCCAGCGATCTCGTTGCTGGTGTCGATCACCACCACCCGCTTGCCCAGCTCATCGGCCAGTACCCGCGCGATTTCACGCAGGGCCGTGGTTTTGCCCACGCCCGGGCGGCCCATCAGCAGCAGCGATTGGCCCGAATCCATCAGATCGCGCACCATTGCCACCGTGCCGAACACGGCTCGCCCCACACGGCAGGTGAGGCCCACGATCGTGCCGGTGCGGTTGCGGATGGCGCTGATGCGGTGCAGGGTGCGCTCAATGCCGGCGCGGTTGTCGCCACCGAAGGCGCCCAGCTGCTCCACCACGGCCGCCAGGTCGGCCCGCTCCACCACGGCATCGCCCAGGCCCACGGCCCGTCCGGGGTAGCGGGCCTCGGGAACGCGCCCCAGATCCAGCACCACCTCCAGCAATTGCTCGCGGGCCTCAGGCGGGGCCAGGGCCTGGCGCACGGCCTCAGGCAGCACCTCCAGCAGGCGGTCGAGGTCGTCGGTGATGCGCTGGGGGCTGATCGGAGCGGAAACCATCACGGGTGGCTGAGCCGGCAGAGGCGCCGAGCGTCCTGAACTGGCGTTCTAGCCATCAGCGGCTCTGCCAGGGCGCGATCAGTGCTTTGGCCAGGCTCAAGGCCTGCGCCAGCAGGTGGGGCTGGTCCCGCAGCGGTAGGTCGTGGCCCTCGGCCTCCACCAGCAGGGGTTGCAGCAGGCTGCGGGCCATCCCGCCAAAGGCCACACCCGCCGCGCCGGCATCGTCGGCGAGCAATCCAGCGGTGCTGGCATTGGTGCCGCCGGCCAGCTGGAGTGGGCCGGGTGGGGCCCAGGGGCGGATCGCCTCCAGCAACTTCACGGCGGAGCGGGCTGTGCCTACGCCCACATCGCCGCTCATCGGCCGGCCATCGAGCTGCCAGAGCGGTTGGAGCTGGGCCTGGCGCACCAAGGCGAAGCGCTGCCACAGCTCGGCGGCCAGCTCACGGGCAGTGAGAGGTGCCTCCGGAGCTGGTGCGTCTGGATGGCTCTTCGCGCCGGCGCCCCGCTCCAGACCGCAGCTCACCGCCAGGCGCTGCAGGGGCACGCCGCTGGCCTGCACCTGCTGCAGCCGTTGGGCAAAGGCCTCCTGGCGCCCCGCTTGGGTGTGCAGCTCCACGGCATCGGGTTGCACGCTCGCCAGCAGCTGCGGCACCACCTCCGGGCTGAGCAGCACCTGTTGCTCGTTGATTAACCCGAGAGGGCAGGCCGGCAGGCAGCGGCCGCAGCCGTAGCAGCGCTCAGCCAGCACACCGCCGCTGTCTCCAATCGCCAAGGCGGGGCAGACCCTTTGGCAGGGCCGAGGGCAGGAGCTGGGGCAGCGCTGTGGATCAAAGCTGGCCTTGCGGAAATGGGGATCAGCCCCATCGCTCAGGCTGAGCATCAGCCAGGGGCGGGTGGCGCCGCGCTCCTCAGCCCAGGCCATGCCGCGCCGCGCCGCGGCAGCGACGGCTGCATCGGCGGCCACATCGATGCAGTGCACGCCCGCCAGGCTGTACACGGCACAGAGATCTTCAATCGCGGCCAGGTCTTGGTTGCCGGCGCCGCAGATCAGCTTCACAAAGCGGCCGGCCGCCAGGGCGGCTTCGGCAGCCGCCGGAGCGCTCAAGCGGCCTGAGCGAGTACCGAAGCGAGGGGCTGCCAGCGCAGGGCTCGGGCACCGCCCAGTTCCACCACAATCTTCAGGCGAGGTTCACGCCGGGTGAGTTCCAGCAGGGCGGCCAGTTCAGCCTGGGAGAGCACCTGCCCTTCCAGCAGCCAGAGCAACACCGGCGCGTTGCCATCAAAGAGGTGGCCGAGTTGCGGTGCTGCCATGTGCACTTCACCCACGGCTGCGCCACGGCCCACGCTCTGGTGGCCGAGGTGGGGCGGGCGCACGCCGTGCTGTTGGAGCAGAAACGCCTCGGGATCGCCCAGTCCCCGGGCTGAGGTGATCTGGGCCCTGTAGCCCGCGGCGCGCAACCGGCGCAGCAGACGCGTTTCGGCGCCACCTTCTAATGGCGCGTAGAGGGCGAGGGCACCAGCGCGCTCCAGCTCCTGGCGAAATCCGCGGCCGGTGAGCAGCAGGGGCATGGGCTGGGCGGGATGCTGGGGCGAGTCTGGCAGGACACCGCCTCGCCATGGGGTGTCGGGTCGTGAGATACCATGTTCGCTTGTGCAATTGCAACTGTGCCCGTCCGCTAGCCGGGCCTCCAGCGCACTGCACAAGGTCGCCAGTGGTGGCGGCCTTCCCGGGCCTGTGTGGCTCTCACGAGTCACCGGGAAACTGCTGAATCTGATGAACGGGTCTCCCGCGCATCCCAGCAAGTCCCAGCCCCCGCTGTTTCGACGCTGCTAGCCCAACCGAATCTGCGCGCTGCTTCCCCGGATCGCTCCGGATGCAGCCCAACCGATCCGGCCCAACTGCGCAACCCGATTCAGCCACGCCACTCCTGAGGAGTGGTGGTCCTGCTGGCGTTTCTCCCTCCATATGTCCATCGGCATTCTTGGGAAGAAACTGGGCATGTCCCAGTTCTTCGACGACGAAGGCAGATCCATCCCGGTCACCGTGATCGAGGCGGGTCCCTGCCGGATTACCCAACTCAAAACCGACAGCACCGACGGCTACACCGCCGTTCAGCTGGGCTTCGGTGACATCCGCGAGAAGCTCGTCAACAAGCCGGCCAAGGGTCACCTGGCCAAGTCCGGCAGCGAGCCTCTGCGCCACCTGAAGGAGTACCGCGTCGACACCGTCGACGGTCTGGAGCTCGGTGGTGCAATCACCGTGGCCGCCTTTGAGGCGGGCCAGAAGGTCGATGTGAGCGGCGACACCATCGGTCGTGGTTTCGCTGGTTATCAGAAGCGCCACGGCTTCAGCCGCGGCCCCATGACCCACGGTTCAAAGAACCACCGCGAACCGGGTTCCACCGGCGCCGGCACCACCCCCGGCCGCGTGTACCCCGGCAAGCGCATGGCTGGTCGCTACGGCGGCAAGCAAATCACCACCCGCGGCCTCGTGATCCTGAAAGTGGATGCCGAGCGCAACCTGCTCGTGGTGAAGGGCTCGGTGCCCGGTAAGCCCGGCGCCCTGCTGAACATCCTCCCCGCCAAGCGGGTGGGCGCTAAAGCCGCGAACTGAGGAGGACAGAAATGGCTAACTGTGTTGTTCGCGATTGGCAGGGCAAGGAGGCCGGCAAGGCCACCCTTGAGCTGAAGGTCGCCAAGGAAACATCGGCTAACGACCTGGTGCACCGCGCTGTGGTGCGTCAGCTGGCCCACGCCCGTCAGGGCACCGCCAGCACCCTCACCCGCGCCGAAGTGGCCGGTGGTGGTCGCAAGCCCTACAAGCAGAAGGGCACCGGTCGCGCTCGTCAGGGTTCGATCCGCACTCCCCTGCGCCCCGGTGGTGGCGTGGTATTCGGGCCCAAGCCCCGCACCTACAACCTGGCGATGAACCGCAAGGAGCGTCGTCTGGCCCTGCGCACCGCGCTGATGAGCCGCGCCGCCGACATCACGGTGGTGAAGGGCTTCGCTGCTGGTCTGGACACCCCCAAGACCAAAGAAATCACGGCAGCCCTGGGCCGCTTCGGCATCGCCGATGGCGCCAAGGTGCTGGTGGTGCTGGATGCCCCCAGCGAGGTGGTGCGCCGTTCGGTGCGCAACCTTGAAAAGGTGAAGCTGATCGCCGCTGATCAGCTCAACGTGTTCGATCTGCTCCACGCCAACCATCTGGTGGTGAGCGAGGAAGCGCTCGCGAAGATTCAGGAGGTCTACGGCGATGACTGAACGCTTTAACGGTCGTCTGGCGGATGTGATCCGCCGGCCGCTGATCACTGAGAAGGCCACCCGGGCCATTGAGCAGAACCAGTACACCTTCGAGGTGGACCACCGCGCTGCCAAGCCCGACATCAAGGCCGCCGTCGAGCAGCTGTTCGACGTCAAGGTCGTCGGCGTCAGCACCATGAATCCTCCGCGTCGGTCCCGTCGCGTCGGTCGTTTCGCCGGCAAGCGTGCCCAGGTGAAAAAAGCCGTGGTGCGTCTTGCCGATGGCAACGCCATCCAGCTGTTCCCTGAAGCCTGAGGGGTTTAACGAATCATGGGAATCCGTAAGTACCGCCCCATCACCCCCGGCACCCGCACCCGTGTCGCCAGCGACTTCGCTGAAGTCACCGGCCGCGGTCGCGAACGGGGCCTGGTGGTGGCCAAGCACCAGCGCAAAGGCCGCAACAACCGCGGTGTGATCACCTGCCGTCACCGCGGTGGTGGCCACAAGCGCCTCTACCGCCTGGTCGACTTCCGCCGTGACAAGCACGGTGTGGTCGCCAAGGTGGCTGCCATCCACTACGACCCGCACCGCAACGCCCGTCTGGCGCTGCTCTTCTACGCCGATGGCGAGAAGCGCTACATCCTGGCTCCGGCCGGTGTGGCTGTGGGCTCCACCGTGGTGTCGGGCCCTGAGGCTCCGATCGAGAACGGCAACGCTCTGCCCCTCTCCGCCATCCCCCTCGGCTCCAGCGTTCACTGCGTTGAGCTGTATGCCGGTCGTGGCGGCCAGATGGTGCGCACCGCTGGTGCCAGCGCCCAGGTGATGGCGAAGGAAGGCGATTACGTCGCCCTCAAGCTGCCCTCCACCGAGGTGCGCCTGGTGCGCCGTGAGTGCTACGCCACCCTCGGCGAAGTGGGCAACTCGGAAGTGCGCAACACCAGCCTGGGTAAGGCCGGTCGTCGCCGCTGGCTGGGTCGTCGCCCGCAGGTGCGAGGCAGCGTGATGAACCCCTGCGATCACCCCCATGGTGGTGGCGAGGGCCGCGCTCCGATCGGTCGTTCTGGTCCTGTTACCCCCTGGGGTAAGCCGGCCCTCGGCCTCAAGACCCGCAAGCGGAACAAACCCAGCAATCGGTTTGTGCTCCGGAAACGTCGTCGCACCTCCAAGCGGAGCCGCGGCGGACGCGATTCGTGATCCAACTCACCGCTTTGCTGTTCGTTTAAACCGCTATGGGACGCTCACTCAAAAAAGGTCCGTTTATTGCCGACAGCCTTCTGCGCAAGGTTGAAAAGCAGAACGCGGCTGATGACAAGTCCGTGATCAAAACCTGGTCGCGTGCTTCCACGATCCTGCCGATGATGATCGGCCACACCATTGCCGTGCACAACGGCAAGGCCCACGTGCCCGTCTACGTGACGGAGCAGATGGTGGGCCACAAGCTCGGGGAATTTGCGCCCACGCGCAACTTCCGCGGCCACATCAAGGACAAGAAAGGAGGCCGCTGAGGACATGGCTAACACCACATCCACCACTGCCCAAGCCCACGGCCGCTACATCCGCGGTTCCGTGTCGAAGGTGCGCCGGGTGCTCGATCAAATCCGCGGTCGCAGCTATCGCGACGCGCTGATCATGCTCGAGTTCATGCCCTACCGCTCCACCGGCCCGATCACCAAGGTGCTGCGCAGTGCGGTGGCCAACGCCGAGCACAACCTGGGTCTCGATCCCTCTTCTCTCGTGATCTCCTCCGCCACGGCGGACATGGGTCCGGTGATGAAGCGCTATCGCCCCCGCGCCCAGGGTCGCGCCTACGCGATCCAGAAAAAGACCTGCCACATCAGCATTGCTGTGGCTCCTGCCGCCTGACCCCCGAGGACACCGACCGATGGGACACAAGATCCATCCAACCGGACTGCGCCTGGGGATCACCCAGGAGCACCGGTCCCGCTGGTACGCCCCCAGCAAGACCTATCCGACCCTTCTGCAGGAAGACGATCGGATTCGCAAGTTCATCCACAAGAAGTACGGCGCCGCTGGCATCAGCGACGTGGTGATCGCCCGCAAGGCCGATCAGCTTGAAGTGGAACTCAAGACCGCCCGCCCCGGCGTGCTCGTTGGCCGTCAAGGCAGCGGCATCGAGGAGCTGCGCAGCGGCATCCAGAAAACCATTGGTGATACCTCCCGTCAGGTGCGGATCAACGTGGTGGAAGTGGAGCGTGTCGACGCCGACGCCTACCTGCTGGCCGAGTACATCGCTCAGCAACTGGAGAAGCGCGTGGCGTTCCGCCGCGTGATGCGCATGGCGATCCAGCGTGCCCAGCGCGCTGGCGTGCTTGGCCTCAAGATCCAGGTGAGCGGCCGCCTCAACGGTGCCGAGATCGCTCGGACCGAGTGGACTCGCGAAGGCCGTGTGCCCCTGCACACCCTCCGCGCCGACATCGATTACGCCACCAAGGTGGCCACCACCACCTACGGGGTGCTGGGAATCAAGGTGTGGGTGTTCAAGGGCGAAGTGCTGCCCGGCAATAAGGACAAGGTGCCCGTGGGTGCAGCGCCGAAGCGCCGCGCCAGCCGCCGGCCCCAACAGTTCGAAGACCGTTCGAACGAAGAGTGATCAGGAGGCCTGAACCATGCTGAGTCCAAGACGCGTCAAATTCCGTAAGCAGCAGCGCGGCCGCATGCGCGGTGTCGCCACCCGTGGCAACACCATCGCTTTTGGTCAGTTCGCTCTGCAGGCCCAGGAGTGCGGGTGGATCACCTCCCGCCAGATTGAGGCCAGCCGCCGTGCCATGACCCGCTACGTCAAGCGGGGCGGAAAGATCTGGATCCGGATCTTCCCCGACAAGCCGGTGACCATGCGCCCCGCTGAAACCCGTATGGGTTCCGGTAAGGGCAACCCCGAGTTCTGGGTGGCCGTGATCAAGCCCGGTCGCATCCTGTTCGAGATGGGCGGTGCCGACATCACCCCCGAGATCGCCAAGGAAGCCATGCGCCTGGCGCAGTACAAGCTGCCCGTGAAGACCAAGTTCCTGACCCTCGCGGATCAGGAAGCTGCCCTGGCTGCCGAAGCGGCCACCACCGTGGAGTCCTGACCATGGCCCGTCCCGACATCGCCGAGGTGCGCAAGCTTTCCGACGGCGACATCACCACCCAGATCGACGACACCCGTCGCGAGCTGTTCACCCTTCGCTTCGAGCAGGCCACCCGCCGTCTCGAGCAACCGCACCGCTTCAAGGCCGCCCGCATCAAGCTGGCCCAGCTGCTGACGGTGCAAACGGAGCGCCAGCGCTCCGCCGCTTCCTGATCCCCTAAGTAACCGTTATGGCAACCAAGGAAAGGGTCGGCACCGTCGTCAGCGACAAGATGGATAAGACCGTGGTGGTGGCGGTGGAAAACCGCTTCCCTCACCCCATCTATCAAAAGACGGTGAGCCGCACCAAGCGCTACAAGGCGCACGACGAGGAGAACGCCTGCAAGGTGGGAGACCGCGTCCGCATCACCGAAACCCGTCCCCTCAGCCGCACCAAGCGCTGGGCCGTGGCCGAGGTGCTGAACACCAGCAGCGCCAGCTGAGGAGATCTCCCGATGATTCAACAGGAAACGTTCCTCAACGTCGCTGACAACAGCGGCGCCAAGCGCATCCAGTGCATCCGTGTGCTGGGCACCAATCGTCGCTACGCCCACGTGGGCGATGTGATCGTGGCCGCCGTTAAAGACGCCATGCCCAACATGGGCGTCAAGAAGTCGGATGTGGTGAAGGCCGTGGTGGTGCGCACCAAGGCCACCCTGCGTCGCGTCAACGGCAACTCGATCCGTTTCGACGACAACGCTGCCGTGATCCTCGGCACTGACAACAACCCCAAGGGCACCCGCGTCTTCGGTCCTGTGGCTCGCGAACTGCGCGACCGCAACTTCACCAAGATCGTGTCCCTCGCTCCGGAGGTGATCTGAGATGGCGACTGCCACCCCTAAAGCCAAGGCTCAGGTGCGCACCAAAATGCGCATCAAGAAGGGCGACACCGTTCAGGTGATCAGCGGTAAGGACAAGGGCAAGACCGGTGAGGTCCTGCGCACCCTTCCCTATGAAAACCGTGTGGTGGTGCAGGGTGTGAACCTGCGCACCCGTCACGTCAAGCCCACCCAAGAGGGCGAGACCGGCCGCATCGTCACCGAGGAAGCCTCCCTGCACGCCTCCAACGTGATGCTGTATTCCACCGACAAAAAGGTGGCCAGCCGCGTCGAAATCGTGGTGGAGAAAGACGGCACCAAGAAGCGCCGCCTCAAGAAAACCGGCGAGATCCTCGACTGATCTCCATCTCTATCAACCTTGTCCGCCTTCTGACCAAGCCCAGAAGCGCAACCCCTGTCCCCCGTCATGTCCCTTAAACAGAACTATCGGGAGAAGATCCAGCCCAAGCTGCTGAAGGATCTCAACCTCTCGAACATCCACGAAGTCCCCAAGCTGGTCAAAGTGACCGTCAACCGGGGCCTCGGTGAAGCCGCCCAGAATGCCAAGGCCCTCGAGGCCTCCATCGAGGAGCTGGCCACGATCACCGGTCAAAAGGTGAATGTGACCCGCGCCAAGAAAGCCATCGCCGGCTTCAAGATCCGTCAGGGCATGCCGATCGGTGTGGCCGTCACCCTGCGTGGCGACCGCATGTATGCGTTCCTCGAGCGTCTGATCCATCTGGCTCTGCCGCGCATCCGCGATTTCCGCGGCGTGAGCGAGAAGAGCTTTGACGGTCGGGGCAACTACACCCTTGGGGTGAAGGAGCAAATCATTTTCCCTGAGATCTCCTTCGACAAGATCGATGCCATCCGGGGCATGGACATCACCATCGTGACCACTGCCCGTAACGACGAAGAGGGCCGGGCCCTCCTCCGCGAGATGGGAATGCCGTTCCGCAGTAACTGAGCCCTCTTCGGACCCGACCATGGCTAATCACGACCCGATTTCCGACATGCTCACCCGCATCCGCAATGCGAGTGAGAAACGTCATCAATCCACCAAGGTGCCTGCATCGCGCATGGCACGCAGCATCGCCAAGGTGCTGCAGCAGGAGGGTTTCATCGCCGAGATCTCTGAAGAGGGTGAAGGCGTTGAAAAGCACCTCGTGCTCGAACTCAAGTACAGCGGTAAGCACCGTCAGCCGCTGATCCGCACCGTGCAGCGCGTCAGCAAGCCCGGTCTGCGCATCTACAAGAACACCCGCCAGCTGCCCAAGGTGCTGGGCGGTCTCGGCGTGGCCATCATCTCCACCTCCAAAGGTGTGATGAGCGACCGCGATGCCCGCAAACAGGGCGTCGGCGGCGAAGTGCTCGCTTACGTCTACTGATCAGGGAGGTTGATCCATGTCTCGTATTGGTAAAGCGCCGATTCCCGTGCCGGGCGGCGTCACCGTCACCCTCAGCGGCCTCGACGTCAAAGTCAAAGGCCCCAAGGGTGAACTGAGCCGCACCCTCCCCGACGGTGTGACCATTGCCCAGGACGGCAGCAACCTGGTGGTTTCTCCCGCGAGCGACAACCGTCGCTCCCGCGAGCGCCACGGTCTCTGCCGCACCCTCGTCGCCAACATGGTGGAAGGGGTGAGCAAGGGCTACACCCGCAAGCTCGAGATCGTTGGCGTGGGCTACCGCGCTGCCGTTCAAGGCAAGAAGCTTGTGGTGAGCGCTGGCTACAGCCACCAGGTGGAGATGGTGCCCCCCGACGGCGTGACCTTCGCCGTTGATGGCAACACCACCGTGCTGGTCACCGGTGCCGACAAGGAACTGGTGGGCAACGAAGCAGCCAAGGTTCGCGCCATTCGTCCGCCTGAGCCCTACAAGGGCAAGGGCATCAAGTACGAGGGTGAACGCATCCTGCGCAAGGCCGGTAAGACCGGTAAGAAATGAGGTCTGCCTGAGCGTCGTTACCCTGTACTGCCATGTCCACACTGTCCCGCAAGCAGCAGACGCAGAAACGCCACCGGCGTCTGCGTCGCAATCTCTCCGGCACCGCCGCGCGTCCGCGCCTGGCTGTGTTCCGCTCCAACAACCACATCTACGCGCAGGTCATCGACGACGAAGCGCAGAGCACCCTCTGCTCTGCCTCCACCGTCGATAAGGAGCTGCGCTCCAACGTCTCGGCCGCTGCCACCTGCGATGCTTCCGTCGCCGTTGGTCAACTGGTCGCCAAGCGTGCCCTCGCCAAGGGCATCCAACAGGTGGTCTTCGATCGAGGCGGCAACCTGTACCACGGCCGTGTCAAGGCCCTGGCTGACGCCGCCCGGGAAGCGGGCCTTCAGTTCTGATCCCTGCTCTCACCATGACCGAAACCAACCAAATCCAGTCCAACGACATCCCGGGCGCGGCTGATGTTCCTGCAGCGGCCGAAGGCCAGCAGGAGCGCCGTGGTGGCCGGGGCGAGGGCCGGGGTGACCGCCGCGGTCGCGGCCGTGACAACCGCCGTGGCCAGGAGCGTGACTCCGAATGGCAAGAGCGCGTGGTGCAAATCCGCCGCGTCTCCAAGACCGTGAAAGGCGGTAAGAAGATGAGCTTCCGGGCCATCGTTGTTGTCGGCAACGAGAAGGGCCAGGTGGGCGTGGGCGTCGGCAAGGCCGGCGATGTGATCGGAGCCGTCCGCAAGGGCGTGGCCGATGGCAAGAAGCACCTGGTGAAGGTGCCCCTCACCCGTCACTCCTCGATCCCCACCCTCGGCAACGGCCGTGACGGTGCCGCCAGCGTGCTGATCCGCCCCGCTGCTCCGGGTACCGGTGTGATCGCGGGTGGCTCGATCCGCACGGTGCTGGAGCTCGCCGGCATCAAGAACGTGCTGGCGAAGCGCCTCGGCTCGAAAACCCCCCTCAACAACGCTCGTGCCGCCATGGATGCCCTGGCTGGCCTGCGTACCCACAAGGAGACCGCCAAGGAGCGTGGCATCTCCCTCGAGCAGATCTACTCCTGAGGATTGCCATGACGTCGCTCAATCTCCAATCCCTCGCCCCCCAGAAGGGCGCCCGTCGCCGCAAGCTCCGCAAGGGCCGTGGCATCGCTGCTGGCCAGGGTGCCAGCTGCGGTTTCGGGATGCGCGGTCAGAAGTCCCGCTCGGGTCGTCCCACCCGTCCGGGCTTCGAAGGTGGCCAGATGCCTCTGTACCGCCGTGTGCCGAAGCTCAAGCACTTCACCGTGATCAACCCCAAGAACTTCACGGTGATCAACGTCGGCAAGCTGGCTGAGATCAAGGCCGGCAGCACCGTCAACCTCGACAGCCTCGTGAAGGACGGCATCGTCACCAGCCCCAAGCACCCCCTGAAGGTGCTCGGCACCGGCGACCTCAAGGTGAAGCTCACCGTTCAGGCCGCCGCTTTCACCGCCAGCGCCCGCGAGAAGATCGAGGCCGCCGGTGGTACCTGCGAAGTGATCTGAGCTTCGGCTTGGTTCTGACCCCGACCCATTAGCGTCGGTGCCGCTTGGCGGAGCCTCCCGGCTTCTCCAGGCGGTTTTTTGTACTCCCTTCTCCGCCCGCCCGTCATGCTCGTCAGCCGGGGTCGCAACCCCAGTGCCGGTGAAATCCTCACCCAGCTGATTCAGGCCAAGGATCTGCGCAACCGCGTTTTGATCACCCTGGGCTTGCTCCTGTTGGTGCGTCTGGGGATTTATATCCCTGTTCCCGGCATCGATCGGGCCGCCTTTCAGGACTTCATCGCCCGCGGTGGTCAGCTGATCGGCTTCCTCGACATCTTCACCGGGGGTGGTATCTCCACCCTTGGGGTGTTTGGTCTGGGAATTCTTCCGTTCATCAACGCCTCGATCATCCTGCAGCTGCTCACCTCAGCGCTGCCGCAGCTGGAAGATCTGCAGAAGAACGAGGGTGAGGCGGGCCGCCGCAAGATCGCCCAATACACCCGCTACGTGGCGTTGGGCTGGGGCATCTTGCAGAGCGTGGTGTTCGCCCTGATCCTGCGGCCCTATGCCACGGCCGGTACCTCCGAGCTGGTGTTTGTGCTGCAAACCGCCGTCGCCCTGGTGACGGGCTCGATGGTGGTGATGTGGATCAGTGAGGTGATCACGGAGCGCGGCATTGGTCAGGGCGCCTCGCTGGTGATCTACCTCAACATCGTGGCCACGCTTCCGCGGGCGCTTGGCTCCACGATCGAGCTCGCCCAGAGCGGCGACCGCAGCACCGTTGGCGGCATCGTGGTGCTGGTGGCGGTGTTCCTGATCACGATCGTGGGCATCGTCTGCGTGGAGGAGGGCAGCCGCCGCATTCCCATCGTTAGTGCCAAGCGGCAGGTGGGTGGTGCCACCCTCTCGGCGCGCCAGAGCTATCTGCCCCTGAAGCTCAACGCCGGCGGCGTGATGCCGATCATCTTTGCTTCGGCCGTGGTGTTTCTGCCGCTCACCATTGCCAACATCACCAAGCAGCCCTGGTTGATCAACATCGCTGCGGCTCTGAGCCCCAACAGCGGTACCCCCTGGTTGTATGCCCTGCTCTTTTTCGGGCTGATCATCGGGTTTTCCTTCTTCTACGCCACGCTCACGATTAACCCGGTGGATGTGGCCACCAACCTCAAGCGCTCGGGCGTGGCCATTCCAGGTGTTCGCCCCGGCTCAGCCACCGCTGGCTATCTCAGCGGTGTGCAGAACCGGCTCACCCTGCTGGGTGCTCTGTTCCTTGGAGCGGTGGCGATCATCCCCTCCGCCGTGGAATCGGCCACCCAGGTGAAAACGTTCCAGGGCCTGGGCGCCACCAGCCTGCTGATCCTGGTGGGTGTGGCGATCCAAACCGCCAAACAACTTCAAACCGCTGTGATCTCGCAGCGCTACGAGGGCATGGTGCGCCAGTAGGGCGACCCGCCTGCCTCGATTCCGTTTGTTCTCTCGTTCCCGTTCGCGTATTCGGTCATGAAGCAACGCCTCCTCTTCCTGGGTCCCCCTGGTGCTGGCAAAGGCACCCAGGCCCAGCGCCTCGCCGAGAGCCAGGGGCTGCTCCATCTCTCCACCGGCGATCTGCTCCGCGCTGAGGTGGCTGCCGGCAGTGAGCTCGGGAAGGAAGCCGAAGCGGTGATGGCCCGCGGCGAACTGGTGAGCGACGCGCTGGTGCTCGCGATTGTGCGCAGCCGTCTGCAGTCGCACAGCGGCGGTTGGCTGCTGGATGGTTTCCCCCGCAATGTGGCCCAGGCCGATGCCCTGGCGGCTCTGCTCGAGGAACTCGGCCAGCAGATTGAGCTGGTGGTGCTCATGGAGCTCGACGATGCGGTGCTGGTGCAGCGCCTGCTCTCCCGCGGCCGCGCCGATGACAACGAGGAGGTGATCCGCCACCGCCTCGAGGTGTACCGCCAGCAGACCGAACCCCTGATCGCTTATTACCGCGAGCGTCAGCTCCTGGCTCCCGTTGAAGCCGCAGGCACGGTGGAGGAGATCGGAGCGCGGATCGCCCAGGTCTTGGCTTGACCGCTGTGGTAGGTTCGTCGTTTGCAAAATTGGAGAGACCGCTCCCATGAAGGTGCGTGCCTCGGTCAAGAAAATGTGCGACAAGTGCCGGGTGATTCGTCGCCACGGCCGGGTGATGGTGATTTGCGCCAACCCCAAGCACAAGCAGCGCCAGGGTTGATCCCTGGTTGAGTCTTGCCATCGGCCTTCGGGCCAACCCCTCCCCTGCTCACCCCATCGTTAGTTTCTGTGGCTCGGATTGCCGGCGTTGATATTCCTCGCGACAAGAGGATCGAAATCGCCCTCACCTACGTGTACGGGATTGGCCTGACCACGGCCCAAAAAATCCTGGCCAAAACCGGTGTCAACCCTGATACACGCGTCAAAGACCTCGACGACGCCGACGTGCAAAAGCTGCGCGGCGCCGCTGAGTCCTACACGCTGGAAGGCGACCTGCGCCGCCAGGAAGGCATGGCGATGAAGCGCCTGCAGGACATCGGCTGCGTGCGTGGTCGTCGTCACCGTGCCGGCCTGCCCGTGCGTGGTCAGCGCACCCGCACCAACGCCCGCACCCGCCGTGGCGCCCGTAAGACCGTTGCCGGTAAGAAGAAGTAAGGCCTGACCTCACTTCCGGCCTTCGGCCCAACCCTTCGCACCTGCCGCTCGGTTCCCATAGGGCACCGGCGTCACCAGGTTGCCCCCCTCAGTTCCCTGATCACCTCCCTGCTCTTGCAGGGCTTTATCCATGGCCAAGCCCGCCAAGAAATCCGGCGCCAAGAAGACCAAGCGGAATGTGCCCAACGGTGTGGCGCACATTCAGAGCACCTTCAACAACACCATCGTTTCGATCACCGACACCGCTGGTGAAGTGATCTCCTGGAGCTCCGCAGGAGCCAGCGGCTTCAAGGGCGCCCGTAAGGGCACGCCTTTCGCCGCCCAGACCGCCGCAGAAGCAGCCGCTCGTCGCGCCCTTGAGCAGGGGATGCGCCAGATCGAGGTGCTGGTGCGCGGTCCTGGTTCCGGCCGTGAAACCGCCATCCGTGCTCTGCAGGTGGCCGGTCTGGAGATCACCCTGATTCGCGACGTCACCCCCCTGCCCCACAACGGCTGCCGCCGCTCCAAGCGTCGCCGGGTCTGATCCGACGCCTTGCCCCGCCCCAGAGGGGGCTCCTCCTCTTCTTTCGAGCTTCAGACCGTGTTGCAGTACCAGATCGATCGGGTTGAACACCAGATCGCCGACGACCGTTCCCAGACCGGCGTCTTTGTGATCGGCCCCCTTGAGCGGGGTCAGGCCATCACCCTCGGCAACTCCCTGCGCCGCGTGCTGATGGGAGCCCTTGAGGGCAGCGCCATCACCGCCGTGCGCATCGCCGGCGTGAACCACGAGTACGCCACCGTTCCCGGTGTGCGCGAAGACGTTCTCGACATCCTGCTCAACTGCAAGGACATCGCCGTCAGCAGCCGCACCCGCGAGCTGGAGATCGGTCGCCTGGTGGCCAACGGCCCCTGCACCGTCACCGCCTCCGACCTGCAGTTCTCCTCGCAGGTGAGCGTGATCGACGGCGACCGTCCGATCGCCACCGTGGCCGACGGCTACAGCCTCGAGCTCGAAGTGCACGTGGAGCGTGGCGTGGGTTACCGCCCCGTCGATCGTCGCAGCGAAGACACCAGCGCCATCGATCTGCTGCAGATCGATGCCGTGTTCATGCCGGTGCGCCGCGTGAACTACAGCGTGGATGAAACCGCTGTGGGTGAAGGTGGCTCCGCCCGCGAGCGCCTGCGCCTCGAAATCGAAACCGACGGCTCCGTCACCCCTGACGATGCCATGGCCCAGGCGGCTAACCAGCTGATTGCGCTGTTCCAGCCCCTGGCCAGCCTCACCATGGTGGACGAGCCCGGCCTGGAGCCCGAGCCTTCCGCCGAGGCCCAGATTCCTCTCGAGGAACTGAATCTCTCCGTGCGTGCTTACAACTGCCTGAAGCGTGCCCAGGTCAACTCCGTGTCCGACCTGATGGGCTTCAGCTACGAAGATCTGCTGGAGATCAAGAACTTCGGTTCCAAGTCGGCCGATGAAGTGATCGAAGCGCTTGAGCGCATCGGCATTTCCCTGCCCCAGAGCCGCACCAGCGCCTGATCGAGCGCGAGTCGTTCCCTTTTCTGTTCACACCCATCCTCCGCATCCGTCATGCGCCACCAGTGCCGAGTTCCCAAGCTGGGACGCCCCGCTGACCAACGCAAAGCCATGCTGCGCGCTCTCACCACGCAGCTGATCCGCGAAGGTCGCCTCACCACCACCAAGGCCCGTGCCAAGGCTCTGCGCGATGAAGCCGAGCGCATGATCAGCCTGGCCAAGGACGGCAGCCTTGCTGCCCGTCGCCGCGCCATCGGCTACATCTACGACAAGCAGCTCGTGCACGCCCTGTTCGACAAGGCCCAGGAGCGTTACGGCGATCGCAACGGCGGCTACACCCGCATCATCCGCACCGTGCCCCGCCGCGGTGACAACGCCGAGATGGCGATCATCGAGCTGGTCTGATCCAGCTTCAACGCCTCAACCGGCCGCGCGTGATCCCTGGATCCGCGCGGCTTTGTTGTGTCTGGCCCGTGTGCCTTCGCCGTCGTGGAACCGTCTGCTGACCCTCTCACTCCCGCAGCACGGCGCATCGCGCTCTGCCTGCAATACGACGGCGCCCCCTACTGCGGCTGGCAGCGGCAGCCACGCGACCCCAGCGTTCAGGAGACCCTCGAACGGGCGATTGCCGCCTTGGATCCCCGCCGCCCGCTGAGCGTGCAGGCCGCCGGTCGCACCGATACCGGCGTGCACGCCGCAGCTCAGGTGGTGCACTTCGATGCTGAGGGGCCTATCCCTGCCCAGCGATGGCCGGCTGCGTTGAACGGGCGGCTTCCCGCCAGCATCCGCGTGCGCGCCGGTGCGGAGGTGCCCGCCGACTGGCATGCCTGCTTCAGCGCCAGCTACCGCCGCTACCGCTACACGCTTTACAACGCTCGCCTGCCCAATCTGTTTCTCGCGCCCTGGAGCTGGCATCGCTATCAGCTGCGCCTCGATGAGCAGCTGATGCGCCAGGCCCTGGAGGGCATGCTCGGCGAGCATGACTTTGCGGCGTTTGAGCGGGCCGGGAGTTCCCGGTCTCACTCGCGCACCACCCTCCAGGAGGTGACGGTGGAGCGGCGTGGTGATCTGATCGAGGTGGAGCTGCAGGCCAGCGGTTTTCTCTACGGCATGGTGCGGCTGGTGATGGGCCAGCTGGTGGCGGTGGGGGAGCAGCGCCTGAGCCTGGCCGCCTTTGAGCGGCGCTGGCGCAGCCGTGCGCGGGATGAGGTGAAAGAAGCCGCACCGCCCCACGGGCTCACCCTGCTGCGGGTGGGTTACCCCACAACAGTGTTTCCCGACGCTGCCTGGTACGATTGTCAACCGCGGTATTTGCTGGAGTGTTCCGACTCTCCACCCCGCGCCTGAGTAAGCCCTCCGTGAAGGGGGCGTGTCAGGCGGCGAGGTAGGGTCGCTCCACGAGCTTCAGACGTCCGAGTGATCGGATGCCCTGCCGTCCCAGTCCAGACCTTCCGTCCAGACGCCCTGTCCCGCCCCCTGCTCGCTTGAGCAGTGGAGCTCTTACCGATCCGGCCCGCCGGTGCGATGAACAAGACTCTCGTTCCCCCTCAGGATCCCTCCAGTCGCCAGTGGTATCTGGTGGATGCTGAGAACCAGACCCTCGGCCGTCTCGCCAGCGAAGTGGCATCGGTGCTCCGGGGCAAGAACAACCCCAACTTCGCTCCTCACATTGATGCCGGCGATTTCGTCGTGGTGATCAATGCCGAGAAGGTGAAGGTCAGCGGCAACAAGTTCACCGAGAAGGTCTACCGCCGTCACTCGGGTCGTCCCGGTGGCATGAAGACCGAATCCTTTGCGGCGCTTCAGGCACGTATCCCTGAGCGGATCATCGAGAAGGCCGTGAAGGGCATGCTGCCCCACAACGCCCTCGGTCGTCAGCTGTTCCGCAAGCTGAAGGTGTACAAGGGTGCCGAGCACCCCCACGCCGCCCAGCAGCCCCAGGCCCTCGCCCTCGATCCCGCCGCTTCCGCCCAATGAGCACCAACTCCGTCGTCTACTGGGGAACCGGCCGCCGCAAGACCGCTGTCGCCCGTGTGCGTGTGGTTCCCGGCACCGGCACCGTGACCATCAATGGTCGCCCCGGCGATAACTACCTCAACTACAACCCCGTTTATCTGGCTGCGGTCACCGCTCCTCTCCAGACCCTGGGTCTGGCCAGCGAGTACGACCTGCTGGTGAATGTGCGCGGCGGTGGTCTTACCGGCCAGGCCGACGCCATCAAGCAGGGTGCAGCCCGTGCGCTGTGTGAGCTCTCCCCCGAGAACCGCAAGCCCCTCAAAACCGAAGGTCACCTCAGCCGTGACCCCCGCGCCAAGGAGCGTCGTAAGTACGGCCTGAAGAAAGCCCGTAAGGCTCCTCAGTTCTCCAAGCGCTGATCCCGCGTTCGCTTCTCAGCCCCTACTCGTCATGCCGAAGGCCGAAATCCATCCCACCTGGTATCCCGATGCCAAGGTGATCTGCAACGGAGAGGTGGTGATGACCACCGGCTCCACCTCGCCCGAACTCCACGTGGATGTGTGGAGTGGCAACCACCCCTTCTACACCGGTACCCAGAAGATCCTCGACACCGAGGGTCGTGTGGATCGCTTCATGCGCAAGTACGGCATGGGCGGTGCCGCCGCTGCCGATGCTGGCGAGAAGAAGGCCGCCGAGGCCAAGGCCTGATCGCCTTCACCCTGATGGTTGCTGCGCTTCCGGCGCCGTGATCACCGAGAGCCGGATGCTTCAGGGCATCCGGCTTTTTGCTGCCCACCGGTTCCTGGCCGTTCCTTTCCTGCATGGATGCCTCCTTCCTGAGTGAGCGCCTCGACGCGGCGCGCACCACCTTCGACACCCTGGAGCGGCAGCTGGCGGATCCGGATGTGGCCGCCAACCCTGCCCAGCTCGAACCGATCGCCCGCGAACGGGCTCGGCTGGAGCCCCTGGTGATGGGCTACGACGAACTTCAGACCCTCCAAGGCCAGGAGCAGCAGGCCCGTGAGCTGCTGCGCGAGAGCCGCGGTGATCTCGACCTCGAGGCCCTGGCTCAGGAGGAACTGGCTGAGCTGGCGACGCGCATCAGCGCTTTGGAGGAACAGCTCACCCTGGCCTTGCTGCCCCGTGATCCCCGCGATGAACGCAGCGTGATGCTGGAGATCCGCGCCGGGGCCGGCGGCGATGAGGCGGCGCTGTGGGCCGGTGATCTGGCGCGCATGTATGAGCGCTATGCCCAGAGCGTGGGCTGGAAGGTGCAGCCGGTGAGTGCTTCGGAAGCTGAGCTCGGCGGCTACAAGGAATTGATCCTGGCGATCAAGGGCGATGGCGTATTCAGCCAGCTGAAATTTGAGGCCGGCGTGCACCGGGTGCAGCGGGTGCCGGCTACCGAATCCCAGGGCCGCGTACACACCTCCACCGCCACGGTGGCGGTGATGCCGGAGGCTGATCCCGTGGAGGTGCAGATCGACCCCGGCGACCTGGAGATCAGCACGGCCCGCTCCGGCGGTGCCGGCGGCCAGAACGTGAACAAGGTGGAAACCGCCGTGGATCTACTCCACAAACCCACGGGCATCCGCGTGTTCTGCACCCAGGAGCGCTCCCAGTTGCAGAACCGCGAGCGGGCATTGGAGATCCTGCGGGCCAAGCTCTATGAGCGTGAGCTGGCGACTGCCAACGCCGAGGAGCGCTCGGCTCGCCTGGCGCAGGTGGGCACGGGCGATCGCAGCGAAAAGATCCGCACCTACAACTACAAAGACAACCGCACCACCGATCACCGCCTCGGCCGCAACTTCTCGTTGGAGCCAGTGCTGCAGGGTCAGTTGGCCGAGCTGATCGGCGCGTGCGTGTCGGCCGATCAGCGCCGTCAGCTTGAGGAATTGGCGGAGCAGGCCGGCGGCTGAGGCTGGCTCAGGCTGCGGCGTTCTGGCCGTTGTCGTCCCAGCCCTGCACGTACTTGGCCCACTCGCTGTGTTGGCCACGGGCCATTTGCCGCTGGGCCTCGAACAACGGCCCACTCAGCGGCCGACGCGGGGGCTGCAGCAGCAGCATCCCTGCTTCGCGTGGGGTGCGATTGCCCTTGTGCACGTTGCAGCGCAGGCAGGCGGTGGTCACGTTGTCCCAGCTGTGGCTGCCGCCGCGGCTGCGGGGCATCACATGATCGATCGAGAGCCGTTCGCTCTCGCTGCCGCAGTACTGGCAGCGGTGGCCATCGCGTTGGAACAGATTGCGGCGGGTGAGCGGCAGGGCCCGGAACGGCACCCGCACAAATTGGCGCAGGCGGATCACCGTGGGGCGGTGCAAGCCTGGGCGCAACTGCAGATCGCTGGCGTGCTCCAGGCCTTCGGCCTTTCCCTTGAGCACCATCACCGTGGCGCGCCGCCAGCTCGTGATGTTGAGCGGCTCGTAAGAGGCGTTGAGAACCAGTACGTGGCCCATGGGAGTGGCCCCTGGCAGCCCTGGAATTGCCCGTCATGCTAAGGGCCCTGTTCGAAAGGTGATGCAGTCCCGCTTACGCTTTCGGCAACGCCCTGCCGGATGACAGACCCTTCCCCGGCCATCAGCCCTTCGGGTGACCCCTGGCCCCATCCACGCCAGCGGGCCTGGGTGGAGGTGTGCGAAGCGGCTGTGCAGGCCAATGCTCGCAGCCTGCGTCGTTCCCTGGCCCCCGGTTGCCAGCTGATGGCTGTGGTGAAGGCCGACGGCTACGGCCACGGTGCGGTGCCGGTGGCGCGGGCCGCCGCCGCTGGTGGCGCTAGCACTTTTGGGGTGGCCACCCTGCAGGAGGGGGTGGAACTGCGCCAGGCGGGGTTGCGTCAGCCGGTGCTGGTGCTGGGCAACCTCACCCAACCGGAGGAGTTGCGGGCCTGCCTGCACTGGCAGTTGATGCCCACCCTCAGCGGCATGCGCGAGGCGCTGCTCTGCCAGAACCTGGCGGCGGGCAGCGGCCGGCCCATGGCGGTGCAGCTCAAGCTGGATACGGGCATGGCTCGCCTCGGTGCGCCTTGGCAGGAAGGGCGCCGCATCGCGGAGGCCATCTCCGCTCTAGAGGCGGTGCAGCTCGCCGGGCTCTATTCCCACCTGGCGGATGCCGATGCCCCTGGCACGGTCCTCGATCCGCTCACCCGTCAGCAGCAGGAGCGCTTCGAGCAGGTGCTCACCGGTGTTCAGGAGGCCGGCCTGGCCTGTGGCAGCCGCCACCTGGCCAATTCCGCCGGCACCTTGCGTACCGCCCAACTTCACTACGACATGGTGCGCGTGGGGCTGGCCCTCTACGGCCAGCGGCCGGCAGTGCACCTGGGGGGCAGCTTGGCGCTGCAGCCGGCCATGCAGGTGCGGGCGCGGGTGAGCCTGATTCGGGAGGTGCCGGCCGGCACGGGTGTGAGCTACGGCCATCGCTTCACCACCCAGCGCCCCAGCCGCTTGGCGGTGGTGAGCATCGGCTATGCCGATGGGGTACCAAGGCTGCTCTCCAACCGGCTGCAGGTGCTGCACCATGGCCGCCGCATCCCCCAGGTGGGGGCGATCACCATGGACCAGCTGGTGCTCGATGCCACGGAGGCACCGGAGCTGGAGCAGGGCAGCGTGGTGACGCTGCTGGGCAGCGATGGCGGCGAGCGCATCGATCCGCTGGCCTGGAGCGATCCCTGCGGCACGATCCCCTGGGAGATCCTCTGCGGGTTCAAGCATCGGCTGCCGCGCCTGCCGATGGCTGGTCCCGACGCCTGATAAGCTTGGCGAGCCGCTGGAGAGGTGGCTGAGTGGTTGAAAGCGGCTCCCTGCTAAGGAGTTACAGGAGGCAACTTCTGTCGAGGGTTCGAATCCCTCCCTCTCCGTTTTAAACGATCTTTTGATTGCCTTCGGTGATAAGGCATTCAACTGATTTTGATTTCCTAGATCGTCAACGGCTTGCGTTGAAAGCGATCGAAACTGTTGGGCAACGTCGATTGGTGGCGCCGAATGGTGTCGTGATGGTGGTGCCAAGGCGCTATCGCCTGGCTCAACATCCTCTCTTTCAACGGGCCGTGATCGCGGGGAGCCTCATGCTCGGTTGAACATGTTTGCGATGGCTATAGATCTTCTTGCTGGAGAGATGCGAATCGATCACGTCATTGGCTGCAGGGTTGTAGTTCAACTCTGGAAAACAATTGAATCGTGATCCTTGTATCCTGCTAGGCTTGGGCTCATATTCATCCGGTTTTCGCTCGGCGATGCGACTCCGTGTCAAGCAGACGAGCAAGCAGGCTTTTCAGATCCTGAGGCCTCCCTTGTTCTGGGTTGCCAGTGGATTGGTGGCGGTGACGGCGGTGCTAACGGGCTGGGCGGTTTTAGCAAGAATTCCTGAGACCACAACTGGATTGGGCACGCTAACGCCAATTGATAGCGTGTTTTCGATTTCGGCGAACGGGAGTGGCACCGTCTTGTACCCCATCCGTTGGGTTAAGGATCAGTACCGGTACTCGCCACCAGCTTGGAGTAAGCAGGCATTTGATTATCTTGAAAATCCTCGGAGTGTGTCCGATGAAGATCTCTATCGCTTGATTCAGTCGGTTCTTGAATCAATTACAGTCTACGATACAGAAAGATTCCCCGTTGATAGTGCCAATCGTGGCCTTAAACGTGATGGTGAGAATTATACGCTTGATTTTGCGGCGAATGATGTGATCGTGATCATTGAGAACTCGGCGGCACGCACCAAGCTTCAAGGAGCCCTTTTGGCACTGACGGAAAGCATTGAGCTTCTGCAGGCTGTGCAGAGCAGCCAGAAAGAATCTACTGAGTATGGGCAAGCAACTCTTGACGAGCAGGCTGATTTGCTCAAGCGCCTACAGAAGGTCTACGAGCAAGGTGCGATCAATCGGGAACAGTTCTTGCAGTCCAAGTCAAGCCTTTCGGCATCAAAGTCGAATCAGGCGAGCCAGATCAGTCAATTGAATAAGATTAAAACCGAAATATCTCAAAACAAAATAGAGTTAAAGAATGTCTTTTCTGACTATCTGCGTTCCTCGGTCGTCTTTGCGAATGATCCAGGTCGTGTGGATGCACTCATTGCACCGCAGTGGAGTGAAGTACAGCCTGGGGCGGAAGTGATGACCATCTCGTGGAGTCAAAAACTCAAGCCCAATACCATTCCCGTTTTTGTTGATCAGCGCTCAGCTTCTATGATTTCGCTTGGCAACCAAATTATTGCTACACCCTCTGGCTTCAGTGCAGCGGAGGTGGGCGGCATCAAAGGTCGTGTGTCCAGCATTGATGCTCAACCCTTATCGGTGGCGCAATTAACGAAGCGTTTGGGCTCTGAGGGTTTAGCGAGCACCGTGGCCTCTGGTGGTGCCTATCAGGTGTTTGTCCAGCTTCAACGTGTCGTTAACACGTCAAGTTCCAGGGAAGAGGTGGGATCCAATCGTGGTGGCTATGTCTGGAATAACCGTAGTAATCCTCCCGTGCCACCGCGAGAAGGAATGCTGATGCAAGTTCAATTTACTACGCGCTATCGAACTCCTCTGGAAATGCTGATCCCAGCGGTTAAGGAGTTCATGGGATTGGAAGAGCCAGCGCGCTTCCGCAATCTTCAGGCAGGCGGTGGTCAATAAGATGCCACAAGGTGTGATGGCGCGTTTTTCTGCATGGAGAAGTGCAGTCTTAAGACGAAAGGTTCCTCTTGTTCTGCAGTATGAGGTGGCCGAATGCGGGGCCGCTTCGTTATCAATGGTTCTTAGATACTTTGGGCTCTTTCTGCCTCTATCTAAGCTGCGCTATGAATGCGGAGTGAGTCGAGATGGAAGCAATCTTCTCAATATCAAGAAGGCTGCTGAGACGCTTGGCATGAGCTGTAGTGGCATTAAGTTGACTGCGGATGAAATGTTTTCCTATTCACCCAAGCAGCCTTGTATCTGCTGGTGGGACTATAATCACTTTGTTGTGCTCGAGTCAATTCACTCTCGCAAGGCATGCATTGTGGATCCTGCTCAAGGGCGATACAAACTGAGCCTATCTGATTTCAATCATCACTTCTCTGGCATTGCCTTGTTGCTAGAGCCAACCGCTTCCTTTGTGAAAGCCGGTCGACCTGAACGTGAATTTCAGTCGTTTCTAAAGCATTTACTGAATTATAAGACTGTCCTGGCAATTATTATTGTTTTAGCAGTCTTTGGGGCCCCGCTTTCCCTATTCTCTGCTGGTCTGTCCGGAGCTTTTCTCTCGGAATTTATTCAGAATCAGCGCTTTGGCTATGGAATTCCAATTGTATGGCTCACACTGCTGATCGCTTTTCTCAACATTGTCGACTCTCTTCTCAATTCCAATCTATATCGCCGGCTAAGAGTTGACTTTTCAAAAAAGCTTACGCTTGATATTGGGCAGAAGCTCTTTACAGTTAACTTTGACTTCTACACAACACGTTTTATCGGCGATATTGCGGGCCGTCTGAGTATTGGCAATCAGGTTTCTTCAGAGCTCTTTCACACATTTACTCCCAAGTTTGTTGATATTATGGGGTCTATCCTCGTGGCCCCTTTTATTCTCCTGATCTCGTGGCAGTTGTCTCTGCTGACGATTATCTATTTGTTGTTAACGACTTCCTTGTCGGCTCTAACAACGTTGAGCACCGTTGACGACCTTAGATCGATCGATCTTGAATCGGGTAAAGTGTCTGGAATCTATGTCCGGATGCTGAAGGATATTCGCCTCATTAAGGCCTGCAACCTAGACTTCCGCTATATCTCAGAAATTCTAGATCTCAATGCGCCTTTGCTGGTCAAGACGCAGCAAATTGACCTGAAAATACGCAGCTTAGGGCTTGTAGGCGATTTTTTATCGGCTTTTTATGAATACAGCTCGATTGCTTTGGCGGCGCTACTCGTGATTCAGGGAGATATCAACCTAGCGGGTTTTACGGCTTTTCAAACACTGAGGGGATATCTCACCGCACCAATTGCCCAGCTTGCCTCCATGTTCGAAGATCTTCAACGTGCGAATGCTTCGCTGGGGCGCCTTGTTGATCTCTTTGGTGTGCAGGACGATACTCGAATCCAATCTTTAGATCTTATTGCCCAACAAAGTCGATTCGCCCCCCGCGCTGTTCAGCAGAGGCCTTCCAATGGTGCCCTCTTGAGTGATCAACCACTCCATCTGCAAATTGTCAATCTCAGCTACGCATTCTCGCCTCTTCAGGCGCCAGTTGTTTCAGGGCTCAACCTCGATCTTCCGCCTGGTTCGATGACTACCATCGTTGGTCCTAGCGGCTCCGGTAAGTCAACACTCTTAAAGATTATTGCAGGTCTTTCTGGTGCTTATGAAGGATCACTTCTCTTCAATGGTTTGACGTGGGCTGATTATGAAGATGCATCATTGCGGTCAGCGCTTGGTTACGTCTCGCAAGACAACATTCCAATTCGTGGCACTATTCTTGATAATATACGCCTTTTTGATTCGTCAATCTCTGAGGCCGAGGTTGAGCAAGCTGCTCATCTTGCTCGGTTTGCAGAGGTGGTTGCTCAGTTGCCAAGAGGCTTGCAAACCCGTCTCAAGGATGGTGGAATGGCCCTATCTGGAGGCCAGCTTCAGCGGCTTGCGATTACACGTTCGCTTTGCCGTTCACCAAAGCTTTTGATTCTCGATGAGGCCACTAGTGCCTTGGATATTCCTACAGAGCGGGCGATTCTCGAGTCGGTTCGCTCGCTCGGTATTACTGTTCTTTGTGTTGCTCACCGGCTGGTCGCAGCTGAAATGAGTGATCAAGTTGTGGTGATGCGCGCTGGTTCAATCGTTGAGCGGGGCTCTCCTTCCGAACTCAATTCACAACAGTCCTCAATTTATTCCAATTTGCTCAGCTTCGAATCCAGTATCGACATCACCCCTAACGACTGACGATGGCTTCTCAATCTTCCAGTCGCGAGCTACAAGAGCAGATTCTGGCTTCTGCTAACACTCTCGTTGAATTCGAACCCCAGGGGCGCCAGTTACCTAGTCGTCTCACAGACGAAGATTCAACGCATAAGCTGATCATCTTTCTGCGTCGTTATTTTGGCCTTTCTGAGGAGAGCGCTGTCAAAGATGCGGATACAGTCGAAGATGTTCTCGCTATCAATGGATTCTTCATTCGTCCTGTAACCCTGAAGAAAGATCGACCATCATGGCAATCTAACCCGATACTTGTTGATTCGCCTGATGGTAATAATCTCTCAGTTCTTGATACTAGATCACGGCAGATGGCCCTGATCAGTCTGGAAGATTTTGCTGAAGAGCGAATTCACGATCCTGTTGGGCTCGCTGATCGTGTAGGCGACTCTGGATATGAGGTTTATCCACTGCTCCCTGAAGGTGCTACCTCTGTTAGGGCTCTGATTGCGTTTATTCTGCCCGCCATCCAGGCTGATCTGATTCGTTCGTTGGCACTGGCGATTGTCCTGATCGCTTTTGCGCTTGTTTCTCCGTTGATCACTGGACGTGTTGTCGGTGATGTGGTGCCAAGTGGAGATCTGGCTTGGGTAGCTGCTGTATTTGTGATCGGTATCATCCTTGCTGTTTATCAGTCTGCATTTTCTTATCTCAAGTCATTTTATACCGCTCGAATCTCTAATCAACTCACGCTTCGACTCGACCCCGCGCTGTTTCATCGCGTGTTGGCTTTGCCGGTGGGTTTTCTTGAGCAGTACACCACCGGAGATCTGAGTACCCGTCTGAATTCCATCTCAAGCATTGTTTCTACGATCTCTTCCCAGTCTCTCGCCACCCTGTTGAACTCCTTATCTCTGCTGGGATATGGAGGGATGATGCTCTATCTGGATGCAGGCCTAAGCGTGCCACTGTTTATCTATGTCTTCTTAAGCTCAATCATCCAGGTTCTGTTGGTTCGCAGGCAGCTCAAGCTCTATCGGCAGTCAGTTCCTCAGGGTGCTGAGAATTATGATCTCACGATTGAAACCCTGTCGTCTATTGCCCAGATCAGGGTATCTGGTAACGAGCCTTTCTTTCTGCAAAGGTGGTACTCCAGTCTATTGGGTATCCTGCGTCTTAATATCCAGGCTGAGAAGTTATCCGACTGGAACAGGGCTGCTTCCAGCGTCTTGCAAACGCTTGGCATCGCCATCTTGTATGTGGCTTTAATTCGCAAGCTTCTCGGTGCCAACTCTTTGGAGCAGGTGGCGTTGGGGGTGTCAACCTTCATCGTTTTTACCAATGCGTATTCTGGTTTTTCCAATGCGCTGTTGTCACTTGCTTCTCTTGTTAATACTGTAACTGGCACGCTTCTGGTCGAGATTGACCGCGTATTGCCCTTGCTCAGGCAGTCGGACGAGTCTACGGCCTACTTTGGCGACGAACGCAAGAGCCTTGACGGCGCTATTGAATTCAGGGATGTGGTTTTTTCTTATGCTGGCGCGGAGAGTAGTTCTCCCCTCTTCTCTGGGCTGAACTTTGATCTGAAGCCCGGAAAGTTTAATGTGATCTTTGGCCCCAGTGGATCCGGTAAGTCCACCATCCTATCGCTGATCCTTGGGTTTGTGATTCCTCAGGATGGCTCAATTCTTATTGATGGGATTCCACTCAACAAGCTTGATATTCGCGCTTTCAGGTCGCAAATCGGAGCTGTTCTCCAGCAATCTGAGCTCACGCCGGGTTCGATTCTTGATGCTGTGACCGGTAGCCTCGAGACATCAGAGGACAATGTTTGGCAAGCGCTCAGTCTCGTCAATATTGCTGAAGAAGTGGCAGCGATGCCCATGAAGCTTCAGACGATTCTCTCCGAGGGCTCATCGGTGATCTCGGGTGGTCAGAGGCAGCGGCTCTGCATTGCTCGGGCTCTACTCAATCATCCGCGCATGCTGCTTGAGGATGAAGCAACGAGTGCCCTCGATGCCTATTCGCAATCGGTGATCATTGAAAACTTGCGACAGCGATCGATTACCCGCATCGTAGTGGCTCATCGAATCGCTACCGTTCGAGACTGTGACCATATGGTGGTGATCAACCGAGGCAAGGTTGAGGCCTCCGGAACATTTCAAGAGTGCCTTGCCCAGTCATCTTTCTTGCAAGAGGCCGTGCGGGGTCTTTCTGGGGCGCCCTAGCCTAATCACTCTCCCGTAAAGTGAAACCAACGCCACGGACGGTCTGGATCATCTCGCCCAGTCCATGGGTTCTGAGTTTCACGCGTAGATATTTGATGTACGTGTCAACCACGGTGATATCGCCAAAATAGTCTTCACCCCACACTTCCGTGATCAGCTGCTCGCGGCTAATTACTTGCTTGGGTTGCTCCATCAGCGTGCTCAGCAGGTCAAACTCGCGAACTGTGAGATGGATGGCTTTCCCGTTTACGCTGCAGATGTGTTCCGGGCGGTTGATGCTCAGGGCGCCATATTCAAGCAACGCTTTTTTGTTGCTGGTGTTTGAGTTGCGGCGTACCAGTGCGCGCACGCGCGCCAGCAACTCGCGGATGTTGAATGGTTTGCAGAGATAGTCATCGGCGCCTGCGTCAAGCGCTTTTACCCTGTCCTCCACTTCGTCTTTGGCTGTGACCATCAAGATGGGGATGGTATTGCCTGTGTCTCGCAGCCGTTGACACACGTCATACCCACTCATCAGCGGCATGTCCCAATCGAGGATGGCGAGCTGAAATTCTTTTTGACGGAGTTGAAGCAGCGCTTGTTGTCCATCGTGTACCGACTCAACGTTGAACCCTTCTTCTTCGCACTCCATGCTGATCAGCTGAGCGATGTTCACATCGTCGTCGGCTACGAGGATCGTAATGTTCGCCGGCGTTGTGGTCATGGGGCGTTATTGGCTGGACTTATGATACCAATGGCAAGCCAAAACGTGCTTCCATGCCCAACGGTGGAGTGCACGCCGACCGTGGCGCCCATACTGTCTGCAAGGCTCTTCACGATCGCGAGTCCAAGCCCTGAGCTTGATTTTTGCGTGAGTGTTCGGTGTTCGTCGATTCGGTAAAACCGCTCGAAGATTCTCGTTTGGTGTTCGGGTGCGATGCCTGGTCCCTGGTCGGCCACTTCCGCCACAATGGTGTTCTCACGCCGAAATCCTCTGATCTCTACCTTGGTGTCTGCCGGTGAGTATTTCAGGGCATTTTCGGTGAGATTGCGGATGATTTGGGCGTAGCGGCCTGCGTCCCCGCTGGCCATGAGGGCCTGAATATCTTCGCTGATGTGTGCGCTCACCCTGTCGGGGTGCATGTCGCGGAGATGGTTCGCGGTTGTGCTCAATTCTGCGTGGGGGCTGAATGGCTCGTTTCTGAGTTTGAGAGTGTTGTGGTCGTATCGGCTGAGGTCGAGCAAGTCGCTCACAAGCTGGTTCAGCCGATCCACCTCCTGCTTCGCTGTTTCCAGTTTGCTGGCCTCTCGCTCTGTGAGGTTTGTGGATCTGATCAAGATCGATTCGATGTAGCCTCGGATCACGGTGAGTGGTGTTTTGAACTCGTGCGACACCGTTGAGGCAAAGAGCTGTTGCCGTTCGTACTCGGTGTTGAGTCTGTCGAGGCTGTCGTTGTATGAGGTGATCAGTTCGTGGATTTCTCGCGGGGCTCCGTCGGCATCCACGCGTGCGTCGGGTAATTGCTCGCTTGTGAGTTCACGGGTTTTCTGATTCAGACGCCTGAGCGGCTCCAGCAGTGCATAGAGCAGCAGGCCGCTGGCTAGCAGTGTGATGATCAGGGTGATTGCCCTCGATTGGAACTCAAACCACTGCAGCTCTCTAAGACTTTTAAGGAGCGGCCATCTCAACACCACCACCAGCTGAACCTGTTTGTTCTGGCCATTGGCTTCGAGGGTGAGCTGCTGTGCCGCAGCGGCCAGACCCAGGCCGGTGTCTCGTCCGACGATGAACTGATCCTCGTCATTGAGGAGCGTCTTGCGGATCTCGGTGATCTCTGCATCGCTGAGCTCTGTGCGTGTTTTCGTTGGTGAGCTCACGTTGGCTCCGTTGATCAGCACCGGGGTCACGTGGGAGGTGCTGAATGTGCTGTCGAGCAGGCTCGTGAGTGTTTGGTCGGGTTTTTCCCTCCAGGCTTTTTGCAGTGTTTTGGAGTAATCCTCTAAGGCTTCTGTTCCCTCCTCCTTCAGCATCACGTGGTTGATCTGCTCCACGATCCGCCGCGAAATCTCGAATTCGAGGCCTGCGCTCACCACGATCGCGGCCGATATCCACTGCGTGAGCGACCAATAGAGCGATGGATTGGCCTTGCCTTTGGTTGGCTTGGAGCGGCTCATGATGGGTTGATCAGACGGCGGCAGAGTTCTGGCAGCAGTTGGTGGTCGCGTGACCGATCAGCTCCCTCGCTGAACACCACCAGCAGCATCGGCGCTAGGCCTTCGGCCTCCATGTATGCCGCATCGTGGCGGGCCTGGCTCATCCAGCCGGCCTTGCTCCACAGCCGGGCGCCTGCCGGTAGGCCTTCTCCGAGGAAGCCATCCACCTGGTTTTCAGGATCGGCAGCGCGCGTGCCTGGATCCAGGCTGCGGGCCAGCAGCTTGCGCATGCGCCCGCCGGCCAGGGGCGACACCAGCGCGCCAGCCATCACGCCATGGAGCAGCCGTGCGCAGAAGTCGCTGCTCAGGCGGTTGCGGTTCTCGAGGTTTGCGCCATAAAACTGCCGCTCACGGCCGTAGGGGCCATCCCCCCAGGTTTTCTGGCAGGCATTGCAGCCAGCCCATTCGCTCCAGCCCAGCTGCTCGCACCACTGATTCACCAATTGGCGCTGCAGGCTCCAGCGCTCGAAGGCCTCGGCTGGCAGCTCCGGACCGCTGGTGGTGCCGGTGAGTAGGTCGAGCACCAGGCCGGTGGCGTCATTGCTCGAGCCGCGGATCATGTCCGCCAGGGCACGGCGCAGCTCGGGCGTGTCGTCAATCAACTGGCGCTGCAGCCAGGTTTCGGCGGCCACCAGATAAAGCAGCTTCACCACGCTGGCGGGGTAGCGAGCCTGATCGCCGCGCCAGGCGGCACCGGCCGGCCGGTCGGCCCAGAAGTCGGCCAGATCGCTGCGGGGTGAGGCGCTGTCGATCAGGGAGCTGCCGTAGCGCACCCAGGTGATCGACACCTGCTCGCGCAGCCCCGGCCGGCCAACTGCCTCCAGGTCTTCGAGGCTGGCCTGCAGCTGTTGGGCCATCGCCCCATCTGGGCAGTAGAACGCCATCGCAGCCAAAGGGGGCAATGGCGAGATTAGGGAGGTTGGCCGACGGCACCCCGGTGGCGCTGGAGCTGTTGCATGCCGGCAGCTGCTGGCGGCTGACGGCGCCGTTGGATCTCACCAGCCACCAGCAGGGGCCTGGCCTGGCCACCCAGGCGGCCGCCGGCCGGGCGCTGATGGTGCTGGAGCCGCTGCAGCCGGGGCGGCAGCGCTTGCGGGTTCGCCTGCTGGAAGACGGCTACCCCGGCTGGCTGGATCCCCAGCATCTCCTCGGTCACGCCCACGCTTGCCGGCCACCGCAGCCGCGGTTGCTGGATGCTGCACAGATCTATGCAGCGCTGCCGCAGGTGCTGGCCTTTGCGGAGCAGGCGCTTCAGCAAGCCAATCAGTATTTGTGGGGCGGCACCCTTGGCCCCAACTTCGATTGCTCTGGCCTGATCCAGGCAGCCTTCGCCAGTGCCGGGATCTGGCTACCGCGCGATGCCTATCAACAGGAGCGCTTTTGCCAGCCGGTGGCTGTGGTGCCGGGCTGCTACAGCCTGCTGCGCCCCGGTGATCTGATCTTTTTCGGGCGGCCGCAGCGCTGCACCCATGTGGGGCTCTATCTCGGCGCTGGCCGCTATCTGCATAGTTCCGGCCGAGAGCATGGCCGCAACGGCATCGGCATCGACGGCCTCGATCCCCAGCTGCTGGATCCGGTGAGCGTGCACTACCGCGGTGAACTGCGCGGCGCCGGCCGCGTGATCCGCTGCCACGACGGCACTCCTTTGCCCTGATCGCGATGCTGCTCTCGTTGTTGGTGATCCTGCTGATCACGGCCCTGGGCTGGTGGTTGGCGCAGCGCACCGCCGTGGGCCGGCAGCTGGGCACCACGATGCTGGTGTTGCTGCTGGGCTTGCTGGTGAGCAACCTCAGCGGCGTGAAGCCCCAAGCCGATGCAGCGGCCTGGGTGAATGGCCCGCTCACCTCGCTGGCGATTGCGCTGCTGCTGTTGGCGGTGGATCTGCGGCGCCTCTGGCCCGATGCCCGCCGGCTGCTCGCGCCATTCCTGTTGGCGGTGGTGTGCACGCTGCTGGCGGCGCTGCTGGGCGGCTGGCTGCTCCAGCCGCTGCTGGGGCCAGAGCGAAGCCTGTTGGCGGGGATGTTCACGGCCACCTTTACGGGGGGCAGCCTCAATTTCGTGTCGGTGGCGCGCACGCTGCAGCCGCCCGAGGCCCTGTTGGCGGTGGCCACCACCGCCGATTACGTGGTGTTTGCCGTGTGGTTTGGCCTGAGCTTGGCGCTGGCCCGTGGCCGGCGCACCAGCTCGGTTGCTGCGCCGGCGGCACCCGCCGCTGACCGCTCGCTGGAGCAGGCGGTCGGCTGGTGGCAGGGGCTCCTGTGGGGCCTGGCTGTGTTGCTGCTGGCCAGCGCTCTCACCGCCTTGCTGCAACGGCTCTGGCCAGGGTTGCCCGCCATCTTGGTGCTCACCACCCTCACGCTGCTGGCAGCGCAGCTGCCCGGCGCCGAGAGCCGGAGGGGGTGCTACGGCCTAGGCCTGCTGCTGATCCAGCCGTTCTTCACGGTGATGGGTCTGAGCTCCCCGGTGGGCGCCCTGCTGAGTGAGGGCCTGCCGGTGTTGCTCTATGCGGCCCTGATCGTGGCGTTACAAGCTGCGGCCTTGCTGGCCCTGCGCCGTTGGCGCGGTTGGGGCATGGCCGAAACGCTGGTGGCGTCGCAGGCCTCGATCGGTGGCCCGAGCACCGCCCTGGCCTTGGCCACAGCCATCGGGCGCGCGGAGCTGGCCTTGCCGGCGGTGGCCATCGGCCTGTTCGGCTACCTGCTCGGCACCTACTTGGGCCTGATGGCGGCCGCGTTGTTGGGGGGCTGAGGATGGGTCTTAACCGCGAGATCAGCCCTCTCGCGTAGGTTCCAGCCAGCCCATGGCCGCCGGATGAACGTGCACCCCGAACCCGGTTCAGCGCTCTCGCCGCAGCCGGAACTCTCGATCGTGGTGCCGCTCTTCAATGAGGAGGAGAGCCTGCCGCTGCTGGTGCAGCGTTTGCTCGAAGCGCTCAGGCCGCTGGCACGTTCCTTTGAGCTGGTGCTCGTCGACGACGGCTCCAGCGATCGCACGGCCAGCGTGCTGCGCCAACTGGCCGCCACGACGCCGGAGTTGGTGGCGGTGCTGCTGCGCCGCAACTACGGCCAGACACCGGCCATGTCGGCAGGGTTTGATGTGAGCCGCGGCCGGGTGATCATCACGCTGGATGGCGATCTGCAGAACGATCCGGCCGATATCCCGATGCTGCTGGAGCAGCTCGAGCAGGGGTTTGATCTGGTGAGCGGCTGGCGCCATCAACGCCAGGACAACGCCGTGAGCCGCCTCCTGCCAAGCAAGATCGCCAACCGCCTGATCGCCCGGGTCACCGGCGTACAGCTGCACGATTACGGCTGCTCGCTCAAGGCCTATCGGCGTGAGCTGGTGGAGGACATGAACCTCTACGGCGAGCTGCATCGCTTCCTGCCGGCCCTCGCCTACATCGAGGGGGCGCGGATCAGTGAGGTCAAGGTGAACCACAACGCACGCCAGTTCGGGCAGAGCAAATACGGCATCGATCGCACCTTCCGGGTGTTGATGGATCTGCTCACCGTGTGGTTCATGAAGCGCTTCCTCACCCGGCCGATGTACGTGTTCGGCTTCGGTGGCCTGGTGGGCATTGCCATCGGTTCGCTGCTCGGCGCCTACCTCCTGGTGGAGAAGCTGATGGGGGCGGAGATTGGAAACCGGCCCCTGCTGCTGGTGGCGGTGCTGGCCTTGATCGCGGGGGTGCAGCTGTTCTGCTTCGGCCTATTGGCGGAGCTGCAGATGCGCACGTATCACGAAAGCCAGGGCCGCCCGATTTACCGGGTGCGGGAAACATTGCGCGGCGGCTTAACCGGCGCCGGCTGAGCCGCGCCAACAGAACTGCGGCCGCGGAAATGAGCCATCGCTTCAGCGGCCAGAGCGGCTACCTGTTGATCGCTGTCGCGCATGCCGCGGCGAATCAGGGGCAGGGCATCGCGGTGCTGCCAGGCACTGCACACAGCCAGGGCCTGGCGGCGTGGTTCGCCGCCCAGCTGAAACTGGCGCTCCAGCTGGGCCAGTAGCTGCAGGCGGCCGCGGCGATCGGCCGCGCCCGGCAGGGCCATCGCAACTTCGCCCAGCGATCCGGGCTCACTACTCAGGCGCTCTTCGCCTTGGTGCGGCAGCACCAGCTCCATCTGGCTGCGGTTGAGGGCGGCCACCGCGGAGGCGTCCGTGGAGCGAAGGATCTTGGGCCGCGGACGTCCCAGCAGCCAGCACACGGCGATCACGGCGGCGATCGCGGCTCCGGAGAGGGCTTGGGTCATCGGTCTGAACTTTTATGTCGCCCCTTCCGCCGCCAGAGAGCAGGTTTGGAAGAGCTCCTTACAGTGCCGAACGGTAGCTGTATTGGCCCACGCTGATGACCGGAGACTTCGTCGCCGCCTGGATGCCCTCGGTGTTCGTGCCCATTGTCGGGATCCTGGGTCCTGCGGTGGCCATGGCCCTGCTGTTCAACGTGATCGAAGCCCGCGACTGAGCTGTCGCCGCTTCATCGCCGCCAACCACCTTCCTTCCACCGATGACCGTGACCCCCGTCGCCGACCCCTGCGTCGGCAATCTGGCCACTCCCGTCAACAGCAGCTACTTCAGCCGTGCCTTCCTGAACGCGCTGCCGGCCTACCGCCCTTCCCTCTCTCCCAACCGTCGTGGTTTGGAAGTGGGCATGGCCCATGGCTTCTTCCTCTACGGCCCCTTCGCCATCACCGGCCCGCTGCGCGCTACTGAGTACGCCAGCACCGCTGGTCTGCTGGCCGCTGTGGGTCTGGTGTCAATCCTCACGGTCTGCCTGTCGATCTACGGCACCGCTGGCCGCGGCCCCAACGTGCAGCCCGCTGACGCCACCATCGACAACCCTCCCGCTGACCTGTTCACCAAGGCCGGCTGGGCTGAATTCGCCAGCGGCTTCTGGCTCGGCGGTTGCGGTGGCGCTGCCTTCGCCTGGTTCCTGGCCGGCACCAGCATCGTTGCCCCCCTGGTCAACATTGCCGGTGGTGTCTGGAGCGTGGGCTGATCTGTCCGCCTCCCTCACTGCACTCAAGCCCCGCTGCGGCGGGGCTTTTTTGTGGGTTTTTGAATGCCGTCTTGGCCACTGCCGATGCGGCCCAGCTCGGCCAAGAGAACGGGTAGATCCACCGTGAGCACGGCCAGCACCGGGTTGATCGGGAGCAGCAGATTCAACAGCACCACTGAGATGTGCGGCACGAGTACCAGGGCGAGGTTGCGGCGGTGGCGCTGGGCGGCGTCTAAGGCCAGCGTTTGACAGGCCACCAGGTTGCCGAGCGCTTCGGGCCGCACCACCAAGTCAGCGTTTTCGCTGCTCAGGCCATGGTCTCGGCTGAGCAGTTCGATCGAGAGATCGGCCTGCGCCAGGGTGAGGCCATCGATGGCGCTGCAGCCGAGCATGGCGATGGGCTCGCCAGATGAGCGCCAGGCATCCAACAGGCGGCTTCGTTCCACATGATTGGTGGCGATCTGGATGGCGGCAGCGGGCCTGTGCAGCCGCCCAGCCAGCCGTTCCACCAGTTCGCTTTGGCTGTCGACCAGCAAATCCAACCGCCAGCCAGCACGTTGCAGCTCGCGTAGCCCCCGCACGAGCGCTCGCGAGAGTTGCAACTCGAAGCCCACGGCTCCCACCACCTGGCCTTGGCGCAAGAGGTAAACCAGGGTTTCCCCAGGGGGTGTGATCAGTTCCGCCGGGGTTGTCAATCCGAGTTGCTGCAGCATGGCCACTCCTCCCAGCTGATGCATCACGCCGTTGATGCGGCCCTGTTGGCCTTCGCTGCCCAGCGGTTGGATACCCTCCACGACCGCTGGCAACAGATCTTCGGCTTCCAGGGCACTGCGCAGGGCATGGAGGCCATGGGGTTTCTGTTGGCAGCGAAATCCAGCCACGATCTGAATCAGCTCCTCACCGCTGATCAGAAAAGGCAAGGGATACAGACCGCCGAGGCGCCAGCTACTGGTGCTGCGCACTGTGGCCTCACTCACTATGAGCTGGCGGCAACGGGCGAGAGCATCGATGGCTTCTGGTCTTCGCAGCAGCACGCCCTGCCAGAGCAGATCCCGCTGGGCGTTGCCGTAGGTCAGGGAGGCTGTCAGCTGCCAGTCGCTGGCGGGATCGAACTGCATCAGGGCCCCAGCGCTGCCATGGGGCCCGATCGCCAGAAGGCCTGCGCCGGCCAGAAGCAGGTAGGGAACCGAGCGCTGGTGCCATTGCTCCGCCCGCTGGAGCAGAGAGGGGCCCCCATGGGATGCGCCCTGCTGTTGGGCTGCGTTGAGGAGTCGTTGCAGGGTCCGCAGTTCCGGATCGAGCTGCGGACTGCGCACCAAGCGCACCTCCAGCGTGCCCTCGATCACGCTGGCGCCAAAGGGAAGTTGTTGAAAGGCCCGGGCGCTGAGCAGGCGCGGATCCCCATCGCGCCATCGGGTGCTCACCAGGGCCTGCCCAGCCACCACCAGGGCGTGGGCCGGTAGAGGATCGCCTGCTGTCAGCCGCAGGCGATCGCCAGCGTCAAGCAGGGCGAAGGGTTGGGGCTGCCAGCTCCCGTCGCCTTGCAGCACCTGAAAGCTCAGGTCGGTGAGCCGTTGCTGCAGCTGCTGATCAAAGGCATCGGCATAGCCGGGTGATGGTGTCCACGCTTTGAACACCTGGTTGGCGGTTTCCAGCGTCCACTCCAGTAGCACCGCAGCGGGGTTGCCTTGGGCCAACAGGCTTGAAAACCAAAACAGATCCAACCATCCAGTCGCCAACTGCCGCTGGGCGAGCTGTTGGAGGCAGCGGGCCGCTAGAGGCAGGTAGCAGAGGCTGACAAACAGCAGCAGGCCCGGCCAGGCCGGTAACTCCAGCAGCGCCACACTGGCCAACACACCGGAGGTGCCACCGAGCCGCCATAGGGCGGAGCTCGAGGCCCGTGGTGTGAGCTGCAGTGATGTTTGGTGTTCGTGCTGCAAGGCCAGATGCAGCAGGGCCTGTAGTTGTTTGCGGCGCAGCGGCCGGCGGCCGTTGTGCTCAATCACCAGGCATCCGGCCAGGGTGTTGATTCGGATCGCCTGGACCCAGGCCAAATGCAGGCTGGCGTTCAGCAACCGCTGCTGCAGCGCAGGGTTGTTCAGCAGCGCGTGGCCGGAGATCCGCAGCCGGCGAGGCAGCACTTGCCGGATCCTCCAGGGTTCGCCCTCCGGCACGAGATGGAGGAGGTCGCCGGCCTGCAACTCACGCATGGGGTCAGCCTGATCAGGAGTCCGGGAGGCTTGGCGTGTTGTGGCGCACCCGCAGCCGCTGGCTCGCGCACCGCGTCGATCTCGTTAAAGTTTCGGAGTTCCGTCAGCAGTGGTGTGGTTGTTCAGCGGCGCTTGCGTTGCTTGGAAGCCGAATGCATCGCCGGTTGACATCAATCCCCCAAGGAGGAGGTGCCCGTGAGTTCCAGTTGTTCCATGCAGGGTCTGCTGATCGCGGAGAACGCCGGCTGATTACGGCGCCTGATTCCTAGATCATTCGGTTCCGCGCCAGAGCGGACCCGGCGAGAGCCCCCGAAGAGCCAGCCTCAGCTGCGCCCTTCGGGGGCATCGTTTTGGCAGAGCTCCAGGCCGTTGCTCCAGCGGCGGCAGCTCCAGCCGGCAGCGCGGGCCTCGCGCAAGAGCTCCTGTTGGCGCGCCCGTGAGGAGCCCCAGCCGGGATCTTTAGGATTGAGCAGCAGCGCATCGAGCTGCTCGAGACGCGTGGTGTCGCGGCGGGTGCGGGGAAAACTCACCTGTTGGCGTTGGCTTAGCTGGGGCACCAGGTAGCTGGTGGTGCTCAGCCGCGCTTCGGCAGGCACTGCTGCGATGGCTTCGCGGATGGCCGGCAGCTGATTCACCCGTTCGAGATAGGGGCCGGTGAAGAACCAGGGTTTTGCCAGGGCTGCCCAACACACCACACTCCAGCCGAAGCGCCTCCAGGGCACGGGTTGCCGCGGCTGTAGAGCCAGGCCATCCATCGCCGCTACCACCACCATCACGGCGATCGGCAGGCTGTAGTGATGCACCAGGGTGCGCTGCGGTGCTTCTTCTGAGAGCACGTTCACCAGCACCAGTGGGAAAGCCCCGGCCAACACCGGCAGCGATACGCGCCGCCAGAAGGGTGCCACCGCCACGCTGATCAGCAGCAGATACACCAGGCCGCCGCTCCAATCCACGTGCTGAAGCAGCAGATCGGGCCGGGTGAGCATGTTGAGCAACACCTGATCGAGGCTGTCGCCCAGATAAGAGAACAGCGCCCCGGCCGCCTTGGGCCCGGCATCGCTTCCCTTGAGCAACGGATACAGCCAGCGGTTGAGCAGCGCGAGCCAGCCCAGGGCTAAGCCGATGGCGGCCCCGGCCCAGACCCAACGCCGCCGCAACGCCTGTTCAAGGCCCAGACCCGCCACCACCAGCACCAGGCCATCGCGGCAGCCGAGCAGCAGCAGCAACAGGCCAAACCAGAGCCAGGGGCGTTGGGCGCGGCTGGCCCAGTAACACCCGGCCAGGGCCGGCATCACCCACACCTCGGGGTGGAAATCAAACAGGTTGGCGTTGAACACAACCGGCTGCAGCCACCACAGGCCGCAGCCCAGCCAGCAGAGCTTGGGGCTGAGCCCCGCCTGGCGGCCCACCCACCAGAGCGGCAGGGCCGTGAAGCTCAAGGCCGCGGCCTGGCTGGCCAGCAGCCACTGCACGCTGCCCAGAAGCCGGTAGGGCACTGCGGCCCAGTAGAGGGCCCAGGCGCCATGGTCCGCCAGGATGTGAACCTCCTCCATCGAGGAGATCGGCGGCAGGCCGCGGCTCACCAGCCAAATCCACTGGTCGAACAGGCCGAGGTCGTAGGCGTTGCTCTGCAGCAGGGCGTGGCGTGCGGCGGCGCAGCCCCAGAGCACAAGAAAGATCGCCACGCAGCCCAAGCTGAGGTTGCGAGGGGGCAGGCTTCGGCTCTCCGGCATGGGCAGGTGCTCAGGCGCCGAGCTTCCCATAGGCTGCCGGCCCTGGCCATGGGCAGCGGTGGGCGTGAGGGCAAAGCTGGCGGAGCTGATGCGCTATGGCGGTGTGGGCGTGCTCGCGGCCGCGATCCATGCGGCGGTGTTGCTGCTGGGCGAGTGGCTGCAAGGCCCGCTGCCGCTGGTGAACCTGTTGGGGTTTCTGCTGGCTTCGCTGTGGGGATATCTGGCCCACGCGCTGTTCACCTTTCGCGAGCACACCGGCGGGGCGCCCTTCCCGCGGCGTTGGCTGCTGATCCAAACCAGCCTCAATGTGCTGGTGAGCTTGCTGCTGCCGGGCTGGCTCGGGATCTGGGCCCGCCGCATGGCGGGCACGCTGGTGATGGTGTTCACCCCCACGGCGATTAATTACGTGCTCTGGTCGCTCGCGGCGCGCCATAGCCGCAGCCGCCGGCAACGGGCCCTCGCTCCGGAGCCTGTGCGCTTCCATGCCGACGATCTCGGCCTGCACCCGGCTGTGAACACCACCATCCTCCGGCTGCATGGTGCTGGAGCCCTGGATTCCGCCAGCGTGCTGGTGACGGCCCCGGCGGCTGAAGCGGCCGCTCAGGCCTGTGCCTCACGGCCGGGGCTGGAGCTAGTGCTGCATCTGTGCCTGAGCGAAGGACTCCCGGCCGCTGATCCGGCACAGATCCCCGATCTCCTCGATCAGCAAGGACGCTTGGCGATGGGCTTCGGGCGCTTGCTCCTGGCCGGATGCTGGCCGCCGCGGTCGCCGCAGCGGCGGCGGCTGGAGCGTCAGCTGGCCCTGGAGATACGGGCGCAGTTGCAGCGGTTCCAAGTGTTGTTCCCGGGCCGGCCGCTGCAGCTGGATGGGCATCAGCATGTGCACCTGCTGCCGGTGGTGTGGCAGCAGCTCTGGCGGCTCCCGGAGGCGCTCCAGCCGGTGTGGGTGCGCAGCCTGCGCGAGCCCTGGCCATGGCGCGGCATTCCGCTGCTGCGCTGGCGGCAGGCGTTGCGGGAGTTGGGCCCGATCAAGTGGGCGCTTTTGCGCATCCTCAACGTTGGTCGGGCCGCGGAGCTGGCGCGCCGAGGTGTTGCCACCAACCGCGGCTTCTGCGGGGTGTTGTTCACGGGCCAGATCGATGGATCGGTGATCCGGGCCGCCCAACGGCTGTTGCAGCCAACGGGCGGCCTGGTGCTCGCCCATCCGGCTGAGGGCTGGGCCGCCGGGCCAGACGCGCTGCAGGCCTATCCCCTCTCGCGCCGCTTTTATGCCTCGCCCTGGCGATCGCTGGAAGCCGAGGCGCTGATGCGCCGCACCAGGTAAGGAGGCCGGCGCTTGCTCTCTTCAAAGATGCGGCCGATGTATTCCCCCAGGATGCCGATGCCGATCAGCTGCACACCTCCCAGGAACAGCACTGCCACGATCAGGGAGGCATAGCCCGGCACATCAATGCCGTGCAGCAGGGTGCTGATCACCAAGACCAGTGCGTACACCAGGCTGATCAGCGAGATCACGGTGCCCACAGCGATCCAGATGCGCAGCGGCAGCACGGAGAAGCTGAAGATGCCGTCGAGGGCGTAGCTGAATAGGCGGCGCACGTTCCAGGTGCTCGCGCCGCTGCTGCGGGGCGGCCGGTCGTAGCTGATATCCACGCTCTCAAAGCCCGTCCAGGGGAACAGTGCCTTGGAGAAGCGGGTGCCCTCGCGCATGTCGGTGAGGGCGCGCACCACCGGTTGGCTGAGCAGGCGGAAATCCCCGGCCCCATCCACCAGCTGCACCGAATCGGTGAGGCGGTTGAACAGGGAATAAAAGCCGGAGGCGCTGATGATCTTCAGGCGTGATTCCTGGTCTTCGGGGCTGCGGATGGCGGTGACCATCTCCGCCCCGTTCTGCCAGTGGCGCACCATCTCCGGGATCAGCTCCGGTGGATGCTGCAGATCGGCATCGATCAACACCACCGCATCGCAGCGGCCGCGGGCCTGGTCGAGCCCGGCCAGCATCGCCGCTTCCTTGCCGAAATTGCGGGTGAGTTCAATCAGGCTCACCGGCATCGCCTGGGGCTGTTGGCGCCGGGCTTCGATGTCGCGGCGCACCACGGCGGCGGTGCCATCCCTGGAGCCGTCGTCGATCAGCAGCAGCTGCTCCACCAGGCCCAGGGCCTCGATGGCTCCAATAAAGGCTTCAATACCGGCCGCTTCGTTGAAGCAAGCGGCCACCACCCATAGGCTCAGCGGTGTGGCAGCGCTCGCAGACGGCGTCATCCGGCAGGCCCGATCGGCCGGGCGTGAGAGGCCGTAGTAGCAAAGCATCCGCCTTGTTGGCGGAGGATTAAGCACTTAACGCAGCCTTAAGGTCTGCGGAGAGTCTTGAAGGTTGTCGCATGGCCCCTGAGCTTCAGCCGCGCACGATTCAGACCCCTTGGGGAAGCCTCGCCCCGGTGGTGGATCTGGCCCCATTGGTGTACGTGGTGGTGCTCTATGGGCTGGTGTATTTCCTGCCCTTCGGTGTGTTCGAGTACTGGACCACCAACGAAGATGGCCCATCTGAGTGGTTGCAGTTCGCGGCCTACGCAGGTGCCTGTGTCTGCAGCCTGCGGGTGTTGTGGCAGCGTCGCCGGCGTTGGCGATCACTGCAGTGGCTGGCATGGCTGCTGCTCGCGCTCTTTTTGTTCTATGTGGCGGCTGAGGAGATCAGCTGGGGCGAGCGGGTGCACGGCTGGGGGGTGGAAGCGCTGCGGCAGATCAATGCGCAGAAAGAAACCAACATCCACAATCTGCCTGCCGTGCAGAACTATCTGCATGTGTCGTTCATCGCAGCCGGCTTGTTCTTTGGTTTTGCGGGCTGGCGCTGGATGCCGCGCATCGATGCCTGGCCGGCGCGCCGCTACAGCCTCTATTTCCTGATCGTGGCGCTGTTTTACACCTATTTCGATCTGAGCTGGATCACCCATGCGGAACGCATCCGCAACGACCAGGAAGGGCTTGAGTTGTTGATGGCTGTGGGGCTTTTCCTGCACGCGCGCCAATGGGCGTTCAACCCTCCTTCGCTTGCCGCAGCAGCTGATCGAGAGCCTGCTGGTTCGCCGGATTGATCGGGCCGTTGCGCTCCAGAATCACCACGCCATCGCTGAGCTGCTGCACGGCATAGCCCTGGGCCTGGCTCGAGCGCAGCTGCCTGAGGCTGCGTTTGAGTGCTTTCTGCTCCTGCGGGAAAGCGGCGGCATAACGCTGTTGGTAATCGAGATCCACGGCGATCCAGTCCACGGCGTGGGCCTGGCCCTGCCGGTCTTGATAGCTGGTGTGATCGGGGTAGCGCATCAGCACCTGGCGGGCGGCCAGATGGGGGATCAGTGGAGTGTTGGCGGACACGCTGGCGGCAGCGGGAATTCTGGCCAGCGCCGCATGGGCGCTCTGGGCGTGTTGCCATTGCTGCCAGGGGCTGCGATACACCCAGGGTTGAACGCTGTCTGGAATCAGCCACGAGAGGCTGCGGTTTGGATTGCTGCCGAGGGTGAATAGCAGCGAGAGCAGGATGCAGCCCGCCCACAGGCGCCGCAGCCGCCGCGAGGCAAAGAGCGGTTGATGGCGCTCCCACCAGAGGGTGGCTCCGGCGAACAAACCAGGCACCACTAAATAGGTGTAGCGGATGTTGATCGAAAGGGGGTTGTTGGAGCCCTGGGCCAGCAGCAGCCCCAGGAGCGGCAGCCCCATCAGCAGCCAGCTATCGAGGGCGATCCAGGGGATGAAGAGCAGGGGTAGCCCCTGGCCCGCCAGATAGAGCAGTGTGTCTCGCGGTGGGCTCACCAACTCCTGTAGCAGCGTGAGCGGCTGGCGCAGAACCAGGGCTGCTGTTTGCAGGCTGCTGGCCTGGTCCTGGCCCTGGAGGTATTGGCCGAAGTTCTCCACCATGAAGCGGCGGGCGTTGTCCTGGCTGAACAGCGGCATCAGCACGTTGGTGACCAGCACAACCCAGCCGCCACCCCAAGCAACCAAGGCCAGGGCCAGAGGCCAGCGGGAGCGCTGCCGCACCAGGAGCCAAATGCCGATGCCCACCAGCACCACGCCGGTGTCTTCGCGGATCAGCGGGAGCAGCAGTGCGGCGGGGAGGGTGAGCCAGAGCCGCCGCTCCAAAAGCCCCAGCAGCAGCACAAACACGCACAGTGGCAGCTGGCTCAGATCGGTGAAATTGCCCAGGGCCGGACCGATGACCGCATTGGCTCCGTAGAAGGCCAGGGTGAGGATGGCGGCCAGATCGGGCGTGAGGCGCCGCAGGGCGAGGCGGTGCAGCACTAACCCTGCCGCGGCAATCAGCGCCACCTGAAGCATCGGCAGGGCCCATTTGCCCAGCAGCGCCACCAGCGGAATCCACAGCGCCAGCGTGGGGGTGAAGTGCTGGCCGAGGCGGTGGTAGCCGATGGCCGGCAGCTCGCCGCCATGCACCACGTTGGTGGAGAGTTGAGAGGAGAGGGTGCTTTCGAAGGGATGGCCGCTCAGGCCGTTCCAGAGCACCTGAAACAAGATGCCCTGATCCATCGTGGCGGCGAGGCTGTGCAGCCGCCAGGCCTGCAGCATCCAGCCCACCAGGGTGAAGAGGCCGGCGGCGAGCCACACCCGCTGCTCAGGGCGAAGGCGTTGGCTCACGGCTGCTTCAACCCAGAGGTCACGGTGTTGATGGCGCGGGGCAGGCTGCTGCGCAAAGCCAGCGGGCCGCGTGGATCGAAGCAGAGGCCGCGGCTGAGATCGCGCAGCGCAGCCAACACGGTGGTGGCCTGAGGATTGCTGGCCTTTGCAGTGGTCGCTGTGTCGGCGACGCGCGCGGCCCCGCAACTGTTCCAACCGGCCAGCAGCACCACGCTGCGGTAAGCACTGGGCCAGTGGCCGGGGCCCTCGAGTTGCTCGAGCCGGCTGAACCATTGATCCGCCTGCTGGGGGCGGTTCTGCAGCACAGCTACCAGGGCCAGGCTCCAGAGGGCATCGCGATCGGATGGGTTGCACCGCAGTTGGGCATGGGCCCACTGCTGCACCTCCTGCTGATAGCTGAAGCGCGGATCCAGCAGGTGCCAGGGGCCAATGGCGGCAAACACGGTTTTCAGGCCTGCGGGGCCCTGTTCCAGACCCCGGGCTAGCTGGATGAAGCGCTGCTGGAAGCTCTCGGGTGTGGGGGCTCCTGGTTTGCGGCGCCAGAGCTCCAGCTGGCGGCCCTTGTTCCAGTCCCATCGCTGCACCGGCTCGTATCGGCCATCGCGGCGCACTGCACGGCTGAGAGCCTTGGCGGAGGCGCGGGTGGTGCCCTGATCACCGCTGGCGATCAGCCACCACTGGCCCTGCTCGAGGGCGATGTCTTGTTCACCGGGGTTGCGCCCCAGGCGGCGCACCAGGATGTTGCCCCCCTGTTGCCGCCCCAACAGGGTGAGCGTGTGCTCGTTGAGATCCGGGCTGCTGGCGGTGATCAGCAGGGTGGTGGGGGCTGTGCCCACCTGTTGGCGCAGGTGCTCCAGGGCCTGCACCACGCTGGAGGGCGGCTGGCGCTCCAGCTGCCGCAGGCTGGCTTCGGCGTTCACGCCAGCGGCGCCCAGCAGCCCAAGTGCCAGCGCACCTTCAGCCCAGCGGCCGTGGCCCCGTTGGGCGATCCAGGTGCCCAGGGCCCACCAGCCCCTGGCCAGCAGCAGGGCGAGCAGGGGCAGCACCGGGGCGATGTAGCGCTCATCCTTATTCGGGCTGAGGCTGGTGCAGAGCCAGCCGCTGATGGCCACCCCCAGCAGCCAAGTCCATCCCGCCGGCCATGGCTGCCGCCAGCATCCTCGCTGCTGCCAGCCCAGAATGGCCATCCCGGCGGAGCCTGTGGCCAGGGTGATGGCCCCAAGTTGGGCTCCCCAAAGCCTGGGGTACCAGATCAGGCTGCGGGGATCGAGGCTGCCGGGATCCCCTTCGGCGGCGCCGGAGCTGATCACCGCCCGCTCGGTGCCGCCGAGGGTGGTGATCCAGTTGTGCTGCAGCCACGGGGCAAGCAACAGCAGCACCAGCGCCAGGCTGGCCCAGGCCTGCCAGCGGCGCCGGGGGGCGCGCTGGGCCTGGCCGAAGCCCCAGAGGGCGGGGAGGGCCAGTACCAACAGTGCGCTCTGTTTGATCAGCAGGGCGGCGGCCACCGCGCCGGCGGCGGCGATGGCCTGACCCCAGCGACCGCCAGCCTCAGCCCGCTGCCAGCGCCACAGCAGCCAGAGGGCGAGGCTGCAGCTAGCGGTGAGGGGCATGTCGAGGGTGAAATCCACCCGCAGGCCGGCCAGGGCTGGGGCGAGGGCCACCAGGGCGGCAGCCAGAAGCCCGAAGCCCGGGCTGAGCAGTTGGCGCCCCCACAGGCCGATCACCAGCAGGAGCAGGCCATGCCAGAGGCTCAGGGCCCAGCTGGCGCCATCCACCGATTCGCCGGCGACCGCCATCACGCTGCCGCTCACCAGGGAGGCCAGCGGCGGAATCTTGGGCGAAAGATCCAGCAGCCCATGCCAGCCCGGCCAGCCGCCACCCGGCAAAAGCCCCAGGGCTCGGCCGTGGTCGATCGCGCTGTTGAGGTAGTCGGCCTGATCCCAGGCGGGTAGCCGTTGATCCGCAAACAGCCAGCTGCGATCCGCGGCGGTAGCCAGCAGCCAGATCGCCAGCAAGGCCAGCCACCACAGCCAGGTCGATCGCTTCAACACAGGCAGGCGTGGCGGGGAGCATTAAGGAGAAGTCTGCGCGAGTTCGCGTCAGGGGCTTGCTTGGTATCCGTTGCTACATGCCATTGGGTTTTGTGGCACAGCTTGCCTGGGATGCCTGTGGCATGGCTTGCAGTATGGCCACACGGCGCGTTGCGCCCAAATTCCTCTTTTGGTGTGAGGACCATGAAACTGTTCCAGAAGCTTCTTCTGGCGCCTGCTGCCCTGGGCCTGATGGCTCCTGTGGCTGCATCCGCCGCTGATCTCAACATTGCTGGCGTCAGCCAGTACGGCTCTGAGGAGCAGGTGACTTCGATCACCCAGTTCTCCGACGTGCAGCCCACCGACTGGGCTTATCAGGCTCTGAGCAACCTGATCGAGCGCTACGGCTGTGTGGCTGGCTACCCCAACGGCACCTACCGCGGCAGCCGTGCGATGACCCGCTTTGAAGCGGCCGCCCTGTTGAACGCTTGCCTCGACCGGATCACCGAAGTGACCGACGAGCTGAAGCGCCTGATGAAAGAGTTCGAGAAGGAACTCGCCGTGCTCAAGGGCCGCGTGGATGGCCTGGAGGCCAAGGTTGCTGAGCTGGAAGCCACCCAGTTCTCCACCACCACCAAGCTGAAGGGTATTGCCACCTTCGTTCTGGGTGCTAACGCTTACGGCGGCAGCAACAGCGCCATTGTTGATGAAGCAAAAGCTCTTACCGGCGCTACTGCCTTCGCGTACGACGTTCGCCTGAACTTCGACACCAGCTTCACTGGTAAGGATCTGCTGCGCACCACCCTTCGTGCCGGCAACTTCGGTGCCTCCCCTTGGAGCGGTGGTCCTGTCGGTGCGAACGGTGCTGATACCCGTCTGAACGCTCTGGAAGTTGCTTTCCAGGAAGGTGAAGTGCCTGGCGGTAACACCGTTGGCATCAACCGCCTCTTCTACCAGTTCCCCGTTGGTGACAAAGTCACCGTGACCTTCGGTGGTCGTGTTCGTCAGGACGACATGCTGGCCATGTGGCCCAGCGTGTACCCCGCTGACACCGTCCTTGACGTCTTCACCTACGCCGGCGCTCCTGGCACCTACAGCCTGAACCTGGGTGCTGGTGCTGGTGTGTGGTATCAGGACAACGGTTGGAGCTTCAGCATCAACTACGTGTCCGCTAACGCTCAGGACGGCAACCCCAACGAAGGCGGTATCGGCACCGACGGTGCTGCTCAAACCTTCACCGCCCAGATTGGCTACGCCGGTAACAACTGGGGTGCTGCTGTTGCTTACAACTATGGCAACGGCGTGGGGCCTGCCATCGGTACTCCCGCTGCCGTGGGCCAAGGTCTCTTCGGGGGTTTCAGCAGCAACAACTCTGTTGGGGTGAGCGCCTACTGGCAGCCCTCTGAGAGCGGCTTCGTGCCTTCCATCAGCGCTGGCTGGGGCATCACCGGTTACTCCGGTGATGACGATGCCTTCGCTTTCGACGGCGCCACCTCCAACAGCTGGTACGTCGGCCTCCAGTGGGATGACGCCTTCATCAAGGGCAATGCCCTCGGTATGGCCGTGGGTCAGCCCACCTTCATCACCAACACTGGTCGTGACGGTGTCAACGCTCAAGACGGCAACTGGGCTTGGGAATGGTGGTACAAGTTCCAGGTCACCGACAACATCAGCGTGACCCCCGCCCTCTACTACCTGTCCAACCCCCTGGGTCAGCTCGGCTGGTACGAGAACGGCATGAAGAACAGCAGCGCCCCGCTCACCAACTTCGGTGGCATCATCAAGACCACCTTCAAGTTCTGATCAGTTGATCTGAACACGAACTCGTTCCTCATACGTTTCGAGCTCGTTCCTCACACAGTCCTCATTCCTCGCGATCAGCCCTGGCTTCGGCCAGGGCTTTTTTGTTGTTGATCGACCACTGAGGGCTGTATCGCAGCGCACATCTGATGGTGTTCTGCTCCGGTTTTTGCGTGCCATCGCGCCGGTAAGGTCTGCGCATTCCTGTGCTTTGGTTCGGGAATTCCCTCAATTGGTGTGAGGACCATGAAACTGTTCCAGAAGCTTCTTCTGGCGCCTGCTGCCCTGGGCCTGATGGCTCCTGTGGCTGCATCCGCCGCTGATCTCAACATTGCTGGCGTCAGCCAGTACGGCTCTGAGGAGCAGGTGACTTCGATCACCCAGTTCTCCGACGTGCAGCCCACCGACTGGGCTTATCAGGCTCTGAGCAACCTGATCGAGCGCTACGGCTGTGTGGCTGGCTACCCCAACGGCACCTACCGCGGCAGCCGTGCGATGACCCGCTTTGAAGCGGCCGCCCTGTTGAACGCTTGCCTCGACCGGATCACCGAAGTGACCGACGAGCTGAAGCGCCTGATGAAAGAGTTCGAGAAGGAACTCGCCGTGCTCAAGGGCCGCGTGGATGGCCTGGAGGCCAAGGTTGCTGAGCTGGAAGCCACCCAGTTCTCCACCACCACCAAGCTGAAGGGTGAAGCCACCTTTGATCTGGGTGCCTATACCTATGGCGGTTCTGCCAAGAACGGCAACACCGGCCCCGGTCTCGATGGTGAAAACCTGCTGAGCGCCATGGTGTTCAACTATGACGTTCGTCTGAGCTTCGACACCAGCTTCACCGGTAAGGACCTGCTGCGCACCCGCCTGCGCTCCGGTAACTACGGCGAGTCCGCCTTTGATGGCGCTCAGTACCGCTCCACCAAGCTCGATAAGAGCTTTGAGTCTGGTGCTGGCCCCCAAGTTGTTGATGTTGATCGTCTTTACTACACCTTCCCGGTTGGTAACGAGCTGAAGGCCACCCTTGGCGCCTTGGTTCGTAACACCGAGATGCTGGCGATCACGCCTTCGGCCTACAAGTCGTACATCACAGACTTCCTCTACGGCACCTACGGCACCTCCGGTACCTACAACAAGGAAACCGGCTCTGGTGTGGGTCTGGTCTGGAAGCAGAAGGTGAAGAAGGGCAATCCCTATCTCGCCGCGGCTGTGAACTATGTGGCCAAGAACGCCTACAACGGTGCTCCTGAGGCCGGCGGCGTGATGACCGACAACTCGGCTGGTTCCTTCCTGGCTCAGATCGGTGGTGCTGGTAAGGGCTGGGCTCTCACCGGTGCTTACCGCTACGGCCAGTGCGGCACCAACATCCGCTCCGGTACGCAGTACACCTACGACAACTCCAAGGCCAAGTGTTCCGCGATCCAGGAAGCTGGTGGCGGCAGCGCTGCCACCAATAGCTTCGCGATCAACGGCTATTGGCAGCCCTCTGAGAGCGGCTGGGTGCCTTCCATCAGCGCCGGCTGGGGTATCACCACCTTCACTGGTGGTTACGACGTGGTCATCAATACCAAGAACGCTCAGTCCTGGATGGTGGGTCTGCAGTGGGATGACGTCTTCATCGACGGCAACTCCGCTGGTATGGGTGTGGGCCAGTCGCCCTTCACCACCTCCACCTTTGACGGCAGCACCCCCTACGACGGCAACTACGCCTGGGAGTGGTGGTACAAGTTCCAGGTGTCCGACAACATCAGCGTGACGCCTGCTCTGATCTACCTGAGCCGTCCCGCTGGTCAGAACACCCCTCAAGGCGAAACCTTCAACGCCTTTGGCGGCCTGATTCAAGTGGGCTTCAAGTTCTGATCGTCTGATCAGCACACTCCTCACGCGCTCCTCGCGCTCACTCACACACCAAAAGCCTCGGCCTCCCGCATCAGCGGGGGCTTTTTTTGTGGCTGTCGATGGCCTGACGGCCTAGAGCGCGAGGATGGCGGTTGCCTTTGCGTGCCCTTGCCCAGGCCTTCCTCCACTCGCGACCCTACCAGGTGCTTGGCGTGGCCGCCACCGCCACGGCGGCGGAGATCAAGGCCGCTTATCGCGCCCTGGTGAAGCAGCATCACCCCGATGCTGGCGGCGATGAGCACCGGATCCTCGAGCTCAATGCCGCCTGGGAGGTGCTCGGTGATGCCGAGCGCCGCGCCGATCACGACCGCACCCACGCCCCCGTTGCGGCGGGTTCAGCCCGCTCCGCGGCTGCTGGCCGTGCCGCTCGCCGCGCCACCGCCCAGGCCGCCCGCGGCGACGCCGAGCTTCTGGCCTGGCTTCAGCAGGTGTATGCCCCGATCGATCGCCTGCTGGCTCAGGTGATCAACCCTTTCGCGGCGCAGCTGCGCGCCCTTTCCGCTGATCCCTACGACGATCAGCTGATGGAGGCCTTCTGCACCTTCCTGGAGCAGAGCCAGGCCCGCATGCAAAAAGTGGAAACCCTCTACCGCTCGATGGCTGCACCCGCCTCAGCGCAGGGCTTCAGCCTCAGCGTGTACCACTGCCTCTCTCAGGTGCAGGACGCGCTCACCGAGCTCGAGCGCTACACCATGGGCTATGTGGACAGCTACCTCCGCGACGGGCGCGAGATGCTGCGGGAAGCGAAACAGCGCCGCAGCCGCCTGCAGGAGGAGCGGCGCCGGCTTGAGATCTGACGTTTAAAACTCCACCAGCTGATCAGCCCGCAGCCATACATCGGGCACGGGGCGGCGGAAGCGCAGCTGGGCGTAGTCGCCTTTGAGTGCGAGCACTTCGGCGGGCCCCTCAAAGATGTAGTCGGGGGCCACGGTGTCGCTGGCCTGGGCTTCGAGGCTGTTGGCGTAGGTGCTGCGATTCACCTTCACCAGGCTGCCTTTCTTGATCGCGCTCTTGGCGGCGGGTTGGGCGGCGGGCGTTTCAGCCATGGCGCTGGGGCTCTCGTGCAGGCAGGCTAGAGCCCGCTCCCCGCACCTGGTTTCGTGCCCCCCAGCCTGGCTCTGCTGCTGGTGCTCTTCGGTGGCCTGCTGCTGCTGGCGTTATTCCTCGACGACATCGCCTCCCAGATCCGCCTGCCGGGAATCCTGTTGGTGTTGGTGCTCGGTCTGTTGATCGACAACAACATCGATGCCGGGCCCGGCCAGCCGTCGGCACTGCTCAACCTCGCCCAAGCCGACCAACTGGCGCAGGTGGCGCTGGTGTTGGTGCTCTTTTTTGGTGGTTTGGCGGCCAATTGGCAGCAGATGCGCCAGGTGCTGGTGCCCTCGCTGCGGCTCGCCACCCTCGGCTCGCTGCTCACCGCCGGCGCCCTGGCCCTGCTGGTGTGCGGCGTGCAGTCGCTGCCGATCCGGCACCACGATCTAGGGGTGCCGGGTGCTTTGTTCATCGGCGCGATGTTCTGCAGCACCGACGCCTCTGCGGTGCTGAGCCTGCTCAAGCCCCTGCGGAAGCGCCTTCCGCAGCGTCTGCTGGATCTGCTCGAGTGCGAATCCGGCTTCAACGACCCGATCGCCGTGGTGCTGGCGGGCCTGGCCATCGCTCTGCCCCACAGCCGCGATACCGCCATCGCGCCGCTGCTGGTGGAGGTGGTGCGGCAATTCCTGCTGGGTGCCTTTCTGGGTTTTCTGGGTGGCAAGGCGACCGAGCTGCTGCTGGGCCGCCGCAAGTTTCCCCTCAACCTCAGCCAGGTCACCGTGATGGCCCTGGCGGCCCTGATGCTCGTGGCCGGCGGCAGCAGCCTGCTGGGGGCGAGCCCGCTGCTGGCGGCCTACGTGATGGGGCTGGTGCTCGGCAACAGCGAGGAGGTGGATCAGGAGCAACTCGAGTCCAGCCAGGCTGGTTTCGCCAAGCTGGCGGAGTTGATGTTGTTCCTCTGTCTGGGCCTGGTGGTGCACCCCACGGATGTGGTGGATCTGTTGCCCACGGCGCTATTGCTGCTTGTTGTGTTGCTGGTGGTGCGCTGGCTGGTGGTCACGTTGCTGCTGTTGCGCTCCGGTTTCAGTCGTGCCGATTGCAGCTTCACAGCTCTCGCGGGCTTGCGAGGGGCGGTGCCGGTGGCCATTGCGCTGCAGGCGGCCGCTTCGGATGCGCGCTGGGGTGATGCGATGCCGGCCTTCGCCCTGGCCGTGGTGTTGTTGGGTCTGGTGCTGCAAGGGGCGCTGCTTTCACCAGTGGCGCGGCGCCTCGGCCTGGTGGGCAGCGCCCATCCCTAGCGTTGGCCGGTGAGCTGATGCTGAGCGCGTGCGGATTCTGTTGGTGGGTTGCAGCGGCTTTGTGGGCCGTGCCCTGGTGCCCCAGTTGTTGGAGGCGGGCCACAGCCTCACCCTGGTGAGTCGCGCCGCAGCGCCCTTGCCAGCTGTGCAGCACCCTCAGCTGCAGCGCTTGCAGGCCGATCCCTCCAACCCCGCCAGCTGGCAGCGCCCCGAGCTGCAGCAGGCTCTGGCGAACGCCGAAGCGGTGGTGAACCTGGCCGGTGAGCCGATCGCTGAGAAACGCTGGACCCCCCAGCACCTGCAGCTGCTCCACAACAGCCGGATCGACACCACCCGCGCCCTGGTGGCTGCCATCGCGGCGCTTCCGGAGCAGCAGCGCCCAGGCGTGCTGGTGAATGGCTCGGCCATCGGTTACTACGGCACCAGCACCAGCCAGGAGTTTTCTGAAACCAGCCCCGCCGGCTCCGATGTGCTGGGCCGGCTCTGTGTGGCCTGGGAGCAGGAAGCTCGTGCCGCGGAGCCCCTGTGCCGTGTGGTGATCCTGCGCATCGGCATCGTGCTGGGCGGCGATGGCGGCGCGCTGGGCAAGATGCTGCCGGTGTTCCGTATGGGTTTCGGCGGACCGATCGGCGATGGTCAGCAGTGGATGAGCTGGATCTCCCGCCCGGATCTTTGCCAGCTGATCAGCACTGCCCTGGTGGATGGCACCTACAGCGGTGTGTACAACGCCGTCGCACCACAGCCTTGCAGCATGGCGAGCTTCGCGGCGGCCTTGGGGCGCTGCTTGGGGCGCCCCAGCCTGTTGCCGGTGCCTGGCCCCCTGCTGCAGCTGCTGCTGGGCGATGGCGCCAAGGTGGTGCTGGAAGGTCAGAAGGTGCTCCCCAGGCGACTGCAGGAGCAGGGCTTCCCCTTCGCCTACAGCGACCTCAGCGCTGCACTCGCCGCTGCCACCAGTTGAGGGCCCAGCCCAGCACACCGCTCAAGATGGCTGCGCCCATCAGCAGGCCGATCGCCGGGGTGAACAGCGGCTCCCATAGCCGCTGAAACCAATCCAGGGGTGTTTCGATGCCGCGGCTGTGGCAGAGCACGGCCACGCCAAACCAAATCGCGCCGGCGATCACCACAAACACATCCACCACCAGCAGGGTGTCGATCCAGCCCTTGAGGCGCTGGCCGAGGGGGATGCTGCTGGCGGTGGGTTCAGCCATCCAGGCGGGTGTTTAGATCAGCGGCCATCCTGGCGGCCCCACCACCGCTGCCGATGCGTTCACGGCCGAGTTGTTGCAGCCCGCTGCGCCAGGCGGAATCGTGGAGCAGTCGCTCCAGCAGCTGCTCCAGCAGATCGGCCGTGCCATCCAGCTGGGCATCGCTGCCCGGTTCGCCGCCGGCGCAGAACAGGCCTGGCCCCAGTAGCCGGCGCTGGGCCTCGGCGAAATTCGCCGTGAATTGGGGGCCTTCGCCCACCAGCTGCAGCACCGGTTTGCCCAACCCCACGCATTGCTCGGCGGCCGTGCCGGTCATCGAGAGCAGCAGGTCGCATTGCTGAACCACTGCCGCAAAGCGTCCCCACTCCAGCTGCAACAGCAGCGGGCCCCGCTGCAGGCAGCAGCGCTCATCGCCTTCCAGTTGCAGCTTCCAGCCCAGCCGGCTTGCCAGCGGCGCCACCTCCTGCGGCGTGAGCTTGCCCACCAGGGCGGCATGCAGCCCCAGGCGCTCGGCCGGCCGGAGGGCTTCCGGCAACCGCTCCAGCACCCGCAGCATGAGCTCAAGGTTGTGCAGGGCTTCCGGTAGGCGGCTGCCGGGCAGCAGCCCGAGTCGCTGCTGGGGTGCACCCTGCAGCGGTTCGCTGGGGGTAAGGGCCCCATCGAAAAAGGGATTGCCCAGAAAGTGCACGGGCCGATGCAGCTGGCCGGTGAGATCAGCGGCGGTGAGCGCATCGCGGCTGTAGATGGCCTGGGTGCGGCGTTGGCGCAGCAGGCGGGCGCAGGGCCAGGGCAGCCGCAGCTTGCCTTCGTAGTGGCTGGAGTAGGCCACCAGGTAGGTGGCGCTCGGTCGGCCGCTCAGCCAGGCCGCCACGAGCGGGATCACATCCCCCACCACCACGATCAGCTGGTAGCGGCGGGAAATGCGCAGCAACAGCAGCAGCCGGCTCAGCAGATAGAGGATCTGCCCCTGCACCACTTCCGTGATGCGGCCCAGCAGGCTCGTGTAGCCCAGCCCCCCGGTGCTGTATTCGCGGGTGCGCCCGCGCACAGGGATGGCGGCCTGGCTGTAGGCGCGGCCATGACCCACCAGCGGCAGGGCTTCCACGGCTAGACCCCGCTGCTGCAGAGCCTGGCCGATCAGGGCGCCGCTGAGGTCTTCGCCGTGGCCATTGCTCAGCAGCAGGATCGGCCGGCGATCGCGGCTGGGGCTCAACCCTTCAGCCAAGCCTGCACCTTCTGGAGTGCATCCCAATCGGGGCGGCGGGCCAAGCCATCGGCGATCGAGCCATCCAGCTCTTCGGCCAGTTCAGGGGCCATCACGCGCACCCGCTGCACCCATTCGATGTGCTCGCGCACGCCCTTGGCGTTGGTTTCCAGCATCGCCAGGCTGAGGTTGATGCGGGCCTGGGGGTCCTGGGGGTTGAGCTTCACGGCGTTGCGGGCCGAGCGCAGGGCCGCCTGTGGCTGATTGTCGAGCAGCTGCAGCCAGGCCAGGCAAGTCCAGCCTGCCGAGAGCCGCGGCTCCTGCTGGGTAATGGTGAGGAAGCTGTCGATCACCTCCGGCAGCGGAGCACCCTCCTGGTAGCTCTGCAGGGCCTGCTCAAACAGTGAGGGGGCTTCGGCAACGGCGTCGGTCATGGATTGGCAGCAGGCCTGGTCGTGCCCTCAGATTCGCACCCGGGCGGCCAGAGCCTCGGCCAATTCGCTCAGATCCCGCAAGGCGATTGGGAGGGCCGCATGCACCCGGCTCGGATCGATCGCTTCGTAGTCGTGCACCAGCCGGTTGCGTAGCCCGGCGGCGGGGATAAGCCGTTGAGCCAGATCCATTGCGATCAATCCGTGCTGGCCAGCGAGTTGGAACGTGTCGGCGTAGGTCTGCGGTTTGCTGTTGGACTCCTGCACCAGGATGTGTTCGAGCAGATCGCTCGCTGCTTCCACGCTGAGGTGCAGCAGTCGCTCCACCAGCAACTGCTGACGGCGATCCTGCAAATAAGCCGCCAGCGGGGTGCTGCGTTCTTCATGCAGGAGCGTGAGGAGTTCCTGGAGATGACTGAGCTTGCGCTGCACCACCGCCTGCTCGAGGGGACTCATGCCTTCAGAAGCTCCCGCTCGTGTGTGAGCTTCTGCTCCCGCCGGCACCAGTCCGCCCATTGGCGAATTGCCCGGGAGCAGTAGTTGAGGTAATGCCCAGGGTGGCGTTCAAACAGCAGTCGCCCGTCCTCCGCCACCACCCGCTGCAGCAGGTAGCTGCTGTGCTCCAGATCCACAAGATCGATGCTGTCGCTGGAGCAGCCCAGTAGCGGCGCGATCAAGGTATCGAGCTCAAACAATCTCAGCGGTTGATCCGGATCGTGCTGGAAGCAAATGCCGATGTCCCAGTCGCTAGAGGGTGCATGCGTTCCTTTGGCCCGCGAGCCGAACAGCACGATCAGATCCACGTCTTCCGGGACGGCATCGGCCTTGATCTGCGCTGGCTCGGCTGCAACCTGGCTCTGGGGCGCCATCACTCACACTGCAAACGAGCTGCCGCAGCCGCAGGTCTGGGTGGCGTTGGGGTTGGTGAAGTTGAAGCCGCCGCCGATCAGGGCGCTGGAGAAATCCAGCTGCATCCCATAGATGTAGAGGAGGCTCTTGGGGTCGCTCACCACGGTGAAGCTGGGGGCGCCGGCGGGTTCATACACGTAGCGCTCGTCGTCGGCCTGGATCTCAGCGGCATCGATGAAATCCATCGTGTAGCTCATGCCGCTGCAGCCGCCGGAGCGCACGCCCACCCGCAGCACCTTGCCCTCGCCCTGGGCGGGCAGCAGCGTGGCCAGCTGCTTCATGGCGCTTTCAGTGATCTGGATGCCCTTGCCGTCGCGGCCGGTGTGGGTGGCCTGGGCGACAGGGGCGTCGGTTGTGGCGGCTGTGGCGGTATCGCTGGTCATCGGAAGGCTCTGGCCTGATCCACCCATCGTATGGAGCACAACCCACACCTGCCGCTGTGAAGGCCGTCTCCATAGAGTCGTGCCCATTCGTTGGAGCAGCAGGGTGCGCGTCGCCATCGTGGGTTCGGGTCTGGCCGGGTTGGCGGCGGCGGTGGATCTGGTGGATGCCGGCCATCAGGTGGATCTCTATGAGGCCAGGCCGTTCATGGGCGGCAAGGTGGGCAGTTGGGTGGATGAAGGCGGCAACCACATCGAGATGGGGTTGCACGTGTTCTTCTTCAACTACGCCAACCTCTTCGCCCTGCTGCGCAAGGTGGGCGCGATCGACAACCTGCTGCCCAAAGATCACACCCACCTGTTTGTGAACACCGGCGGCGATCTGCGCGAGCTGGATTTCCGCTTCGCCCTCGGTGCCCCCTTCAACGGCCTCAAAGCGTTCTTCACCACCCCCCAGCTCGACTGGCTCGACAAGCTGCGCAATGCCCTGGCCCTGGGCACCAGCCCGATCGTGCGTGGTCTGGTGGATTACGAGGGGGCGATGAAGGTGATCCGCGATCTCGATCGCGTCAGCTTCCAGCAGTGGTTCCTCGGCCATGGCGGCAGCGAGCAGAGCATCAAGCGGATGTGGAATCCGATCGCTTACGCCCTGGGCTTTATCGATTGCGAGGCGATCTCGGCCCGCTGCATGCTCACCATCTTCATGATGTTTGCAGCCAAAACCGAGGCTTCCAAGCTCAACCTGCTCAAGGGTTCGCCGCACCGCTGGCTCACCGGCCCGATCTTCGACTACATCCAGCAGCGCGGCGGCCAGCTGCACCTGCGCCACCGCGTCACCGAGGTGATGTTTGAAGAGGGTGCCGCCGGCACCGATGGCCAGCCCAGCACCCAGGTGAGCGGCCTCAAGCTCGGCACCCCCGATGGCGACATCGAGGTGAAGGCCGATGCCTACCTCGCCGCCTGCGATGTGCCCGGCATCCAGCGGATGATCCCGGAAACCTGGCGCCGCTGGCCCCTGTTCGACAACCTCTACAAACTCGAAGCGGTGCCCGTGGCCACGGTGCAGCTCCGCTACGACGGCTGGGTCACCGAACTCGGCGACGGCGCCATCGAAGAAGCCGCCCGCCGCGATGTGGAGCGCCCCGCCGGCCTCGACAACCTGCTGTACACCGCTGACGCCGATTTCAGCTGCTTCGCCGATCTGGCTCTGGCCAGCCCGGTGGATTACCGCAAAGAGGGCGTGGGCTCCCTGCTGCAGTGCGTGCTCACCCCCGGCGATCCCTGGATCCCTAAGAAAACCGAGGAGATCGTGGCCGCCACTGATGAGCAGGTGCGCCGCCTCTTCCCCTCAGTCCGCAACCTCAAGTTGGTGTGGAGCAACGTGGTGAAGCTGGCCCAGTCGCTGTATCGCGAGGCGCCGGGTATGGAGCCCTATCGCCCCGATCAGGCCACCCCGGTGGGCAACTTCTTCCTGGCCGGTAGCTACACCAAACAGGACTACATCGATTCGATGGAAGGCGCCACCATGAGCGGACGACTTGCGGCCGCCGCCATCCTGGGCAGGAAGGCCGAGCTGGCCACCAATGCGGCCGTCGCCTGAGCGCTGGCCTGATCACACCCTCGCTTGATTCCCATGGGCCGTTGGCTTGAACACAGCGTCACCACGGAGGTTCAGGCCTCAGCCCAGCGGGTGTGGGAGGTGTGGAGTGATCTCGAGGCGATGCCCCGCTGGATGAACTGGATCGAATCGGTGGTGACCGAACCCGGCGACCCCGACCTCACCGATTGGACCCTCGCCGCCCAGGGCTTTCGCTTCCACTGGAAGGCCCGCATCACCCAGCGGGTGGAGGCACAGCAGCTGCATTGGGAATCTGTCGGTGGGTTGCCCACCAAAGGCGCTGTTCGCTTCTATCCCCAAGGGCCTGAGCTCACGGCTGTGAAGCTCACCGTGAGCTACGAGCTGCCGGGGGTGTTGGCACCCTTGATGGAACCCTCCATCCTGGGGGGGATCGTGACCAAGGAGCTCCAGGCCAATCTGGATCGCTTCCGCGATCTCGTGCAAAGCGGGTATGGCCAGCAGCAGGGATAACCCATCGGATCGCCGCCGCCCTAACGCGTGCGGTTGTGGGCCCAGGCGGGGTTGGCTCGTTGCGTTAGCGCTGCTGCCCGCCTTGGGTGCTTGTGGCTCAAATTCCACGCCCGACTCCATCAGCCTGCCGCCGCCGCCCCCGAAGCCCGCTGCCGCAACCCCTACTGCTGCTGCACCGCAACCGGCCGCTGGGTTCACCCCGCTGCCTACACCGCAGCAGGTGGTGGAAGCACTCCCCACCGGCCGCGTCGATCCCTTTGCGCCGCTTCCCCAGGCGAACGCGGGAGCTGGTGGGGCACCAGCGGGAGATGTGCTGTTCACCGGAGTGATCCGCAGCGCCGGCCAGGCTCAGGCGCTGGTGCAGTTGGGCGGTCAGAGCGGTGCTGTGTGTGTGGGGCGCCGCGGCGTTTGCCCAGGGTCCGGCCTGCCGGCCCTGCTACCGGCGGACTGGTCGGTCACCAGCATCGATGTGGCGAGTGGCCGGCTGGTGCTCAACCAGGCGGGTCAGCGCCGGGTGTTCAACCTCTAACCGCTCGCCCCTGCAGCGCTTGAGCGCAGGCCGCCACGAGGCCATCGAGATCGTGGGGGTCGGCTTCGGCATCCACCCGGCCCATCCGTTCGCGGCAGGTGTGGCTGGTTTGTGGTCCGATCGACACCAGTGCCACGCTGTCGAGCTGCTGCGCCCAGCTCGCGCCGAACTGCTGCTCCAGCAGTTGCGCTGTGTGCTGCACGGTTTTGCCGCTGCTGAAGGTGATCGCATCCACGGCGCCAGCGGCCAGTGCAGCGGCGGTGGCTTCCGGCAGCGAGTCGGGGCAGCGCGATTCATAGGCGGCCACTTCCACCACACGGGCTCCTGCTTCCCCGAAGGCTTCCGCCAGCACGGTGCGCCCGCCGCTCTGCACCCGCGGCAGCAGCAGCCGTAGCCCCCAGCCCGACACCGGGAAGTGATCGATCAGGCTGTCGGCCACGAATTGGGGCGGCACGAAATCCGCCGGTGCCCCCAGCGCCTCCAGCCGGGCAGCTGTCTTGCGCCCCACCGCCGCGATCTTGAGGCTCCGGGGGCGGCGCGCCAGGCTGCCGCCCAGCCGCTCCAACCGCGCCTCCACCGCATCCACGCCGTTGCTGCTCGACACCACCAGCCAGTGGAATTCATCCAATTCCGCCAGGGCATCGTCGAGCGGGCCCCATTCATCCGGGGGGCCGATCACCAGGGCTGGGAGATCCAGCACCGTGGCGCCAGCCTGCTCGAACAGCCGCCGCGCTTCACCCAGCTGCTGCTCTGCCCGGGTGACGGCGATGGTGCGGCCCTGCAGAGGGGTGGGGTTTGGCACCGGGATCAGCCCTCCAGCTTCACCATGGCGCCGGCCTGCTGGCGCAGCTGGGCGGCCTCGCTGCTGCGGCCCTGCTGGCCCAGCAGTTCGATCGCCTGGCGGAAGCTGCTGCGGGCACCATCGATATCGCCGCCGAGCAGCAGGGCCACTGCCAGGTTCTGATGGGTTTCCGGGTGCTCGGGCTGCAGGCGCCGCGCTTCCCGGTAGGCCTCCAGTGCCCCGGCAATGTCGCCCTGGCGGCGGCGGATCAGGCCGAGGTTGTACCAGCCCAGGCCAATCTCGGGGGCGGCAGCGGTGGCGCGCTGACAGAGCGCTTCGGCGTCTTGCGGCTGCCCGTGCTGCAGCAGCAGGGCCGCCAGGTTGAGCCGTGCCGCCAGGGTTAACCGCGGCGCGAGAGGCAGCTCCAGCGCCTCCCGATAGAGGGAGGCCGCGGCGTTGGGATCCCGGCCCGCTTCCGCCAAGGCCAGATGCAGCAGGAGTTCGTAGCGCTCGGGGTGCGCCTCAGCCGGGCACTGCGCCAAACCCTGACGCAGCAGCGCCACGCCGCGCTCGAGGTTGCCGTCGGCCACCTCCAGGCTGCCGAGCTTGGCGCAGGCGTAGGGATCCCCAGGCCGCTCCAGCAGCTCGGCCTCCATCGCCTGCCGCAGCCGCTCAGGCTTGTTGCCCTGGGCCAGCAGCTCCGGCCGGTAGCCGTCATGGAGCAGGGCCGGTTCGGGGCAGTCGGCGATGCGCCAGTGGCTTTCCTGCTGCAGCAGCTCGGCCACGCTGTCGTCCACCATCGAGTGATAGGCGCGGCTCCAGCGGATCGCGGGATGGCGGCGGAAGAGGCGGCTCACATTCGAGTAAGGCGACTGCACCGCCCCGCGCTCGTGGCGCAGCAGATTGATCACCAGCACATCTGGCTGGGCCATCAGGGCCCGCAGCGGCGCCATCGCCTCCGGCCGCAGGCGCTCATCGGCATCGAGCACCAGCACCCAGTCGCCGTTCACCCACTGCAGGGCCTGGTTGCGGGCCGGGGCAAAGTCGCCCGGCCATTCGATCTGCTCTACGCGCGCGCCCATCGCCTGTGCCAGGGCCGGTGTGTTGTCGGTGGAGCCGGTGTCCACCACCACCATCTCGTCGACGAAGCCCTGCACCGAACGCAGGCAGTCTTCGATCTGTGCCGCTTCATCGCGCACGATCATCGAGAGGCTGAGCATGGCGGCGGTGCAAGCGGCCTGAGGCTAGTGGCAGGTCGCGGCGGCGTAACGGCTCAGTCGGTGAAGCCGCCTTCCAGGGCCGCGGCGCTGAGGCCCAGGCGCTCCAAGACGGCCGCCTGGGCCTGGGGCATCTGGCCCGGGCTGTAGGCCGCCGGCAGCTCCGGCGGCAGCAGCGCCCGCAGCTGCTCCCAGAGATAGGGGCTGCCGTACACTGCCAGGCCGGCCAAGCGGCCGGCCGCCAGCAGCTGCCGCACCACCTGGGGCCAGGGTTCATCGCCGCCGGCGCTGCCGCGGAAGGGGTTGCCGCGCACCAGCAGCTGCAGCAGCACCGGGCCATCCCCCCAGCCGCTCGAGGGCCAGGGGGGCTTCGGGGTTGCCGCTCCAGGGGCTGGGGCTGCGGCCATCAAGCACCACGGCCCGATAGCCCTGGGCGGCGGGCCGCAGCAGCGCCGGGGCCATCGCTGGCAGCTGGGGCGCATTGAGTTGGGTATCAAGCCGGATCAGGTTCATCCCGGGCGCAGCAGGCGCCAGCGAACCGCCCTGGTGCTCCAGGCTCAGCGCCAGCAGCTCCTGGCTGAGCTGGCGCTCCTCCGGGTTCACCAGCTCGCTGAGCTCCTGAACCACCGTCTCCAGGCGAGCCGCGGCGCTAGGCCCGCAGCGGGCCAGGGCCGCCTGGCGGCGCTCCAGGCTGTCTTGAACGCGGGCCGGGCTGATGCGTCCGCTGGCCACCGCCGCCTCCAGGCCATCCAGGGCGGCGTTGGCATCGGCGGGCATCAGGATCAGATCAGCGCCGGCTTCAAACGCCAGCACCGCCGCTTCCGCGGCTCCGTATTGCTGGGTGATCGCCTCCATCGCCAGGGCGTCGGTCACCACCAGCCCCTTGAAGCCGAGATCGCGCCGCAGCAGCGTGGTGAGCACGGCGGCCGAGAGGGTGGCGGGATGGGTGGAGTCGAAGGCGGGCAGCTGCAGATGGGCGGTCATCACCGAGGCCACATCGGCCGCGATGGCGGCGCGGAAGGGGGGCAGTTCCACCGCCTCCAGCCGCTGGCGGCTGTGGGGAATCAGGGGCAGCTCCAGGTGGGAGTCGGTGCTGGTGTCGCCATGGCCGGGGAAGTGCTTGGCGCAGGCCAGCACCCCTTGGCCCTGGCAGCCGCGCACAAAGGCCGCCGCCAGGGCGCCGGCGCTCTCGGGGGTTTCCGCCCAGGCCCGCACGTTGATCACCGGGTTGGCGGGGTTGTTGTTCACATCACACACGGGCCCCAGCACCCAGTTGAGCCCCACCAGCCGCGCCTGCCGGCCGCAGCAGCGCCCGTAGCGCTCCGCCAGGGCCACAGCCCGTTCAGGATCCCGACCGTGTAGTCGCCCCAGGGCCAGGGGTGGCACCAGCCAACTGGCGCCTTCAAAGCGCTGGCCCACGCCCTCTTCCACATCGGCGCAGAGCAGCAGGGGCTGATCGGCCCAGAGCTGCAGTTGGGCGCAACGCAGGCGCAGGTCTTCAGCGCTGCCCCCCAGAAGGATCACACCGCCAACACCGGCTTCCAACAGCCGTTGGAGCTCAGCGTTGGTGAGCTCCCAGCGGGGGTAGCGGCGCTGGCTGTCGCGGCTGAAGCCGCTGCCGCGCACCACCAGCAGGCGCGCTAGCTCACGGCGCAGATCAGAGCTCGTCATCGTCGAGCTGGCCGGTGCCCTCCGGGATCTCGCCGCGCTCCTGGCGGTTCTGTTCAAGCTGGTTGAGCAGCCCGAGCACGGAGGTGCCCTTCTCGATGCCGCGATCAAGGTGGAAGATCACCTCCGGTGTGCGGCGCATGTTGAGGCGGCGCCCCAGCTCGCCTTTCACGTAGCTCGCCGCGGAGCGCAGCCCGGCGAGGGCCTGCTGCTGCACCTCGGGGTTGCCGTACACGCTCACATAGATCTTGCAGTGCTGCAGATCGCCGGCCACTTCCACGTTGGTGACGCTCACCATCCCCAGGCTGACGCGATCGTCCTTGATCCCGTTCACCAGCAGCTCGCTCACCTCACGGCGGATGAGGGCCGCTACCCGTTCAACGCGCCTGCCCTGCGCCATGCCTAGGCGATTACATCTGTGCTCACCATGGCACGCAGGATCAGCCCCAGGCTCACCAGGCCGCTCACCAGGGCGCCCACCAGCGCCACGGCTGTGACCGGATTGCTGCGGCGCTTGGCCAGGGGCTCGAGCACCGAGTTGGCCACCCCCAGCCCGAATGCGATCAGATAGCGCGGATAACGCGTGACGTTGAGAAAGAAATCCCGCATCGGGGCTCGGACGCTGGCCGTTGAGTGCTGGCTACTCTGCCGTGAAAAGGTTCCGATGCTGGAGCTCCATCAGTTCCGCCACTCCGCCTTCTGCGAGAAGGTGCGCCTGGTGTTGGCGGCGAAGGGCCTCCCCTACAACGTGGTGGAGGTCACCCCTGGGGTGGGGCAGGTGGAGCTCTACCGCCTTTCAGGGCAGCGGCAGGTGCCGGTGCTGGTGGATGGCCCTGAGGTGATCGCCGATTCCACCGCCATCGCTCAGTATCTGGAGCGCCACACCCCGGCACCGGCTCTGTTGCCGGCCGATCCCGCCCTGCGGGCCCAGGTGCTGATTCTTGAGGATTGGGCCGATACAGCCCTGGCCGCCGGCGCACGGTTGGCGTTGGTGCAAGCGGCCGCTGCGGATCCGGTGCTGCGCGGCGGGCTACTGCCGGATGCCACCCCGGCGCCGCTGCGCAGCCTGGTGGGAGCCCTGCCCGCCGGTGTGTTGAGTGGCATCGGCCAGGTGATCGATCACGGCGGCCTGGAGCAGTTGCGCGCCAACCTCGAGCAGCTTTGCGCCGTGGTGCAACAGCAGCCCTACCTGGTGGGTGATGAGCTCAGCTTGGCGGATCTGGCGGTGGTGGCCCAGCTGTCGCTGTTGAGCTTCCCGGTCAGTGCCGGTGCTCCCCTGGCCGGCCGGGGCGTGCCGGGCCTGGCCGACGATCCCCTGCTCGCACCCCTGTGGCAGTGGCGCGATGCCATCGGCACTCAGGTGGGCCGCTCCTGATCCAGGCGTTCCAACACCAGCTCGCCCCGCCAGCTGCGCCTGGCCTCGGCCGCCAGCCCCTGCGCTGGTGAGCCATAGCTGGCCTGCCACTGCTCGGCTTCGATGCGATTCGGGCTGACCAGCGCGTAGCGGCTGAGGGTTTCCACGCGGCTTACCCGTGGATCGCCAGGGCCATGCATCACCTGCAGGGCTAGTTCATCCGCCAGAAAGCACTGTGTGCTGCTGAGGCCCGTGCGCCGCCCCACCACGGTGGATTCCAGCTGTTGATCGCCGGCGAGCAGGGCCAGTTGGCGGTTGGGGTTGTGCGGATCGTTGCGCACCTGCAGCAACTGCTCCCCCAGCAGCGCCTGGCCGATGGCCGCGGCGTTGAAGGCCCGATCCCCCACCACTTGGCCTTGGGGATTGGCGCTGAAGCGCACCTCGTAGTGCAGATCGGGTTCGGTGCCGCTGGGGTCGTGGTTGGTGGCCTGCCAGCGGCCGGCAAACCAGGCTGGATAGATCAGATCCCCTTGGCCCGGCCGCGGCAATGGCGCCGGCAGGCTCCAGCTCGGCCAGGCGGCCAAGCGCTGCTCCAGCGGCTCCGCATCGGCGGCCGCCAGTGCTGGTGACGCCGGCATCACCAGCACGAGCACGGCGACGAGCAGGCTGCGCAGCAGGGCGATCCCCATGGTGGTGCAGGCGTGGCAGGCTGCGCTGATCCTGGCGCCAAGCATCAGCTCCATGTCTGATCCGCTGATCCGGGAACTGGATCACTACGTGGTACTGGAGCCTGGCCAGCCCCAGCAGTTGCTCAGCGCCGCCGACACGCTGGTTTGGCTGGCCCAGCAGCTCGCGAGCCTGGAGCCGATGCCCGCGGACCTGCGCGATCTGCCCGATGCCGAAGCCAGGGCCCAGCGGCTGCTGGAAACCGCCTGTGAACTGGAGCTTGAGCCGGGCGTGGTGGTGCAGTGGTTTGCGATCCGGCTGGAGCCGCCCGGCGGTTAGTTGATCGAGCTGCCCACCTCGCCGGCTTCATTGATCACCTGCAGGCGGTGCTGCGGTGCGGCCGTGCGCTCCTTCAGCACGCTGGGCAGGGCTTCAAGGATCTGCACAGCCACCTGATCCGCCGCGCGTCCGTCTTGAACGATGTGGAGATCGGCCTGGGCGTAGAGGGGCCGGCGCTCCGCCAGCAGGGCCGCCAGGCGTGCGGCCGGATCGTCGGCTTGGAGCAAGGGGCGCGGGGTCGGATCGCTGCTGAGCCGCTCCAGCAGCAGCTCCTCCGGTGCATCCAGCCAGATCACCACACCCTGATGCAGCTGGCCCCAGTTGTCCGGGCGCGTCACCACGCCGCCGCCGGTGGCTACGACCAGTGAGTGCCAACTAGCGATCTGATTGAGCACCGCTGCTTCGAGCTGGCGAAAGCCCGCCTCCCCCTCGCTGGCAAACACCTCCGGGATGCTGCGCCCGGCCACCTGCTCGATGCTGCTGTCGGCATCGAGAAAGCGATAGCCCAGGAGCTCCGCCAGGTGCCTGCCGGCGGTGCTCTTGCCGCTGCCCATCATTCCCACCAGATAGAGGTTGAGGCCCTCGAGGCGCTGGCGCAGCTCAGCGTGCGGGTTGGCCATGGGTGCTCAGGCAGCGCTGCGGTTCACATTCCTAGGATGCGACTCAGCTCCTTGCAGATATGACTCCGCCCCCCGTGGCGGCGCCTCCGGCGAGCCCGGTGCCCGCCGTTCCTGCAACAGCTAGGCCTGATCTCCACCCCCATGGCGCCGGTCGCCCGTGTGTGATCACGCGCCGCGCCTGTTTCAGTGCCAGCCACCGCTATTGGCTGCCCGAGCTCAGCGCCGCTGACAACGAGGCTCGCTTTGGTGCCTGCAGCCTGGCTCCCGGCCATGGCCACAACTACGAGTTGATCGTGGCGATGGGTGGCCCGCTCGATGCGGACGGCATGGTGCTCAACCTCTCGGATGTGAAGCACGCCATCCGCGAGCAGGTGACGGCCCAGCTCGACTTCCGCTTCCTCAACGAGGCCTGGCCGGAATTCGACCTGCAGCAGCCCAGCGGGATGCTGCCAACCACCGAAGCCCTCACTCTGGCGATCTGGCGTCGCCTTCAGCCCCACCTGCCCCTGATGGGGCTGCGCCTTTACGAAACCGACAAGCTCTGGGCCGATGTGCTCGGCGATTCCATGGAAGCGTTCCTCACCATCAAGACCCATTTCGCGGCGGCCCATCGCCTGGCGCGGCCCGAGCTGAGCCCCGAAGAGAACGACGCCATTTACGGCAAGTGCGCCCGGCCCCATGGTCATGGTCACAACTACATGCTGGAGGTGACCGTTCGCGGCTCCATCGATCCACGCACCGGCATGGTCTGCGACCTCGCCGCCCTGCAGCGCCTGGTCGATGAGCTGGTGGTGGAGCCCTTCGACCACACCTTCCTCAACAAGGACGTGGCCCACTTCGCCAGCACCGTGCCGACGGCGGAGAACATCGCCCTGCACATCGCCGATCTGCTCAGCGCTCCGATCGCCGGGCTCGGCGCCAGCCTCCACAAGGTGCGCCTGCAGGAAAGCCCCAACAACGCCGCTGAGGTGTTCGCCGAGGTGCCGGCCCTCGGCATGCAACCCCAGGCCCTTGAGGCCCTTGCCTCGGCCTGAACTGCGTCTGGTCCTGGCGGTCAGCCTGGATGGCCGCCTCGCACCTCCCGCCGGCGGTGCCGCCCAGATCGGCGGCCGCGGCGATCGAGCTGTATTGGAGGAAGCTCTGGCCTGGGCTGATGCCTGTCTGATCGGTGGCCGCACCCTGCGCCTGCATGGCTGCACCTGTTTGATTCACTCCCCGCCGCTGCTGGAGCAGCGCCGCCAGCAGCGGCGTTCAGAGCAGCCTGCGGCGGTCGTGGTCAGTCGCGACGGCTGCTTTGATCCGCAGCTGCGTTTCTTTGCCCAGCCGCTGGAGCGCTGGCTGCTGACGCCGGCATCCATGGCCGCCCCCGCTGGCTTTCACGCTGCCGTGCAGCTGTCGAGCTGGCCTGAAGCCCTCGCGGCCCTGGCGGATCAGGGGCTGGAGCGCCTTGTGCTCCTGGGCGGCGCTGATCTGGCGGGCACCCTGCTCCAGGAGCAATTGGTGGATGAGCTGCAGCTCACCCTGTGCCCGCTGCTGCTGGGCGGTCCCCACAGCTGGTTGCCGGCGGGGGTGTCTCTCGCGCCGGAGCGCTGGCAGCTGCAGGAGCAGCGCCTGCTGGAGGGTGAGGAACTGCTGCTGCGCTATCGACGCCTTAGGGATTGAGCGCTGGGGCTGCGGCGTCTTTGAAGCGGCGGGCGAGGTCGCGGATCGGCACCTCCATGAAGCTGTCGGCCGGGAGGCCCAGCAGGCGCCCCGCGCAGCGCTTCACCACCACCTCGCTGTCGTCACCGAAGCGCCCCGCCAGCAGCTCGGTCATCACCCCGAAGCTGCGGCCACTGCGTTCGGTTTCCTCAATCAGGCAGCGGCTGGTGGGGCCGGCCAGAGCGCGGCAGGGGGGCGCCATGCGTTCCTCAAGGCTGCGATTGCCTCCGCTGGCCCACTGCTGGCAGGCCGAGGTGATCCGCGCTTCCAGCTGGGGCCGCATCAGGTTGAGCAGTGGCCCCAGCAGTCCGGCCTGCGCGGCCGGTGCCGGCATGGTGATCAGGCCGAGGCCTGTGAACGCCGCCGCCAGCCGTGCCGTGCCTAGCTTGGCCAGCCAACTGCGCCGTGCCGCCCAGCGTTGATGGCAGAGCTCACCGCCCGCTGGCATCGCTCCCTGGCGGAGATCCCCGAGGCGCAATGGCATGCCTTGGTTTCGGCGGAAGCCCTCCCCTTTTACTCCTGGTCGTGGCTGGTGGGGCTGGAGCGCAGTGGAAGTGTGGTGCCGCGTCAGGGCTGGCAGCCGTGCCACCTGGGGGTTTGGGAGGGTGAGCGTCTGTTGGCGGTGGCCCCGCTCTATCTCAAGGGCCACAGCTACGGCGAATTTGTCTTTGATCAGTCGTTTGCCCAGCTGGCCGCGCAGTTGGGCCAGCGCTACTACCCCAAGCTGCTGGGCATGAGCCCGGTGAGCCCGGTCGTGGGTTACCGCTTCTTCACCGCCCCCGGCGAAGACGCAGCGGCCCTCACCCCGCTGATGCTGGATCTCATCGATGCGTTCTGCCGCGAGCACCAGATCTTCAGCTGCAATTTCCTCTATGTGGATCCGGCCTGGCAGCCCCTGGCCGAATCTGCTGGTTGCGCCACTTGGCTCAATCAGCAGAGCCTCTGGAGCAACCACGGCTACACCGATTTCAACGCCTACCTGAGCAGCTTCAACGCCAACCAGCGGCGCAACATCAAGCGGGAACGCAAGGCGGTGCAGGCTGCAGGTCTGGAGGTGACCCCGGTGGTGGGGGAGGCGATCACCCCTGCACTGCTCAGCCGCATGCATGGCTTCTATGAGCAGCACTGCGCCCGCTGGGGCCCCTGGGGCAGCAAGTACCTCACGGAAGCTTTCTTCGATCACGCCGCCGCCGAGCTGCGCCAACACCTAGTGCTCTTCAGTGCCCACCGCGGCGATCCGGAACAACCGGTGGCGATGTCGCTGTGTGTGCACAGCCAGCAGCAGCTCTGGGGCCGCTACTGGGGCAGCGATGAGGAGATCGACAACCTCCATTTCGAGGTTTGCTACTACGCCCCGATCGAGTGGGCGATCAGCCGCGGCATCCAACAGTTCGACCCCGGCGCCGGCGGCAGCCACAAGCGTCGCCGCGGCTTTCTGGCGCGCCCCCACGCTTCCCTGCATCGCTGGTATCACCCGCGCTTTGAGGCGATCGTGCGCCGCTGGCTGCCGGAGGCCAACGCCGAGCAACTCGAGGAGATTGAGGCGATCAATGCTGAGCTCCCCTTCAAGGCCAGGGCCACGGATCTGCTCGGCACGGCTGCGTAGCATCCGCCCATGACGAGCTTTTCAGTGGAGCAGCGCCGCAGCCTCGATGAGCGGCTCTCGCAGCGCTTCATCGCCCTCGATCCGGCCGGCTATTTCCTGATCAAGCTCGACCTGGATGCTGGTGAGCTGATTGCTGAGCACTACGGCAACGGCATCGATGAGCGAGGCCTCGCCACCGACCCGGACACCGGTGAGGTGATCAGCTGCCGCGGCGCAGGCCCACGCGAACCCCTGAGGGTGTATCGCGGACGCTCCGCCAAGGAGCTGGGCATGGCCCTCACCGAAGGCGAAGGCCCCTTCCCGATCAGCTGCCTGGATCACGCCCTCTATTTGGGCCGGGAACTTCAGAAAGCCGAGCGTTGCCTGGAGGAGGGCAGCCCCTACATCCAGGACTAGACCCCCTCAGACCGGTTGCAGTTCGCGGGTGGGCGCGGCCGGAGTGGAGGGTGGTTCGGGCGGGAGGCAGGCCAGCTGCTCCTGGATTTCCCGGGTCACCACGGCCCGGTACTCCTGGAAGTGCTCGTTGTGGGCGAGGGTGACCACGTATTGCTCGAAGCTGGCCGGGTTGCGGCGGGCCACCCGCGCCAGCGAGCGCCAGAAGCGGAAGCGCGTGTTGCGCTTGAAGCCTTGCCGCCAGAGCACCGTGGCCAAAGCCTTCACATCGGTCATCGGTGGAAGCGCTGGTTTGTCGGACTTTTCGGGTTTGAAGAAGGCCTTCCAGCGGGGGGCACCCACCTTGTTGGCGTAGTAGTGCGTGACGCGGTCGATGTAGGCGTTCGGTTCGTAGAGCCGGCAGAAGGCATCCACGTATTCGTTGGCGATATCGCGGATCGGCCGGGTCGGCACGAAGTTGAGCAGGTTGGTCTGATTCACCCCCTTGGCGTCAGCCTTTTCCTGGATCAGCCGGCCTTCTTTCTCCAGGCGGTGCCAGAGGCCTGTGTTGGGTAGAGCCTGCAGCATGCCCATCATCGCGGCGGGAATACCCGTGCGGCTCACGAAGCGCACGATCCGGTCGCCGGCACCAGTCTTCTCGCCATCGAAGCCGATGATGAAGCCCGCCATCACCCGGATGCCATAGCTGGTAATCCGATCCACGGATTCTTCCAGCGAGCTGCGGGTGTTCTGGTGTTTGCCCGCCACGGAGAGGCTGGCTTCATCGGGGGTTTCGATGCCGAGAAACACCGCTTCAAAGCGGGCCTCGGCCATCATCCGCATCATCTCATCGTCGGAGGCGAGATCCACGGAGGCTTCGGTGGTGAAGCTGAAGGGATAGCCCCGTTCGATTTGCCATTCCTTGATCGCCGGCAGCAGCAACTTGGCGTTGCGTTTGTTGCCGATGAAGTTGTCGTCCACCAGGAAGATGGCCCTGCGCCAGCCCAGGTCGTAGAGGCACTGCAGCTCGGCCACCAACTGTTCAGGAGTTTTGGTGCGCGGCTTGCGGCCGTAGAGCACGATGATGTCGCAGAACTCGCACTGGAACGGGCAGCCCCGCGAGAACTGCACGCTCATCGAGTCGTAGGCGTCGAGCTCGAGCAGATCGAAGCGCGGGATCGGCGTGCCGGTTACATCCGGTTTGTCGCCATTGGCGGAAAAGCGCCCGCCAGATTCGCCCCGTTCAATCGCTTCGATGAACATCGGCAGGGTGATTTCACCCTCATCGAGCACCTTGAAATCGGCGAGCTCCAGCTCAGGAGCATCCGGGGTGGAGCTGGCGAAGGGGCCGCCCACGGCCACCGGCAAGCCCCGCTGCTTGGCCCGAGCGATTTGCACGGCCATGTCGGTCTTCTGCACGATCATTCCGGAGATCACCACGAGCTCAGCCCAGTCCCACTCGGCCTCGGTGACTTCGCGCACATTGCGATCCACCAGCTTCATCTCCCAGTGCTGCGGGAGCAACGCCGCCACAGTCACCATCCCCAGGGGCGGGAGGAGCACTTTGCGGTTCACCAGCTCAAGGATCTTCTCGTAGCTCCAGAAGGTCTTGGGGAACTCCGGGTAGATCAGCAGTGTGCGCATGCCGCGGTCGAGCGATCCGTTGGATCAGAGCAACGGCTTGCCCGAACGGGCTTCACCGATGGTGGTTACTCACAACCCTAGGTGGGGTGCCGGGAGGCAGCGGGGTTCTGCTGTAATGGCTGTGACTTTCCCAACACATCCAGCGATGGGTCCTGTGATTTATCTCGCCCTCGTGGGCGGCGGTCTCGTGGCTGCAGCGGCGATTTCCTTCGTGCTGCGCGGCGTCAAGCTGATCTGAGCGGCGCTGGTTTTGCTGTGTCAGGCCAGGCGCATGCGCCCCTGACGCAGCAGTTCCGCAGCACCCAGTGCTGCACCCATGCTTCCCAGGAGCGCAAAGCAGCTCCACAGCCCTCCAGGAAGCCAAACGGTGAGGCCAGCAGCGATCAGCCCGCTGATGCCGCCGCCTCCCAAAAACGCAATCTGGCCCAGGCCGGCCATGCGGCCGCGGATCACCTGGGGAGCGTGCACTTGAATGATCAAGTTGGTTCCCGCCAGCAGCGAAGCGGTACCGGCTCCGATCAGGAAGGCCATCGCTAGACCCCATTGCTGCGGAGCCGGTAACGCCAGGCCCAGCTGACCGAGGGCTGTGATCACGGTGCTGCCGCCAAGCAGGAGGCCAGGGCGCCGGCTCAGCGCTTGGGCATTGCGCTGCAGCACCACCCCGGCGCTGATGCTGCCGCAAGCGATCAAGCTGGTAAACAGCCCCAAGGCCAGCGGGCTGGGGCCCAGCAGCTTGAGGGCCATCAACGGCGCCAGGCCGGGATGGAAGAAGCCCACCACACAGGCCAGGCCGCAGAACAGCAGCACATGGCGCAGGGCGGGGCCGCAGTCGCGCCAGGCGGTGACCAGACTCGCGCCACTGCCGCGGTGACTGCGCCGTTCCCGTTCGCGGTAAGGAGCCATCAGCCAGAGCAGGGTGGTGATCGGCAGGAGATAGGTGGCGGCATCCAGGCTCAACGCGAGCGTGGGCCCGGTGGCCGCCAGCAGAAGGCCACCGATCGGCGGCCCCACCAACTTGCCCACGTTGAAGATCACCGAGAAGCTGGCCAGATAGGGCCCCAGCTGCTCCGGCTCATCCACCAGCAGGGCCACGTATTTATTGCGGGCGGTGAGCTCGTAGGTGCTGGCCACCCCGACCCCCAGCGTGCTGAGCAGCAGCAGCGCATCTTGTTGGCCGCCGCTGCTGATGGGGATGGCGATGGCGCCGAGCACCGCGGCAGCTAACAGCGCCCACTGGGCGCGGATCAGCACCCGCTCGCTGCCGAGCCGATCGGTCAGCACCCCAGCCGGCCCGCTTACTAGCAGCGTGGGCAAGGTGAGCAGGGCGAAATTCGCAGCCAGCAGGAAGGGATTGCCAGCTCCCTCCATCAGCAGCCAGCCCTTAGCGGTAAGCCCTGCGAAGGAGCCCGCTGTGCTCAGGCCGGAAGCCAGCAGAAAGGTGGTGCGCTGATGGCGGGTGAGCCGGCGGCGTAGCCGTCCGAGTGCTTCGATCAAGAGTCCGCCTGACGGGCCGCGAGCGCGTCGCTCACCATCGCCCGGGCTCCCACCACTTCACCGATCAGGTCGTAGGTGTCGGCGGCGGTGATGCGCACCGGCACCATCGTGCCCGGGGCGGCGCAAAGGCCGCCTTCGCCGGGCATCACCCGCACTTCCCCATCCACTTCAGGTGCGAAGCGGGCGCAACGGCCGATCATCTCGCCGGTGCCTGGGTTTTCCTGCTCGATCAGCACATCCACGATCCGGCCCACCCAGGCGGCGTTGCGCTCAGCGGCGATCGGCTGTTGGAGGGCCATCAGCCTGTCTTTGCGCTCGGCGGCCACCTCGGCCGGCACCTGATCCGGCAGTTCGGCGGCGGGAGTGCCCTCTTCGGGGGAGAAGGTGAACACACCCACGTGGTCAAAGCGCTGCTCCGCCACGAAATCGAGCAGATGCTGGAAGTGTTCTTCGGTTTCGCCCGGATAGCCCACGATGAAGGTGGTGCGCAGCACCGCATCGGGCAGCTGCTCGCGGATGCGGCGCAGCACCCCTCCGGTTACATCCGCCTGCCAGGGGCGATTCATCGCGCGCAGCACCTCGGGATGGCTGTGCTGCAGCGGCAGATCCAGGTAAGGCAGCACATTGGGCACCTCGCGGTAAGCCTCGAGCACCGCTTCGGTTAAGCCGGTGGGATAGGCGTAGTGCACGCGGATCCAGGGGATCTCCACCTCGCCCAGGGCCCGAAGCAGTTCGGCCAGTTGTGGCTTTCCAGCCAGGTCGAGGCCGTAGTTGGTGGTGATCTGGCTGATCAGCACCAGCTCCTTCACCCCCTGGGCTGCCAGCTGTTGGGCTTCGGCCACGATGCTCTCAATCGTGCGGGAGCGCTGGTCGCCGCGCAGGTGGGGAATGATGCAGAAGGCGCAGCGGTAGTCGCAGCCCTCGGCCACCTTGAGGTAGGCCACCGCCTCGCTGGTGGTGCGGTAGCGGGGCAGGTGCTCATCAGCCACGAAGGTGGGGTTGGCGCTCACCTGCTTCACCCGTTCGCCGGCTTCCACGCGCTCCAGCACGCTCACGATGTGCTGGTAATCGCCGGTGCCCACGATCGCCTTGGCTTCCGGAAGGCTTTCGAGTAGTTCGTCCTGGAAGTGTTGGGCCAGGCAGCCCGCAATGATCAGCTCCTTGCCCTGCTCCGCCAGTTCCACCAAGGTGCGCACCGATTCCTCGCGGGCGTCCTGGATGAAGCTGCAGGTGTTCACCACCACCACGTTGGCGTCGCTTTCATCGGCGCTCACGCCATAGCCCGCCTGGGCCAACAGTCCGAGCATGTGCTCGGTATCCACCCGGTTTTTCTCGCAGCCCAGATGGGCAAACGCCACGGTGGGTTTGGTGCTGGTTTGGCTCATCGGATGGGAGATCAGCGGCCGCTCGCTGGCCAATCACCAACCCTACCGAGCTGCAACACCTCAAACCGAGCGTGCCTGCCACAATCAGCCCAGCAAAGAGATCTCCTGAGTGACCTCCTCCCGCCTCAGTGAGCGCCTAGCCGGTCAGCGGCGTCGCGGCGACTCCGGCAGCAAGTGGATCCGGGTGGCGATGGCCGTGTTGGCCACGATCGGTGCCATCGATACGGGTTCGATCACCCTCAAGAAGTGGGGTGTGCTGGCGTCGCTGAGCTGCAACAGCCAGGGATTCTTTGGCTGCAACGGTTGCGAGAAGGTGCTCTCCAGCGACTGGGGCAGCCTGCTGGGTCAGCCCCTCTCGCTGTTTGGCTTTCTGGCCTATGCCGCCATGCTGCTGATGGCGGTGGTGCCGCTGGTGCTGCAGGGCGAGGCCCGCCAGAACTTGGCGCAGCCCAGCTGGTGGGGTATGGCCCTGCTGGGCACCGGCATGACCGTGTTTAGTGCCGTTCTGATTGGTGTGATGGCTTTTGCCATCCGAGATTGCTGCCCCTTCTGCATTCTCTCGGCGCTCCTGAGCACGGCCCTGCTGGTGCTGAGCCTGTTGGGTGGCGATTGGGAGGACCGCGGCCAGCTGATCTTCCGCGGGCTGATTACCGCCCTGGTGGTGGGAGTGATCGGACTGGGCTGGGCGGCCTCGGTGGGCCAGCCGGCGGTGGAGACCGGCAAGGGTGTGCCGCCGCCGGTGCGCGCCGAGAGCACCGCCGCCACCATCGCTCTGGCGGAGCAGCTCACGGCCAAGGGGGCCAAGATGTACACGGCCTACTGGTGCCCCCACTGCCACGATCAGAAGGAACTGTTCGGCCGGGAAGCCACCGAAAAGCTCACCGTGATTGAGTGCGCCCCCGATGGCCGCAATAGCCAGAAGGAGCTCTGCGACGCCAAGAAGATCGAGGGTTATCCCACCTGGGAAATCAACGGATCCCTCGATTCCGGCGTGAAACCGTTGCTGAAGTTGGCTGAGCTGATCGGCTACAAGGGCCCGGCGCTCAACTGAGTGGGGCCACGGCCTCGGTGTGAATCGGCTGGTGGCGCTGCTGCAGCGTGTGGCGCCGCCAAAAGGGCTGAGCTGCCGGGGCATCGACGCGGAAATGACCACCCCGGCTCTCTTGCCGAAACAGGGCCGCCTCCAAGAGCAGTTGCGTCACCACCAGCCGTTGCTGCAGGTCGTGGGCGCGGCTGATCCAGGCGCTGGCTGTGGTGCCCAGATCGCAGTATTGGACTTGCGGCAAAGCCGCTGCGGCCCGCAGCCAAGGGTCGCTTTCGATCGGCTCACGCAGACCTGCGATCTGATGCAGGCCCTCTCGCAAGGCATGGCCCTGGCGTTCCACGCCCGCTACCTGCCAGCAGAGGCGGCGCACCTCGCCGAGGGTGCGCTCCAGTTGCCGGAAGTGTTCGCCGGTCGGCACCGGTAAGCCGCTGAGGGTGTGCAGCGTGGCTTGCAGGGGTGCTGCCACCGGCGGACACTCCAGTTGTCGCAGCTGACGGGCAAACACCAGACACTCCATCAAGGAATTGCTGGCCAGGCGATTGGCACCATGCACGCCTGTGCTGGCGGCTTCGCCCACGGCGTAGAGCCCGGCCACGGTGGTGGCGGCGGTGGCGTTGGTGCGAACCCCGCCCATCCAGTAGTGGGCAGCCGGAGCCACGGGAATGGGGCTGCTGGTGGGTTCCAGCCCCAATTCCCGGCAGCGCCCGAGGATCGTGGGGAATTGCTGCTCCAGTCGGGCCTGACCCACCGGGCGTAGATCCAGCCACACATGCTCGAGTTGTTGCTCGCGCATGCACTGCACCAGGGCGCGGCTCACCGCATCCCTCGGGGCCAGGTCGCCCTGGGGGAGATGGCTCACCGGACTGCCTCCATGGCCATCCACCAGCCGTGCCCCCTCTCCCCGCACCGCTTCGGAGATCAGGAAGTGCGGTGCCCCCGGCAGCATCAGCGCCGTTGGGTGGAACTGCACAAATTCCAGATCGCGGATCGCCGCTCCGGCCTGCCAGGCCATGGCAATGCCGTCTCCGCTGGCCTGGGATGGGTTAGTGGTGTTGGCGTAGAGGTGGCCACCGCCACCGGTGGCCAGCACCACGGCTCCGGCTCGCAACCAGCGCAGCCTGCCCGCATGCAGCATCTGCAGGCCGCAGCAGCGGTTTGCCTCGATCCAGAGCTGCAGGGCCAGGGCCCCCTGCAGGCGCACCAGTCCAGGGCGCTGCAGCACCCGTCGTTCCAGGGCGTCTACCAGGGCCCCGCCGGTGCGGTCCTGGGCATGCAGCACGCGCCGGTGGCTGTGGGCCGCCTCCAATGTGGTGCTCAGGTTGCCGTGATGGCGATCGAAGTCCATCCCCAGTTCCAGCAACCGCTCCACGCAGGCAGGGGCCTCTCTTACCAGCAGTTCCACCGCCGGTGGATCACACAGACCGCCCCCGGCTTTGAGGGTGTCATCGCGATGACTCGCGAAGCTGTCGTCGGCATTGGTGACCGCCGCAATACCCCCCTGGGCCCAGCGGCTGGAGGAGCGGGGGGCATGGTCTTTGCTGAGCAGCAGCACCCGCAGCTCCGCCGGAAGCTCCAGGGCCGCCATCAACCCAGCGGCGCCGCCGCCCACCACGATCACATCCCAGTTGGAGGGCAGCTGAACCACGGAGCCCGAGGCGTGAAGGGCAACAAAAAAGCCGCCGGGAGGGCCCGACGGCTGGAACCGATGAGGGAATTTACAGCGCAGGGATCAACCTGGCCGGCGATCAGCGGTACTGGCCGTCGTTGATGCGATCGAATCCTTCGTTCAGGGCGATCGAAGCCGGGGTCACGGTGAAGTTGTCCTTGTACTTCTCCACCAGTTCCTTCTGGCGGTCGGTCAGATCCAGGTTGAACAGATCATCAACACTGGTGTACGGGCCTCCCAGCACGATTTTGCCGGCGAGGGTGGGGTACATCCCAGGGAAGGCCTGGAAGCGGCGGACCGAGCAGTTGTTCAGGTCCACCTTGTCGCCGCGCTCGGCGATCTTCTCGTCGGCAACGTTGCTGAGATCGGCGGCCTGGGCTGCGGGTGCCATCACCAGGCCGAAGAGCAGGCTGGCCAGCAGCACGCCACTCATGAGCCACGAAACCAGCCGTTTCATCGAAGTCTCCGTCTGAACGGGAATCACAGGGGCTGCCAAGCAGCGTTGCAAAGCTACAGGTGAGACGCCTGCCCTTTGAAGCGCGGCGAGCAGGCTTTTGCAGTTCTTCAGATCAGGCCGCTGAGCTGTGGTGCCCAGAGGGCGGCGGCCAGAAACAGTCCATCCACGGCCAGGGTGGTGGCGATGGCGGAGGCGGCCAGTCGCCAGGCGGGATCTGGATGCTGCCAAAAGCGTCGGCATAGGCCAAGCAGCAGGGTTCCGGCCAGCAGCGTGACGGCCAGCGGCATGGGCTGCATCACCTCCAGGGCGGCAGCCTGCAGTTGGAGCGGAGCCTGATGGGTGGGGGCAAGAAGCACTTCGGTCCAGTGACGCATCACCCCAGTGATGGCCATGACTCCATCGGTGCAAGCGGTGCCCAGCAGAGAGGCCAGATAGAAGCTGGCGGCCAGGCGCCAGCGCGTGTTCAGCCCTCCGAGGGCCAAGGGCAAGGCAAAGGCTTCGATCGGTAGGTGCCAGAGCGGATGCAGGCGGCACCAGCCCCAGAAGAGGCAGCCCCCCAGCCAGCTGCCGCTGAATCCCACCAAGAGGGTGCCGGCTCGGCTCAGGTTGGGATTGGCGTGGTCCGCCAGCACCAGGCCAGCCAGCAGAAGGGGAGCGGTGAACAGGGCGGCGCTGAAAGGGGCCAAACGCACCCACGGAGCCTGCAGGAACACCGGCAGGGCCACCAGCAGAGCTCCTGCCAGGCTGATTCCGAGCCCAACGCCACCCGTGGCGCGGCTGGATGCCACACGGGTGCTGGGGGGCATCGCGGCCACCGTGAGGTTGGGCGGTACCCCGATCACCACTGTGTGAAGAAAGTTGTGCAACCTTAGGGGACGCCTCTGGTGTTCCCGCTGCTGGTCAGAGCTGGCTTGGCGCCATAGGGTCGCCTTATTACTGCTTCTCCTGCGGTGTTCGCTGCCATCCCCCCGACCGATCAGCTCGGGGTGCTTCAAGCCTGCTGGCGCTTTTTCGTCTTGGGCGTGGTGCAGGGGCTCACGGAATTCCTGCCGATCAGCAGCACCGCCCACTTGAAGGTGGTGCCCGTGCTGTTGGGCTGGGGAGATCCAGGCGTGGCGGTGACCGCCGTGATCCAGCTCGGCAGCATCCTGGCGGTGGTGGGCTTCTTTCGCGACGACCTGCGCCAGGTGTTGATGGGCGTTGGTCAAGGCTTGCGCCAGCGCCGCTGGGACGATCCCCAGGCCAGGCTCGGCTTGGCGATCGCCCTCGGCACGATCCCGATCCTCGTGGCGGGCCTGGCGATCAAGCTCTGGGTGCCCAATTTTGACCAGTCGCCCCTGCGCAGCCTTACCTCGATTGCGCTGGTGTCGATCGTGATGGCCCTGCTGCTGGCCCTGGCAGAGCGCATCGGTTGCCGCCGCCGCTTGCTGGAGCAGGTGGCCGTTCGCGATGGCGTGTGGGTGGGCCTGGCTCAGGCCCTGGCGTTGATTCCGGGTGTGTCCCGCTCCGGTAGCACCCTCACCGCGGCGCTGTTGGATGGCTGGAAGCGCCCCGATGCCGCCCGCTTTTCGTTTTTGTTGGGCATTCCAGCGATCACCCTGGCTGGCCTGGTGGAGCTCAAAGATGCTTTCAGCCAGCCCATTGCTGGCGGCGTGCTGCCCCTGATGGTGGGCATCGCCACCTCAGCGGTGGTGTCGTGGCTGGCGATTGCCTGGTTGCTGCGCTTCCTGCAGCACCACAGCACCTGGTGGTTTGTGGGTTACCGGCTCTTCTTCGGCGTTGGCCTGCTGCTCTGGGTTGGTCGCCTGGCGGGCTGAGCGCCCACACTGGGTGCAGCAAGCACAAACGGGCAGCGCCTGTGTGGAAGGAACCCTCGGCCGGTGTTCCCCTGGTGGATGCCGAACAGATGCGGCTGCCCCAGCCGGCGTTGGTGGATGCGGTAGAGCCGGAATCCATCGGGGATGAGCTGGGCATTCAGCCCGGTGATCGGTTGCTGAGCGTGAACGGCGTACGCCCGCGCGATTTGATTGATCTGCAGTTTCTGGTCTGTGCTGAGGACCTCACCCTGGAGGTGCAGGACCCCGACGGCACGGTGCACGTGGTGGAGCTGGAGAAGGATGCCGACGAGGGATTGGGGTTGGCCTTCAGCGAGGCCCTCTTCGATGGCCTCAGGCAGTGCAACAACCATTGCCCGTTCTGCTTCATCGATCAGCAGCCCCCCGGCCACCGCCGCAGCCTCTATCTCAAAGACGACGACTACCGCCTGAGCTTTCTCTACGGCTCCTATCTCACCCTCACCAACCTCACCGCCAGCGATTGGCAGCGCATTGAAGAGCAACGTCTCTCGCCGTTGTTTGTCTCGGTGCATGCCACCGAGCCTGAGCTGCGCTCGCGCCTGCTGGTGAATCCCAGGGCTGCTCTGCTGATGGAGCAATTGGCTTGGTTCCAGGAACGGGAGTTGCAGATCCACGCCCAGGTGGTGGTGTGCCCCGGGCTCAACGATGGCGCAGCCCTGGAGCGCACCCTCACCGATCTAGCGAGCTTCGCCGCTGGTGAGTGGCCAGCGGTGCTGTCTGCGGCGGTGGTGCCCGTGGGCCTCACCCGCTACCGGCCCGAAGGTGATGGGCTGGTGCCGGTGGATCGCGCCTGCGCGCAGCGGGTGATCGCCCAGGTGGAGCCCATGCAGCAGCGCTTTCAAGCGGAGCTGGGTAGCCGCTTCGCCTGGCTCTCCGATGAGTGGTATCTGATGGCGGGTTATCCCCTGCCGCCGCGCGACAACTACGAAGACCTGCCCCAGGAGGGCAACGGGGTGGGCAGTATTCGTGCCTTCCTCGAGGCCATGGATGAGGCCACGGCCTCCTTGCCAGCCGCGTTGCCTCAGCCCAGGCGGGTGAGCTGGGTGGTGGGGCTGCTGGTGGCCGAAGCGCTCCAGCCAGCCGTGGATCGGCTCAATGCGGTCCAGGGGCTGGAGCTGCTGCTCCATGGTTTGCCGAGCCCCTACTGGGGGCAAGACCAGGTGGTCACCGGCCTGCTCACGGGTTCCGATCTCCTGGAGGGGCTTGCGGGCCGCGATCTCGGTCAGGAACTGCTGCTTCCTGCTGTGATGCTGCGGCAAGGGGAGCCGGTGTTTCTCGACGACCAACGCCTCGAGGCCGTTGCAGCCCAGTTGCCAGTGCCGGTGCAACTGGTGGGAGGGGCAGCTGAGATCGTGGCCCGTTGCCTGGGCATCGCCACCTGAACTGACTAAGCTCGCCGGGACGACTTTTATCTGGGCAGAGTTTTTCGGTGACGCGACCCTTCAAGACCTGGCTTGCTGCAGCTGGCTCCGGTCTGCTGGCACTCTCCGGCACCGGCTTTGCTCAAGAGCAGCCCACGGCCAGTGTTCAGGAGCCGCTTCCCCTAGCACCGCAGGTGAAGGGCACCAGGCCGAAATCCGATGCCAGCGTGCTGGCTCCTGCCGCCACCAAGCTCGATCCGAGCCTGCAGAACCTCGCGGCTCCCGCCACGCTGGCTCTGCCCAACAAGCCAGAGCAGGTGCGCATTGCTGAATTGCGCCCGCTCTCGCTGAAGGATGTTGAGAATCTTGCTGAGGTTAATAACCCAAATCTGAAGGCTATTGCAAGTCAGGTGGATCAGGCTCAGAGCGAGTTGCGTACGCAGATTTCTGCTTGGTATCCAAGCTTAAAGCTGAACGCTAATAATCTTCCTGTTTATACCGGTGGAAATTACAGGATCACGCGGCCTTCAGTCGATCCTTCTTCGGGTGGGTTCGTTCGCAGCCCTGCTGAATATGGCTACACGAGTCGCTGGAATATGGACGCTAACTTGCAGGCTTCGTGGAGTCTGATCGATCCTAAGCGCGTTCCCGATATTGCTGCCGCCCGAGACAAGTTTGAGCAAGCGAAGAATCAATATCTGATTGCGCTCCGAGACCTGCGTCTCCAAGCTGCTCAGTCCTATTTTCAGCTTCAGTTCGCTGACGAGAACGTAAGAATTGGTCAAGATGCCGTTCGAGCTTCACTCGTAAGCCTCCGAGATGCGCGTGCCCGTTTTCAGGCAGGTGTGGCAACAAAACTTGAGGTGCTTGAAGCGGAAACTCAGCTGGCGCGCGATCAGCAAACCCTTACCGATGCTCTTGCCAGCCAATCAATCGCCCGTCGCGATCTTGCCCGACTACTTGACCTTCCTCAGAACGTAAGTCCAACTGCCACACAGCCACTTCGTCCACTTGGTGTTTGGACGCCGTCGCTCCAGGAAAGCGTGATCGCCGCATACGCCTTCCGTGAAGAGCTTGATAACGCCCTCTTAGAGGTCTCAGTTGCTAACAGTCAGGCCAATAGTTCTATCGCTGATGTCCAGCCCTTCCTCACCATCTTTAATAACCTCAGGGGTTCCCGTTACGATGGTGTTGACCGTATATTTGTTGATCAGCCTGGCACGAGCGGCTGGGATCTTGAAAACACAATTGGTTTGCAGGCCAGTGTAACACTTTTCGATGGTGGCGCTGCGCGCGCTCAATACCGCAAGGCTAAGCAAAGAGCCCAAGAAAACAGCTTCCGCTTCGCAAGTACTCGCGACCAGCTCCGTTTCGACGTTGAGGAGAGTTTTTACCAGCTCCGCCAGTCCAATCGCAACATCCAAACAACATCGCGCGAAGTGATCTCAGCTCGCGAGTCGCTTCGGTTGGCGCGCTTGCGCTTTCAAGCTGGTGTAAGCACGCAGCGTGAAGTAGTGGATAACCAGCGAGATCTCACCCGAGCAGAGATTAATTACTCAAGGTCTTTGGCCTCCTATAATAATAGCCTGGCCGAGCTCCGTCGCCGCACTGGTCTCGATCAAGTGGCCGTGTGTCAACCCGCCAGCCTTGGCTCCCAGAAGCCTGTGCTTGACGACATGGAGAACATTCCAGTGCCTCCCGAGCCTCTGCAGCCCGCTTGCCAGATTCCTGTGCCGGCTCTGCCGAGCTCCTAACGCTGCCGCTCAAACCGTCCTAACGTCAGCAGTCAGCTGAACCCTGACAGCTGTCTCTTCCTCTTCCCCGATTGCTGCGGCTCGGCCTGTTTCAAGGCTGTGTCGGCTGCCTGGCCGTGATTTTTGTGGGGTTGCTCAACCGGGTGATGCTCACGGAGCTAGGCTTTCCCGGCCTTTTAGTAGGCGGGGCCCTGGCGTTTGAGCAGTTGGTGGCACCGTCGCGCATCCTGTTTGGCCAGGTGTCCGATGCCCATCCACTCATCGGCAGGCACCGCACGCCCTACATCTGGATAGGAGCGGCGCTGTTTTGCACCCTGGCGGTGCTGCTGATCCCGCTGATCTTTCGGTTGCACACGGCCCTTGAAGCCGGAGCAGCCTGGGGCATTGGCCTTGGCGTTGCGGCGCTCTGCGGGCTCACCGCCTGCTACGGCCTGGCCGTGTCGCTGGCCACCACGCCCTATCTCGCCCTGGTGATCGACAGCACCACCGAGGAGGAACGGCCTCGCGCGGTGGGGTTGATCTGGTGTCTGCTCACCGTGGGCATCGTGGTGGGCGCGATCGCCAGCTCGATCTGCCTGAAAGGCCTCGATGGCGTTACCGATCCATCTCTGTTGGAGTCGGCCCTGTTCAGCTTCATGACCCGGGTGAGTCTGGTGGTGTTTGGCCTCACGCTCGTGGCCACTTGGGGTATCGAAGTGCCGGGGCGCCGTCAGCAGCTCAGTCGCGCCGAAGATCGCGACGATGCCATCACCCTTGGTCTGGCCTGGCGCTTGATCACCTCCAGCCGCCAGGTGCTGGTGTTTTTCTGCTTCCTGCTGGCCTTCACCCTGGCGGTGTTTCTGCAGGACCCGATCCTGGAGAGCTACGGAGCTGAGGTGTTTGGCTTGCCGATTGCAGCTACGGCGTCCCTCAGTGCTGTGTGGGGGATCGGCACGCTCGTGGGTTTGCTGCTGGCGGGTCTCTGGCTGGTGCCCCGTCTCGGGAAGTTTGCCTGTGCTCGCCTGGGGTGTCAGCTGATTTTGGCTTCGTTGCTGCTGCTCACACTGGTGGGTTTCAGCGCAGAGCCCCAGCTACTCAAGCTGGTGCTTTTTCTGTTTGGTCTAGCCACAGGCATTGGTACCAATGCCACGCTGGTGTTGATGCTTGATCTCACCCTGCCGGAAGTGGCTGGCACCTTTGTGGGGGTGTGGGGTTTGGCGCAGGCCTATTCCCGCGCGGCCGGAAAGGTGCTCGGGGGCGGGCTGCTGGATCTCGCCCGCTCGTTCAGTCCTGCTGATCAGGCGTTTCCCGCCTATGCCGCTGTGTTTGTTGTTGAGGCGGCGATCGCTGTTTTTGCGCTGGTGCTGTTGAGCCGCGTGAATCTGCGTCAGTTCCGCGACGACACCGTCCGCAGCCTTGATCGCGTTCTTGCCATGGAGCTCGGATGACCGATTCGCCCATTCGCATGCCGGAGGGTCTCGACGCTCTGGGCCTGTTGTTGGATCGAGTGGCTGAGCGTCAGCGCCAGGATTTTGGCCAGCTCGATTCCGAAGCCAAACCCGATGGCAGCTTGATCACCGCCTGTGACCGTTGGAGTGATGCGGCCCTGGTGGAGGGCCTGGCTCAGCTCTATCCCGGTGAAGGCGTGCTGAGTGAGGAGGGCAGCCAATGCGTTCCCAGCAGCGAGGCCTACTGGGTGGTGGATCCGCTGGATGGCACCACCAACTTCGCCGCCGGCATTCCCTATTGGGCGATCTCGCTGGCGCGGTTCGAGCGGGGTGTGCCTGTTCTCGCCGTGCTCGACGTTCCATCGCTCCGCCAACGCATCGTGGCGATCCGAGGGGGTGGTGCCTGGCGCAAGCACATGAAATTGAATCCCCCGGCTGCCCGGAATCAGGTGGCCGGCTGTGCGTCCCTCTGCAGCCGATCGATCGGCGTGTTGCAGAAGCTGCCCAACCAGCGTTTCCCCGGAAAAATCCGCTTGCTGGGCGTGGCCAGCCTGAATCTGGTGAGCGTGGGCATGGGCCAGACCATCTCAGCGTTGGAGGCCACTCCGAAGATCTGGGATCTGGCGGCAGCCTGGCTGGTCTTGCAGGAGCTCCACTGCCCGATGCGTTGGTTGGTGCGTGATCCAGCTGCGCTGCAGGCAGGCGAAGACCTCTCGCAGGCCAACTTCCCAGTACTGGCGGCCCGTGATGACGCCACGCTGGCCAGGTTCAAGCCTTGGGCTGACGCGCTGGTGTCGTCGACTTGACAGGGCGGCGGTAGCCGGTGTTATGGTTTTGGACTGCGCGGGAGCCGAGAGGCGAACGTCGCAGGAACCGAAAACGCCGAGAGATCGGTGTTGTAGGTTCATCAAGCGGCTGAGAGGCCGCTTGGAACCGAGAGCCGAGCAGTCGGTGATGTAGGTTCAACAAGCGGTCGAGAGGCCGCTGATCCGAGAGCGAAGCCGAGCCGCGAGGCAGGTTTTGTTTTCTGGAGCACCTGGACAACTGAAACGTTTAGGAACTGACGCTTTCACTGCGTCAGCCGCCTGCAGGATCCACTCGAGAGGGTATTGAGGCTGTGGGAGGTTGGCCGCAAAGAGCAGTGAAGGTGTGAGGTCCCGTCAAAAATTTTAAGTTGCAGAAGCCTGCTGCTTTACACGATCGATGACTCTCACGGTTGTTGAATGTGTCGGTGTGCAGGAGGTGGAGCAACGACCGGATCTGAGATCCTGGAAAGTCGAGACGAAAGAAATTTTGTTTTGCACTCTTTGAACGCTTCTGTCAGAGGGAGTGGCTCCAACTGTGAGATCTGCGCCAGTGGATCGAGCGGGTGATGAGCAATTCAAGTTGAGATGAGCCGAAGCAGCTTGCTGATGAGGTGAAGTCAACAGGACTTGAACTACAACGGAGAGTTTGATCCTGGCTCAGGATGAACGCTGGCGGCGTGCTTAACACATGCAAGTCGAACGAACCTTCGGGTTAGTGGCGGACGGGTGAGTAACGCGTGAGAATCTGCCCTCAGGAGGGGGATAACGGCTGGAAACGGCCGCTAATACCCCATATGCCGCGAGGTGAAATGAATTTCGCCTGAGGATGAGCTCGCGTCTGATTAGCTAGTTGGTGGGGTAAGAGCCTACCAAGGCATCGATCAGTAGCTGGTCTGAGAGGATGATCAGCCACACTGGGACTGAGACACGGCCCAGACTCCTACGGGAGGCAGCAGTGGGGAATTTTCCGCAATGGGCGAAAGCCTGACGGAGCAACGCCGCGTGAGGGATGAAGGCCTCTGGGCTGTAAACCTCTTTTATCAAGGAAGAAGATCTGACGGTACTTGATGAATAAGCCACGGCTAATTCCGTGCCAGCAGCCGCGGTAATACGGGAGTGGCAAGCGTTATCCGGAATTATTGGGCGTAAAGCGTCCGCAGGCGGTCTTGTAAGTCTGTTGTTAAAGCGTGGAGCTTAACTCCATTTCAGCAATGGAAACTGTAAGACTAGAGTGTGGTAGGGGCAGAGGGAATTCCCGGTGTAGCGGTGAAATGCGTAGATATCGGGAAGAACACCAGTGGCGAAGGCGCTCTGCTGGGCCATAACTGACGCTCATGGACGAAAGCCAGGGGAGCGAAAGGGATTAGATACCCCTGTAGTCCTGGCCGTAAACGATGAACACTAGGTGTCGGGGGAATCGACCCCCTCGGTGTCGTAGCCAACGCGTTAAGTGTTCCGCCTGGGGAGTACGCACGCAAGTGTGAAACTCAAAGGAATTGACGGGGGCCCGCACAAGCGGTGGAGTATGTGGTTTAATTCGATGCAACGCGAAGAACCTTACCAGGGTTTGACATCCTGCGAATCTTTTGGAAACAGAAGAGTGCCTTCGGGAACGCAGTGACAGGTGGTGCATGGCTGTCGTCAGCTCGTGTCGTGAGATGTTGGGTTAAGTCCCGCAACGAGCGCAACCCACGTCGTTAGTTGCCAGCATTTAGTTGGGCACTCTAGCGAGACCGCCGGTGATAAACCGGAGGAAGGTGTGGATGACGTCAAGTCATCATGCCCCTTACATCCTGGGCTACACACGTACTACAATGCTACGGACAAAGGGCAGCAAACTCGCGAGAGCTAGCAAATCCCATAAACCGTGGCTCAGTTCAGATCGTAGGCTGCAACTCGCCTACGTGAAGGAGGAATCGCTAGTAATCGCAGGTCAGCATACTGCGGTGAATACGTTCCCGGGCCTTGTACACACCGCCCGTCACACCATGGAAGTTGGCCACGCCCGAAGCCGTTACTCCAACCCTTGTGGAGGAGGATGTCGAAGGTGGGGCTGATGACTGGGGTGAAGTCGTAACAAGGTAGCCGTACCGGAAGGTGCGGCTGGATCACCTCCTAACAGGGAGACAACAACTGATCGTGATGTCTGAGTACTTTATTCTCAGGCCATGATCCTGTCATCTCGAAGGTCGATCGGTACCTCAACTTCAAGGTTGGGATGAATGGGATACCTCGGTAAGTCATTCATGCTCAAGTCTTGATTTTTAGTTCCTAAACGTTGTCTAGGTCACCCCATAGAGGGTTCACTTCCTGGGCCATTAGCTCAGGTGGTTAGAGCGCACCCCTGATAAGGGTGAGGTCCCTGGTTCAAGTCCAGGATGGCCCATGCCAAGGTCCAGCGATGGATCAATTGGGGGTTTAGCTCAGTTGGTAGAGCGCCTGCTTTGCAAGCAGGATGTCAGCGGTTCGAGTCCGCTAACCTCCACTAACATCTGAACTCCTGAAGCAGGAAGCAATTCTTGTGAGGTGAGGTAGACGTTGTTCGCTGATCAAGAGCACTCGAGAGATCGAGTGGAGTTCAGCCTCAGATCATTCCCCAGTCTTTGATCCAAGGATCAAGGTTGAGATGGTTGATCTGATGCTGGATTCAGCGAAGGAGCCTCGCGAGGGGCTTTTTCAATGAGATTCAGCAGAACCTTGACAACTGCATAGGTGAGTCTGGAAAGACAAAGCATCTCATAGAGGCGAGATGACARAAGCTGCAAAGCTGATGTTATGTCGTGATTCTATTTTTGAGAGCCGAGACCTTCTAGCGTTCTTCCAACGGCKCCGAGCCGACGGGAGTCTGATCCTTATTTGCGGCAGAGCCGCTTGCAGATTGGGAGACCGATCAATAGCGAAGCTGCTTGCCAAATTCGAGAGAATAGGCCTCAACAGCCTGAAGCGTTAGGAGGATTAATTTGGTCAAGCTACAAAGGGCTCACGGTGGATACCTTGGCACACAGAGGCGATGAAGGACGTGTTTACCTGCGATAAGTCTCGGGGAGCTGGAAAAACGCTTTGATCCGGGAATTTCCGAATGGGGCAACCCCTAGAACGGCCGCCTGAATCCATAGGGCGGTGCGAGCCAACCCAGCGAACTGAAACATCTTAGTAGCTGGAGGAAAGGAAAGTAAAAACGACTCCCTCAGTAGCGGCGAGCGAACGGGGAAGAGCCTAAACCGATGGTTTCGACCATCGGGGTTGTGGGACAGCAACGTGTATCAGGGAGATTAGAAGAAGCGTTTGAATGGCGCACCACAGAGGGTGAAAGTCCCGTATTCGAAAATTGAACTGAGCTAGCTGTATCCCGAGTAGCACGGAGCACGTGAAATTCCGTGTGAATCCGCGAGGACCACCTCGTAAGGCTAAGTACTCCTGTGTGACCGATAGCGCAACAGTACCGCGAGGGAAAGGTGAAAAGAACCCCGGGAGGGGAGTGAAATAGAACATGAAACCGTGAGCTTACAAGCAATGGGAGCCCGACTGATCGGGTGACCGTGTGCCTGTTGAAGAATGAGCCGGCGACTTATAGGCACTGGCAGGTTAAACCGGGAATGGTGGAGCCATAGCGAAAGCGAGTCTGAATAGGGCGATTGTCAGTGTTTATAGACCCGAACCCGGGTGATCTAACCATGGCCAGGATGAAGCTTGGGTGATACCAAGTGGAGGTCCGAACCGACTGATGTTGAAAAATCAGCGGATGAGCTGTGGTTAGGGGTGAAATGCCAATCGAACCCGGAGCTAGCTGGTTCTCCCCGAAATACGTTGAGGCGTAGCGTCTAGTGCTCCAGCAGGGGGTAAAGCCACTGTTTCGGTGCGGGCTGCGAGAGCGGTACCAAATCGAGACAAACTCTGAATACCCTGTGTGTAACTAGGCAGTCAGACTGTGGGGGATAAGCTCCATGGTCGAAAGGGAAACAGCCCAGACCGCCAGCTAAGGTCCCCAAATCAACGCTAAGTGATAAAGGAGGTGGGATTGCCCAGACAACCAGGAGGTTTGCCTAGAAGCAGCCATCCTCAAAGGAGTGCGTAATAGCTCACTGGTCGAGCGATCCTGCGCCGAAAATGAACGGGGCTAAGCGTTGTACCGAAGCTGCGGATTAAACTTGTTTAATGGTAGGGGAGCGTTCCATGTGGGGTGAAGCGTTAGCGTAAGCGGGCGTGGACTGCATGGAAGTGAGAATGTCGGCTTGAGTAGCGAAAAAATGGGTGAGAATCCCATTCCCCGAAACCCTAAGGGTTCCTCCGGCAGGCTCGTCCGCGGAGGGTTAGTCAGGACCTAAGGCGAGGCCGAAAGGCGTAGTCGATGGACAACAGGTCAACATTCCTGTACTGATCATGTTTTGGGAAGGGGGACGGAGAAGGCTAGCCAATCCGGATGTTGGTTACCGGTCCAAGCGTTCGAGGCGTTGAGAGCTGGCGAAAACAGCTTGAGCTGAGGCGTGAGTGCGAGCTTCTACGGAAGCGAAGTTGGTGACGTCAAGCTTCCAAGAAAAGCCCTATACCCGTTAAGGCATGATTACCTGTACCCGAAACCGACACAGGTGGGGTGGTAGAGAATACCGAGGGGCGCGAGGTAACTCTCTCTAAGGAACTCGGCAAAATGACCCCGTAACTTCGGGAGAAGGGGTGCCAGCGCGAGCTGGTCGCAGTGAATAGGCCCAGGCGACTGTTTACCAAAAACACAGGTCTCCGCTAAGTCGCAAGACGATGTATGGGGGCTGACGCCTGCCCAGTGCCGGAAGGTTAAAGAAGTTGGTCAGCGCAAGCGAAGCTAACGACTGAAGCCCCGGTGAACGGCGGCCGTAACTATAACGGTCCTAAGGTAGCGAAATTCCTTGTCGGGTAAGTTCCGACCCGCACGAAAGGCGTAACGATCTGGGCGCTGTCTCGGAGAGAGGCTCGGCGAAATAGAATTGTCTGTGAAGATGCGGACTACGTGCACCCGGACAGAAAGACCCTATGAAGCTTTACTGTAGCTTGGTATTGTGCTCGGGCTCGCAATGCGCAGGATAGGTGGGAGGCTTTGATCCATTGCTTGTGGGTGATGGTGAGCCACTGGTGAGATACCACTCTTTGCGAGCTAGGGTTCTAACGGTCACCCGTTATCCGGGGACCGGACAGTATCTGGTGGGCAGTTTGACTGGGGCGGTCGCCTCCTAAAAGGTAACGGAGGCGCGCAAAGGTTCCCTCAGGCTGGTTGGAAATCAGCCGACGAGTGTAAAGGCAGAAGGGAGCTTGACTGTGAGACCTACAAGTCGAACAGGTACGAAAGTAGGCCTTAGTGATCCGACGGTTCTGCGTGGAAGGGCCGTCGCTCAACGGATAAAAGTTACTCTAGGGATAACAGGCTGATCTCCCCCAAGAGTTCACATCGACGGGGAGGTTTGGCACCTCGATGTCGGCTCATCGCAACCTGGGGCTGAAGTCGGTCCCAAGGGTTGGGCTGTTCGCCCATTAAAGCGGTACGCGAGCTGGGTTCAGAACGTCGTGAGACAGTTCGGTCCATATCCGGTGCATGCGCAGGAATATTGAGAGGATTTCTCCCTAGTACGAGAGGACCGGGAGGAACGCACCTCTGGTGTACCAGTTATCGTGCCAACGGTAAACGCTGGGTAGCCATGTGCGGAGTGGATAACCGCTGAAAGCATCTAAGTGGGAAGCCCACCTCAAGATGAGTATTCCCATGGCTTAAGCCAGTAAGGTCACGGGCAGAACACCCGTTGATAGGCTCTATGTGGAAGCGCAGTAATGCGTGAAGCAGAGGAGTACTAATAGACCGAGGGCTTGACCAAACCTCAGCTCTCAAACCTTGAAAAAGGCGAGATCTTTGTCTTCTAGAGCGGACCTCCAACACCTGCGTCAGCAGGCAGACGGACTGGTCTGTAACCTATGCAGTTCTCAGGGTTCACCTGAGAGCGAAGAATGCTTTGAAAGCTTGTCACCCAAGTTTTCTATCCTGGTGTCCATGGCGCATTGGAACCACTCCGATCCATCTCGAACTCGGCTGTGAAACGATGCAGCGCCGACGATATTTGGGGGGTAGCCCCCTGAGAAAATAGGTCGATGCCAGGTAAAACACTCTTTGCTCTAGCCATCTCACGTTCTAGTTGCTGCTGTTGATCAGCCGATTGGAGCGATGAGACAGAGAAGCCACCCGACAGGGTGGCTTTTTTGTTGGCTGCGGGGAGGTGAGGCTGTAGCGCAATTGCTAAAGACCATCCACGCAGTACTGAATCAGTCAGATACCCCAAAGGCAGAAGACCAGCAGGCTGGATGGATGGGAATCCTCCTCACCTGCTGGGATCTCGGCGGATTCAGCAAACAGCTCTGCTCAGCTGCGATGGACGTGCACCTGCTGCCAGCTGCCGTTGGTGCGTTGCCAGATGCGGGTTTCGCAGCAGCTGGCTGTGATCGGTTCCCCGCCAGCGAGCCGTTGGGTGAGGCGGGTGTAGCTGAGTACGACGGCGTCATCGCTGAGCCATCGCAGGTGCGGGCGGGCCATCGTCACCGTCACGGCTGTGGCGGGTGCATCGCCGGCCGGGAGGTTGAAGTAGTACTGGTGGAAGGGCAGGCCTTCTACCAAGTGTCCGTTGGTTTCCCCCTCGAAGCAGCTCAGGTCGGCCGCGCAGAAGGTGGCATAACGGCTCCAGTCGCCATTCACCACGCTGTCGAGCATGGCTTGATTGATGGAGAGAATCTCCTGGTCACGATCACTCAGGGCCATGCGCGGGATTGAGCCTGCGGTAATCGTTGATTCTCTCAAACCTGCCGCTGTCTCGCCCTGGGTTGCCCTCGCGATCACTGAACAGCACAGCCATGCCAGCTGCTGAAGCTGCTTCTAGCTCGCTCAGGGCATCACTGATGAACAGCACCTGCTGCGCGGCTGCCTTCATCTGCTCGGCAATTGCGCTGTAGCTCGCGGGCTCTTGTTTGGACCCGATGCGTGTGTCAAACCAGTGGCTGAAGAGAGGTCTTAAGTCGCCCGCTGTGCTGTGGCCGTATAGCAGTTGTTGTGCTGGAGCAGATCCAGACGAGTACACCGCCAACGTGAAGCCTTCTTGATGCCAGCGTTGTAGTGATTCAGCAACATCGCTGAACAGCGGCGCCACCAAAGTTCCACTGGCGTAACCAGAACGCCAGATCCGGCCCTGCAGATCTTTCAGCGCTGTGAGCTTCACATCGCGATCGATCAAGTGCTGAAGGTAGGGCGCAACACGCGCAGCGCCCTGCTGCTCTTGGCAGACCTGCAGTAGGGCCACGGCCTCGGTTGAGGAATCGTTGCGCCAGGCTGACTCCACGTCGTTTGCTAGCTGCTGAATCTCGGGATCCTGGCCGTGGGTGTTCAGAAAGTCTGGGATCGCGGCTCGGGCATAGGGGAAGAGCACGTCCGCTACAAAACTCACCGGGCAGGTGGTTCCTTCGATATCCAGCAGCAGGTGGGTGATGGTCATGGCGTTGCTGATGCGGTTTGCGGACGCTGCACCAATGCCTCCAGCAGCAACTGACGCCAGCGTTGCTCCAGCAGGAACTCCAGGATCTCGAGATGGCGAACAGCGGTGCCAAGGTTGCGGCCCCAGGCATAGAGGCCGTGGCCTGCAATCAGCACGCCATGGGGTGCATCAGCCAATACCGGCCGCACTCTTAGGGAGAGGGAATCGAGATCTTGATCATTGGCGTACACGGGTATCTGCACGCTGCAGGCATGGGTTTTGACGCCTTCGAGTCCCTTCATCATTTCCAGATCGCGCAATTCAAGATGACCACGCTCCAGGGGTTGGCCGGCACTCCCCTGCTGTAGGGCCCATTGCGAGAGAAGTGTTCCCGCCTGCGAATGGGTGTGTAGCACCGCCCCCGCTCCGCAGCTGTTCACGATTTCCAGGTGCAGGGCCGTTTCGGCGCTGGCTTTTCCTTTGCCCGCCACCACGGAGCCTGTTTCACTCACTTGAATCAGATCACGGGGGGCGACGCTTCCCTTGTCGACCCCGCTGGGTGCCATTAACAGCACCACTGGATCGCGCTCCAGCACACAGCTGAAGTTGCCGCCGGTTCCATCACACCAGCCACGCTGATGGATGTTGGCCATCGCTTTGCTCAGCGCCGAGGCCAGGGCGGTGGTGTTGGCATTGGCCATGGGTCCACAACGCAGGCACCATCAAGCAGCTTGGCAGTTGGGGCACCAGTGGCTGCTGCGGCCCCCCAGCTTGTCGCGCTGTATGGGAGTGCCGCAGACCCGGCACGGTTCACCACTCCGCCGGTAGACCCACGCTGCATTGCCGTAGTTGCCGTTGGTGCCGGTGAGGTCACGGAAATCGCTGAATGTGGTGCCGCCTGCGCCGATGCTGGCTTCGAGCACCTCCACCAGGGCGCTGTGCAACCGCTTGAGCTGGGCTGGTGCCAGCTGTCCGCTCGGTGTTTGCGGTGCGATCCGGCTCATGAACAGCGATTCATCGGCGTAGATGTTGCCCACCCCAGCCACCAAGGCTTGATCCAGCAGGGCCGTTTTGATCGACCGGGTTGAGCCTGCCAATTTGGCGGCTAAGTGCTCAGCGCTGAAGTCGGTGCTGAAGGGTTCCGGCCCCAGCCGGCGTAGGCCGGTCATCACCGACTCCAGCGGTTCTCCTGGGGGCACCCACCACATTTCTCCGAAGCTGCGCAGGTCCACAAAGCGCAGTTCTTGCTCCTGGGTATTCCAGATGCGGACTCGCGTGTGGCGGCAGGGCTCGGCTGGGGTGTTCATCCATAGGAACTGCCCGGTCATGCGCAGGTGCACGCCCCAATGGCCTGCATCGGCGCCGCCGCGTTGCAGCGTGGCCATCAGGTATTTGCCCCGCCGCAGCCACTGCTGCACGGTGCAACCCTCCAGGGCGCTGCAGAAGAGCTCCGGTAAGGGCGGTGACGCGATCGCTCGGGCCCGCAGCACCTCGACACGGGCAATCTCGAAGCCGCTCACCTGCTGCTCCAGCCCGCGCCGCACCGTTTCCACTTCGGGCAGTTCAGGCACGCGCAGCTGGATGGCTTCAGGGCCACAGACTGCCACGAGGGGTGCTGCTCACCACGCAAAAGCCCCGGCCTGGAACAGACCGGGGCTCAAGGGGAAGGCTGCTGCTGCAGACGACTCGGAGGATCAGGCCTTCTCGAGCTCGCTCTCAGCAAAGTTGTTGGTGTTGATGCCGCCTTCGGAGCCGCTCACGCCGTTGTAGTTCACCTTCTCGAAGCGCACCACCACGGGGTAGCGGATGCCGGAGGTGTCGATCGAGGCAACGGTGCCGACTTCGTTGAACCAGTAGGACTCAGGACGCTTGATGCGCACTTTGTCGCCGCGGGAGATGGCCATCGCTGCGCAAAGAAAGGGTGGCTGTCAGAGGGAATGTACCCGCGCTGGGCGGGTGTTCTCACCGGCCGTCACGAAACGTGGCACCATCGACCTTCCCTGAGCGCATCCCAATGGCCGAGGCCCCATCCTTCAGCCTCGATCTGCCGGATCCCGAGAGCGACACCATCAGCTCGATGGAGTTCCTGGCACGCATTGAGGAAGCCTGGGCCATCTGCGATCGCTTCGATCTGCAGACCGAGATCTGGCGGGGGCGGATTCTCAAGGCGGTGCGCGATCGCGAGCGCCGTGGTGGTGAGGGCCGCGGGGCCGGCTTTCTGCAGTGGCTCCGGGAGCAGGAGATCAGCAAAACCCGGGCCTACGCCCTGATCCAACTGGCGGAATCGGCCGATCAGATGCTGGGCGAAGGCGTGCTGGAAGAAACCAGCGTGAACAACTTCTCCAAGCGCGCCTTCATGGAAACGGCCCAGGCCGACCCCGAGGTGCAGCTGATGATCGGCGAGGCCGCCAACGATGGGCAGCAGATCACCCGCAAGCAGGTGCGTCAGCTCACCGATGAATTCACGGCGGCGACCAGCCCATTACTGCCGGAGGAGATCCGCCAGCGCACAGCGGAAAATCTGCTGCCCCCCAAGGCGGTGGCGCCCCTGGTGAAGGAGCTGGCCAAGCTGCCGGATGAACAGCAGGAAGACCTGCGCAAGGTGCTGCGCGATGAGCCCGAGCTGGAGCGCGTGAAGGATGTGACCAGCACCGCCCGCTGGTTGAGCAAGGCCACTGAAGCGGGGCTGTCGGTGCGGGCCTTCCAGCAGGGTGAGCTCGATTTTGATAAAGCCATGCAGGAAGCGCTGCGCCTGGATGCCCTTGGGCTCTTGGCCGACGCGGTGGGTCAAGCCCAGGCATTGGAATCGGCCGTTCTCAAGTTGCACACCAGTTGGCGGCGTCTGAATGGATTGCAGGAGCGCCTTTGGGTGGAGAGCGGCAGCAGCACCCCCCATCTGCGGGAACTACTCACCGCCCTGCAGACCCTGAGCGGCAACACGCTGCGGGTGTCGTTGGGGGAGCTGGCAGGCGGTAAGCGGGTGCGGCTGCAGCTGGTGGAGGAGGCCCCGGATCAACTCGAGGCCCCCGCGATCCCCGTGATGGCCCAGGCCGGCTGAGGCCGGGTTGATGGCGGATCCTCTGGAGCAGGCGCTGCAGGAGCATTTCGGTTGGGCAAGCTTCCGCCCCGGCCAGCGGCCGGTGGTGGAGGCGATGCTCGAAGGGCGCGACTGCCTGGCGGTGCTGCCCACGGGCGCTGGCAAATCGCTCTGTTATCAGCTGCCTGCGCTGGTGCGTGGCGGCTTGGTGCTGGTGATTTCGCCGCTGGTGGCCTTGATGGAAGATCAGGTGCAGCACCTGCAGCGCCGCGGCATTCCGGCGGCCTGTTTGCATAGGGGGCTCGATCCGGCCCGCCGCCGCGATCTGATCGCCCGGGTGCGCAGCAACCGGCTGCGGCTGATCTATCTGGCACCCGAGCGCCTGCAGGTGGAGGCCACCCGCCAACTGCTGGAAGATATCCACGAGCAGGGGCAGTTGGTGGGCGTGGCCATCGATGAAGCCCACTGCATCAGCGCCTGGGGCCACGATTTCCGCCCCGACTACCGCCGCCTAGGCCAGCTGCGTCGGCTCTGCCCAGGCGTGCCGCTGGTGGCCCTCAGTGCCACGGCGGCACCTCGGGTACGGGCTGATTTGATTCGCATGTTGGAGCTGCGGCGCCCGCTCATCCAGGTGCGCTCTGCCCGTCGCGACAATCTGGCCTATGCGATGCGGCGGCGGCCGGCTGATCCGATGCCGCAGGTGCTGGAGGCCCTGGCGGAAGCCCGAGGCGCCAAGCTGATCTACGCACGCACCCGCCGTTCGGTGGAAAGCTGGGCGCGGCGGCTCTGCGATGCCGGCGTTGAGGCGATCGCGTATCACGCCGGGATGGATCCGGAGAGCCGGGCCCTTGCCCTCACCCACTTCCAGGAGCATGCGGCGCCGGTGTTGGTGGCCACGGTGGCCTTCGGGATGGGCGTCGATCGGCCGGATGTGGGCCTGGTGTTGCACCTCGATTTGCCGGCGAGCCCTGAGGGGTATCTCCAGGAATCCGGTCGGGCTGGCCGCGATGGCCTGCCGGCGTGCTGTCTGGTGCTCTTCGATCCAGAGGACCGCACCAGCCTGGGCTGGGCCATCCGCGCATCAGCGGAATCGGTGAGTGATCCCCAGGAGCGTCAGCGGGTGGAGCTGGCCCAGCAGCAGCTGCGCCGCATGGAAGCGGTGGCGGAAGGCCCGGCTTGCCGGGAGCAGGCGTTGCTGCTGGCAGTGGGTGAGCTGGTGCCGCCCTGCGGCCGCTGTGATCGCTGCACGGAGCGCCCCGCCTTGAGCGACTGGTCGGAGCAGACCGCTGAGGTGCTGGCCCTGCTGGAGCAGCGGGGCGGTGTGGATCTGCGCAGCCTGGGCGACGATCTCGCTCAGGCCGAAGGCGAGGAGGTGGAGCGCTGGCGTTGGTTGGCGCGCCGTCTGGTGCAGGAAGACCTGATCGCCGAGAGCGATGACGGCAGCCAGCGCCTCTGGCTGCGCCCGGCTGGTCGCCGCTTCTTGCGGCAGCCCTGGCCCTTCAGGCTGGCGGCCTGATCAGCCCCCCTTGGCGGTGCAGAGGTCGTTAATCAGCTTGTGCTCGAAATCGCTCTGGGGCGCATCCCAGGTTTTCCAGCTGCCCGATTGCCCCGTGGCATTGAGCCGCTTGGCGTTGCAATTGATCGCCAGGTAGAGGGGCTGGCCATCGCTGTTCAGGCTCGGGGCCACGTAGCTGCCACCCATCGGCTGCCAATTGGCCCAGTCCACCTGCAGGGGGCCGTAATTGCGCCAATCTGGGGCCGAGGGCTTACCTGGCTTGGCGGGTTTTGCAGCGGTGGCCGCAGGCTTGGCAGCTGGCTTCGCAGCCACCGGAGTGGCGGCGGGTTTCGCCGCGGGCTTCGGTTCCGGCTTGGGCTCTGGTTTCGTTTCAGGCTTGGCTGCAACGGTGGTGGCGGCGGCTGGTGCTGCCGTGGCGACAGCGGGCTTCGGCTCGGGCTTGCTGGCCACAGGCGTTGCTGCCGGCTGGGCGGCGACGGCAGGTTTCGGGGTGGGTTGGGCTGCCGGTTTAGCCGCCACTGGGGCGGGCTTGGGTGCCGGCTTGGGCTTGGCCGCCACGGGTTTCATTGCCGGCTTGGGGGCGGGTTTCGGGGTGCCGCGCAGCTTGATGGTTTGGCCCACCACCACTTGGTTGGGGTCGCTGATGCCGTTGATGGCGATCAGGTTCTGCAGTGATACGCCGTAGCGATTGGCGATCACGGAGAGGCTTTCGCCGCTCTGCACCTTGTGCTGGGTGGCGTTTTTGTTCACGGCCGGCTTCGGTGCGGCTGCGGTGCGGGTGACGGGCACCTGGATGCGGCTGCCGGCCCAGAGGTCCTGGGCGCTGCGCAGGTTGTTCATCTCCATCAGGCGCTGCACGCTGGTGCCATAGCGCTCCGCCAGCTCGGACAGGGTTTCGCCAGGTTTCACGGTGTAGTTGGCCTTCACCGTGGTGGTGCGTGTTCCCCCACCGCTGCTGGCGCCTGCGGCACCCGGCACCTGGATGCGGCTGCCGGCCCAGAGATCCTGCGGACTGTGCAGGCCATTGAGCTGCATCAGGCGCTGCACGCTGGTGCCGTAGCGCTCCGCGATTTCGGAGAGGGTTTCGCCCGGTTTCACGGTGTAGTTGCCGCTTCCGCCCCCGCGGCTGGTGGTGCCGCCGGCGCCGGGCACCTGGATGCGGCTGCCGGCCCAGAGATCCTGCGGGCTGCGCAGGTTGTTGAGCTGCATCAGGCGCTGCACACTGGTGCCGTAGCGCTCGGCGATCTCCGAGAGGGTCTCGCCCGGCTTCACCACGACCTCTCCGGCTAGGCCCGGCAGGGGCAGCAACAGGGCCAGGGCGAGTGCAGCAGCGGAGCGGCGGCGCATGGGGCGTGGGCGTTCGGCTGGAGGCACCATACGGGCCTTGGCCTGTGACGCCAGCCCTTGTTTGATAAGGCCTGGTGATCAGGCTGGGCGCTCGATTGTGCTCCGTTTCCGGGAGCGTTTAGCCCAGCAGTCGACGCACCAGGGGCAGCTTGCCCGCGTAAGGCGGGTAGCGGAAGGGGACATCCAGCCGGAAGGGGCGGCGCAGCACGCTGCGTTCGTGCGAGAAGGTGCGGAATCCGGCCTCGCCGTGGTAGTTCCCCATGCCGCTGTTGCCCACGCCGCCAAAAGGCAGGTCGGGCACACTCACGTGCATCACCACATCGTTGAAACAGACGCCGCCGGAGCTGGTGCGCTCCAGGATCTGCTGCTGGGCGTCGCGTTGCTTGCTGAATAAGTAGAGCGCCAGGGGTTTGGGACGCTGATTGATCCGTTCGATCGCTTCGTTGAGGTCGTTCACGCGCAGTACCGGCAGCAGGGGGCCGAACAGCTCTTCGTGCATCAAGGGGTCGTCCAGGTTGTCCACCTGGATCAAGGTGGGCGCGATGCGCCGGCGGCTGGCGTCGCTCTGGCCGCCGAAGAGCACCTGGCCGCGGCTGCGGGCCCCCTCCAGCAGGGCATGCAGCCGCTCGAATTGGGCCTGATTCACCAGGCAGCCCAGATCGGCTGAGGCCAGGGGATCGTCGCCGAAGCACTGGCTGATGCGCTCGCCGAGTCGCTCGATCAAGGGGGTTTCCACCGCCTCATCCACCAGCAGATAGTCAGGGGCGATGCAGGTTTGGCCGGCGTTGAGGCATTTGCCCCACACCAGCCGCCGGGCGCTCACCTCCAGATCGGCATCCCGCAGCACCACCGCCGGGCTTTTTCCCCCCAGCTCCAGCGTCACCGGGGTGAGATGGCGCGCCGCGGCTTCCATCACCAGCCGGCCCACCCGTTCGCCGCCGGTGAAAAAGATGTGATCGAAGCGCTCCTGCAGCAGGGCCTGAGCCACCGGACCATCCCCCTGTACCACCTGCACCGTGGTGGTGGGAAACGCGGCGTCGATCAGATCGGCGATCAACGCGCTGGTGGCCGGAGCGTGTTCAGACGGTTTGAGCACCACGGTGTTGCCCGCTGCCAGGGCGCTCACCAGCGGTTGCAGGCTCAGCAGGAAGGGGTAGTTCCAGGGGCCGATCACCAGCACGCAGCCCAGGGGTTCCCGGATGACTTCGGCGCGGCCGGGTTGCAAGAACACCGGCAGACCCACAGCCCGAGGCGCCATCCAGCGGCGCAAACGGCTGCGCACCAGCTGGATTTCCTGCTGCACGGCCACCAGCTCGAAGTAGGCCTCCACCGGTGGTTTGCCGAGATCGCTCGCCAGGGCTTTGAGCACCGCATCGCGTCGCTCGGCGATGGCGCGCTCGAGGCGATCGAGTTGTTCGAGGCGCCAGCTGCGCGGGCGAGTGGCACCGTCGCTCACGGGCTGCCGCATGGCGGCAATGGGGGTGGAAAGCAGCATTGAGGGCGGGCCTAGCCCAACCATTCCTGCTCGGGATGTTGCCGCAGATGCTGCTGTGCCTGCCGTTGCAGCGCCTCAATCAGTGCCTGCAGAGCTGGCTGATCCTGTAGGTCGCGCCGCACCGCGATGCGATCCACGCCCCCTGCATGGCGCAACAGGGGGATCTCCACCAGTTCCCCGTCGGATCGGGGGGCGACCGCCTCGGGCAAGGTGAGAACCGCTAGATCGAGAACCCGCTCCAGCAGCAGCGCTTCAATCTGCTGGGGATGGCTGCAGTGCTGCACCAGGGTGGGCTGCAAGGCGGCATGCACCTGGCCGGCATGGCCGCAGGCGAGCCAGCGCGGCTCGGCGGGGCTGGCCTGTAACCGCAGCCATTGCCAGGAGCGTCGCAGGCCTTCGAGCAGCACCTGATTGGCGCTGGCGCGGTAGCGGCCGTCGGTGTGTTTCCGGAACTCCAGGCCAAGCCGGCGGCTCACCTGCCGGTAGATCCGGGAGATGGAGCTCTGGTCCCGTTGGGTGATCTGGGCCACCACGCTGGTGCTGGGGGCGATCTCCAGCAGATCGAGCACGGGCAATCCGTCGAACAGGATGTCGGCCATGGGAACCATCCCTCCCTATGCAAAATCTGCAATTGGGGGGTGGTTTCGCTCAATCCCCAGTGGTGGGTAGAGGAGCGGCTTGGGCCGGAAATAGCAAGGCCAGGCTGGCGCCACCCTGGGGGCTGGAGCCGCAGCGCAGCTGGCCGTGGTGGTTCTCCATGGTGGTGCGCACCACAAACAGCCCCAGGCCGCTGCCGGTTGCTTTGGTGGTTTCCAGAGGGGTGTCGTCGAAGGCTTGGGGCGGCAGGCCGGGGCCGTTGTCGCTCACCGAGAGGCACCAGTGCTCGCCTTCGCGCTGAAGGCTGATGCCGATCCAGGGCTCACCGTTTGCCTGGCTGTTGAGGGCCTCAGCGGCGTTGCGCAGCAGGTTCACGATGGCGATTTGGATCTGAACGGCATCGCCATCGATCCAGGCGGGCTCCTGCTGCTGATCGAGCTCCAGGCTGTCCACCGTGAGGCGGCTGAGGGGGCCGCCGGAACGGGCATAGAGCAACGCGCTCTGCGCCACCTCCCGGAGATCGAGGCGCTGGTGCTCGGTTTGCACGTTGCGCAGCAATGCACGCATCTTCTCGATGGTGAGCACCACGCGGTCCGCTTCCTGGCGGATGCTGAGCAGCTGGGCTTGCCAGCTCTCGGGTAGCTCCGGACGATCGGGCTTTTGACTCCGATCCAGCAGCAGTTGGCTGTTGAGCAGCAGCACGCTCAGGGGTTGATTGATCTCATGCGCCACCGCAGCGGCTTGGAGGCTGCTGCGCAACTTGTCTTTGAGCAGGGCCAGGGTCTGGGCATCGCGGAAGCGCTCGCGTTCCTGCGCTTCCTGCAGGTTGGCGGTGAGGGCGTTGTAGCGCTCCACCAGCTCGCTGATGGCGCCATCTAGGGCGATCAGCTCTTCGCCAGCTGTGCTGTTGAGGCCGCTCTGGAAGTGCAGGGCGGAGTCGGCGGTGGCCCTGGGTGTGGCCAGGGCGTGACCCAGTTCGCGGGAGGCGGATTCCAGTTGATCGAGGGGGTCGAGCAGGGCTCGGATCTGCCGGCTGATCAGCACCACGGCCCCGGCCAACGCCGCCGCCGCTGCCACCAGGGCCAGCGCGCTGCTGCGCTCGGCGGCAACATTGCTGGGACTGGCGGCCAGGGCCGTGAGCAGGGTCCAGTTCAGCCCTTCTTCCTGGCCCCAAGGGCTTGCCTGCACCGTGAAGGCCTGGCCATTGATCCGAGCGCGCACCGCGGGGCTGGGCTCACCGGGTTGACGCGCTGCGGACTGGAATGCCTGGCGGAGTTCGCGGATCAGCGGGTTGGAGAGATCGCGCAGGTTGGCGCGTTCCACGCTGCCGCTCCGCTTGGTGAGGGTGAGCTCCGGCAGCGAGCAAGCCACCAGATCCCCATTGGGTTCCACGATCAAGGCAATCCCCTCGCGGTTTTTCCAGACCCCCTGCAGCCAGGTACTCAGCTGACTGAGCACCATGTCCACACCCACCACGCCCTGCAGGCTGCGATCGGGGCCGAACAGCGGGGCGTTGTAGGAAATGGAGAACACCTCTGGCTGGTCCTCCCAGGCGTAGATCGAGCTCCAGCTGGGCTTGCCGGCTTTGGCGGTGTCGACGTACCAGGCCTCCTCATGGGTGGCGCTCATCTCCGGGATCCGCTCCAGCAGCGCACCGCGCTGGCCCTGGGCGCTCATGGCGTAGACCGCCATGGAGCCTCTGCCGCTGCGGGGGGTGTCTTCGTTGAGCAGCAGCTCACCCTCGGCCGTGCGCTCCATGCCGACGAAGGCGCCATCGGCCAGGCCGATGTTGATGTAATCCACGGGGAACACCCGCATCTGGTTCCAGAAGCGCTCGCTGATCGCCGCCACGTTCCGCTCCCGTGCCGGGTCGGCCTTCAGCCAGTTGAGGTTGAGATCGTTGATCCAGATCGGGTAGCTGAGCTTGCTCGAGAGGCGGATCGAGAGATCCACCACCGAGGCGTTCTGGCGGTAGCCCTCGCTGAGCTCCAGGCCGTTGCGCCGGCCCAGGCTGTAGCTCAGCAGGCTGAAGCCGCCGGTGACCAGCAGCAGCTGTAGCGCACTCACCACCGCCAGCCGGTTGGCGAGTCGCTTGGGCCTTGGGATCCGAAAGCGTGCAGCCATTCTTCAGCTCTCCGCGGTGTTCAGGCGGCCCAGAAGCGAGGCTTGCCGCACCAGCTCTGCACCGCTCACCCCCAGCTTCTGGGCGATGGCCTTGCGGTGGGTTTCCACCGTGGCGATGGAGAGGTTGGTGGTCTTGGCGATTTCCTTGTTGGTGAGCCCTTGGCCGATCAGGCCATAGATCTCCTGCTGGCGGGGCGTGAGGGGTTCAGCGCTCTGGGGCAGGCAGCGCTCCAGCACGCTGGTGAGCTGATGGAACGCGGAGGTTTTGTCGACCACGCCTGCGATCAGGGGTTGCAACGCCGCCGGGCAGACAAAGCTGCTGGCTTGGCCGGAGAGCACCACCACCTGAGGGTTTGGGTGATGCTCCGCCAAGGCTTGGGCCACGGCTAGACCATCGCCGTCTGGTAAGGCCAGGTCAAGAATCACGAGATCAGGCGGATCATCGCTGCGGCAGAAGGCGATGGCGTCGGCTTGGGTGGTGGCTGATGCCACCACGCTCAGGCCTGGGACGGCCTCCAGCATCGAGCGGAGCAGCTGCAGGAACATCACCTGGTCTTCCACGATCAGGCAGCGCAGAACCTGGGCTGTCGTGGATGGTGATGCCGTCATCCAGCCGGATGCAGAAAAGAGTGTTCAAAGACTGCACGATTAAGCAGCCTTGAACAACTTTTGGCTGTCTTTTTTAAAGCCCTTGACGAGACTTGAACTCGTGACCTCTCCCTTACCAAGGGAGTGCTCTACCGCTGAGCTACAAGGGCATGTGGAAGGTGGGCCGGGTTGGATTTGAACCAACGTAGGCAGAGCCAGCGGATTTACAGTCCGCCCCCATTAACCACTCGGGCACCGACCCGAACCACACCCCAAGAACTTACCAGCCGGTGGGTCTGCCCCTGGCCCTGCTCCTTACGATCGGGGCACTGAAGGCCGGATCCACGGCGCTGGCGATGCGGGTGCTGCTGCTGAATGGACCCAACCTCAATCTGTTGGGGCTGCGTGAACCTGGCCTCTACGGAGCCGACACCCTCGAGGCGATCGAAGCCGAGCTGGCTCGCCAGGCCACAGGGCTCGGCGTGGAGCTGGACTGCTTCCAGAGCAACCACGAAGGTGCGCTGATCGATCGCATCCATGCCGCCCGGGGCGGGGTGGACGGAATCCTGATCAATGCCGGGGCGTTCACCCACACCTCCATCGCCATCCGCGATGCCCTGCTGGGTGTGGCGATTCCCTTCGTTGAGCTGCACCTGAGCAACGTGCATGCCCGTGAGGCCTTCCGCCATCACTCCGTTCTGGCTGACAAGGCCGTCGGGGTGATCTGCGGCTTCGGGGCCGCCAGTTATGGCCTGGCCCTGCAGGGGCTGGTGCAGCGCCTGCGCCAAGAGGCCTCGGCATGACCGCTCTGCTGGACAACCCCACAGCCCGCGTGAAATGGCTGGCCGCGGCCAGCAGCGCGAGCTGGCTGGAGCAGGCCAACGCCCGCCCGGATTTGGTGTTGATCGACCACGCCCACTGCGAGCGCAAAGCGGCGGGTGTGGCCTTGCAGCTGATGTTCCGCTATCCCTCCGATGAAGCCCTGGGGGCCGCCCTGAGCCCGCTGGCCCGCGAGGAACTGGAACATTTCGAGCTGGTGCTCCAGCTGTTGCAGCGTCGCGGGATCCCCTTGCGCCCCCTGCCGGCACCGGCCTATGGCGCCACTCTTACGGCTTCGGTGCGCAAAGGCGAGCCGGAGCGGAGGCTCGATTCCTTTTTAGTGGCGGGCCTGATCGAGGCCCGCAGCCATGAGCGCATGGCGCTGCTGGCGGCCCACAGCCCCGATCCCGAGCTGCGGGCGCTCTATGGAGAACTGCTGGCCAGCGAAGCCCGGCACTTCGGTCTTTATTGGTGTCTGTGCGAAGAGCGCTTTGGCCGTGAGGCCACGGTGGCGCGGCTCCAGGAGTTGGCGGTGGTGGAAACCCTTGCCTTGACAGGGGACCTGGCTGATCCTCAAGACGTGCGCATGCATTCGGTTGGGGTCCAAACACGCTGATCTGTGCCACAAAGTCCGTGCCACATTCGTGCCACACGGGTTTGAAGTCTCAGTAGGGACAAGGCTCTGCCACATGACAGCCACACCGTTCGTGTGGCACAACTCGTGTGGCACATGCCACGTACGTCACGTGTGGCGGGGAGATGGCTGAGGAACTGAATGCCACACCGACCATCGGCGGTGGGCGGATCTACCAACGGAAGGAGGGAGGCTCCTGGCAGTTCTGCCTCTGGGTGGAAGGTGAGGGGCGGATCCGCAAGTCTCTGAAGACCTCGGACAAGTCCCTGGCTCTGAGAGAGGCGGAGCGACTGACGCTCGATGCCCGTGCCGCTCAGATGGCTGGGAACAAGGTGCTGGCCTCAACGCTTGCCCAGTGCCTCGCTCACTATGAGGAGCACCAGGACGAGCGGATGCTTCTGGGCGAGATCCGCTCAGTAGATAACGCTCGGTACAAGGTCCGCTTCTTGCAGCGAGTGTTGACCGAGATGTTCGGTCTCGAGAGGCCCATATCCACCATTACTCAGAAGGACTGGGACGCCTTCATCCCCTACAGAGGGAGACAGGGGGCAGCCTTGGACACGATTCGGGCTGAGTGCTGCCTGATCCGTAACTTCTGTCGCTTCTCCCGACAGTACGGGTGTCAGGTCGTGCCAGAACTGTTCGTGAAGGTCCCGAAGTCCCAGCGGTCCAGGCGAACAGAGACCTTCACCTCAGAGGAGTTTCACACTCTGGTCTGGAAGCTGGAGGACTTTGTCGCTCCTGACACCGAGGACGGTCTTTATCTCAGGGATTGGGGACTGGGTGCTGCCAAGGCCAGGGAGAAGATGCCGAAGGTTGTCAATCAGGACTTGGAACGGTCACGGCGAGAGTTGCTCCGGTTCTTCGTTTTGGTCGCTGCTGCCTCAGGGTGCCGCCCACACGAATTGGCGGGCGAAGAGCAGGGGAGTCTCCGATGGAGAGATGTCGAGTTCAAGGACGTGCTGGTTACTGTTTCTCTCTCACAGAAAGAGCCCACGCCAAAGACCGTCGCTATCCTCAAGATCAGAAAGCAAACGAAGACCGGTGAGCGCTCGGTCCCGATGGTTGGAGGCAAGTACCTCAAGGCGCTGAAGGCCTGGAGTCGTTTCAGTGGTCCAGACGATTATGTATTTGCAGATCAGTACGGAATCCGAGCCGGCAAGCCCCCGTATATGGATTCTCTGAGGCTTCAGTGGAGGGAGTTGTTGAGGCGGATGAAGTTCACACGGTTCAAGCCAGATCTCTACTCCCTTCGTCACTACTTCGCAACTCAGAGGCTGCAGTCGGGAGCGCCTCCGTACCTGGTCGCCAAGACGCTTGGGCATTCCATTCAGGAACTCACCAATGTCTACTCTCATGTTCTGATGGAGAATGAGGGTGTTATTCGACAGGTTTGGAGGGACAACACTCCTCAGGAGTTGCAGGATATTGGACTGGTTGTGTCGGAGCCCTGGGAGCTTCGCTGACAGGGATTATTGGTCCACTTTATTGGGAATTGCTTGGTAAAATGGGGCTCGCCGCCAGTGTCTATGCGTCAATGCCTCTAAAGCCTCTGGATTATATCTGTGCTGACATTATTAAGATGTGGCTCCGTAAAGCCGCTCAGGGTAAGGGAGGTCGCCTGATCGAGGGTCGAGCCTGGATCAAGCTCTCGGCGGATGACATGCTCGGGTACCTGGAACACCGGGACATTCAGTCGTCTTACAAGCAGGTCCAGCGCTCGCTGAAGAGAATTGCTGATGAAAAGCTTTTCGTTCGGGCGAAGCTGAGTCAGTCGCGATGGGACCACTCCTACTGGTGGAGCCACTGGTGTCCTTCCGCTCGGATCGAGGAGGAGCCAGATGAGAGCAATCAGAAGGACACAGCAAGGTCTATCGACTGCGATCGTCCAGTCCACACGGATGGACATCGGGAGTCCTTTCCCAATACACCCCCTCTAACACCTGCATCCATCTCCACCTCTGGCACAGGGGGCGATTCTTTTTGTGTTGATGAGTTGGGACAGGAGCAGGAGCTAAAGGCCGATCCGCGTGGGGCATCACCCACGCGACTCTCTGGAGATCCTGGAGGCTCTTCTCACGCTGGCGCAGCAGTCATTGTTTCGGGCCTGGAGGACTCCTCAGGGCGCCCCAGGAGCTCCTACGAGAGGGTTCTGGAGCTGGCAGCCCTATACAGGCCTGCTGAGAAGAGCGGTACCACGGTCGTTGAGAGTGGTGGTAGGCGCTACGTAGTCAAAGATGGCCTGTGCGGACCGCTTAGGTGAGTGATGAGCGTTCCTGAACCTATGGGGAAATCGTTGCGTCGGTTGAAGAGATGCCTCATGAGCACAGGTTTTCGATGGAATCATTGCCAGCTTCATTCCCTCGTAGCAGTGTTCGGCTCTTATTCACACTATGAAGCTCTCCGAGTGCGTTCTCCTACTGGCTGAGGAACGGTGCAAACACATCGACCTCACCACACCTTGCGAGTACGACCATAAGCGCGGCCCACGTCGGAAGGGGCAGTGTCACTTTCTGGGCCTAGAAGATGACCTTGGGCACTTGAGGAAGAGCAACGTCGCTAGCGCAGCCTCTGTGAAAATCCTGAAAAGGGGAAGAGGACTTGTACGAACCCTCGACACGCCTGGTTCACTCAGTGCAACGAACCACGAGAGACTGCTACGAGGGCCTGGGTCTCACTGTTTGACGGCTTTGTGGCTTCTGCGGGTCCAGTCGTCGCTCACAACAGACATTTGGGTCAGCCCGACGACGCCAGAGTTCGTCTCACGCCTGAAGAACACGCCGAACTCCACACCCTCTACGAGAGCTTTAGGCTCACGACTGAAGACGGACGCCCACGCCGCGGTTTAAGGCTCCTAAGAGAACACTGGCCAGAACGTCTGAAAAAATTAACGGAGGCCTTCCAGCAACCAGAGCCCTGACCGTGAGAGAGGAACTTCGCCCCTACGAAGGTTCGTACGTCCTCGTGAGAGGGCTACTGAAGGAGGCCACACACCTTGTTGAAAACAGCTGGGACCTCCTCTTCGTCAAGTGTGTGTGGAAGCCAGTCCCTCTTGAGGAGAGCAAGGACACACCTCTCGCTGAGGTCCCCGCTCACACGACCGACCACCTCTGGGTGCGAGTCCCGGTGAAGACGCTCAACGAGTGGCGCCGTGAGAACCCAACCTCCCTGCTCCTCAAACGGCTGGAGAAGGTGTTCCGAGTAGAGCGCTACAGGCGAGCGGACGGCTCTGAGGACTTCGGCCTGGTGCTCCCAGAAGAGCTGGACTGCCGGCTGGTGAGTTCGCTGTACGGACGGCTGAAGGTGTTCCGCCGAGAACATGAGAAGAATCAACTGGGGAGCGGTGCGGAGGTGAACGCCTTCTGGGAGAAGTTGGTTGAGGAGCTACTCGGTAAGTCGGGTGAAGCAGTCCTCCTCTACACCCCACTCGACTCCACACTCTCAACCAACGAGGCGTTCGACAGGTTCAGTAAGGAGCTTGCTGCCTTCTCCAGGACCCTCGTCGTAAAGCAGGAAGCCCGAGTAGGAGTCAGCGTCTTCAAGGAACTCCGAGTGAAGGGAGGGAAAATAAAGAAGAAGCAAGGACCGAAGCCGGGCCGAGGCTTCTAGGTGTTCTGTCTCAGCAGGTTGTCCAGCTGAGCATCGGCAGCAGGGTTGGGACTAGAGGCAGAAGTGATCGGAAGAAGGCGAGCAAAGGGGATGGTGTGAGGCCCAGAAGGGTTCCGACGTCGTCAGCGGGCGTGGCTGACAGAGGCAGTCGATGCCCAAAGAGCCCGAGCCAACCCGCCCAATCCCTGCTAGTACAGGTGTACGCATGGAGAAGATTGATGGCTGCTTCTCGAATCCGGCCCACCGCGGTGACTGCAAGCAGTGACTGCGAGACCTGGCCGTATCTGGACGTGGGCGTCCTGCGCCCCAGCCGGAGCCGCAAGGTCTGCATGACCTGCCATTGGTTCAGGCACCACGCCGGAGCCGAGTGCATCCCGGTGCTCACCTGCCAGCTGCACCGCGGCCAGATCGCCCAGGGCGAACACCTGATCCGCCGCTGCCAGGGCTGGACGGATGACATGGTTCGCCAACGGGGTTGGGCGCCGGAGGCGGGCTGAGGGGTGTTCGTTCAGAAGGGTCAGCGGATTCCGTCGGCTCCGGCTGAGGGCTGGCTGAGTGATGGCCGCCAAGTCCTGCACTTCAAGCCCGCGATCTGGAATCAGTGGCAGCAGGAGCTGGAGATCACCAGCGGCCAGGTGTTGCGGGATCAAGCAGTGCCGTTGCTGCAGCGGCGTGTGCGCCTCAGCCGCGAGCGAGCGGTTGAGCTCTGGCGTCAGCGCCTGGCGGAGGGGTGGAAACCGTGCACGCCGCAATGGCAACCACCGCCACTGCTGGAGCCGAGATGGGGACGCTGAACACGCGACACCTCGTGCACCGCCTAAGCCCGGGCGTTAAGAAACTCATAGCGCGCCATTGAAGAGCATTGGTCACGTTTTAGTTTCGTGCTCCCAAAAATAAGGACTGCAGCCGTTGCTATAGCCAGCTGATCTCCACCAATGGCCTACGCCTCCATAGAAATGCCTCCATTCCAGTTAGCTCCAGGCGAACAGGATCCTCGCTTTCAACTTGATCCAAGCCGTATGCCGCAGCGGCTTGAGCTTGATCTTCCTGAGGAGTTGCTGGAGAAATTGATGAGGCAGGCAGGGCGCAGTCATCGCTCACTGCCAGAACTGATTGAGCACATTCTTTCTCAATCCTGCGTGGAGATTGTCGAGGATGCTCGATCGCATGATGCACCCTCTCTACCTGAATAAAGGCTGCAGACTGCAGCGCTCTGCTGCATCGCTGCCGTAACTCCGATCACCTGTTTGGATCGGGCCACCATGCATCAGATGCGAGACCTTTTGTGAAGCCACAGGCGTGATGGGCTCAACCGGAAAACAAAGTAAAGATTTCAGCTATAGAGGTTGTCCTTGCCCTACGCAAATCCCTCTGACTGTCGCGGAGAGTCGCGATCCAGTCGAGCGAGCAAGCGGATCACCATCACGATCCCTTACAGCACCTTCCGCGACCTTGAAAGCCGCAGCCTTGAGGAGGGTCGCTCGCTGAGCAATCTCGCGGCCTGTCTACTGGAGCGCGCTCTAACCACGTAGACCCAGGCCAGAGGCACAAGCCAAAGACCACCCTGCTCCCACTCGGCCACCAAGGCAATGCGTGTAAATCCCGATTGCCCAGCGCTATGGGCGGGGCGAATCTGTGTGCATCAACCAAGGAGGCGCCCGAATGGACGACACGCCACCCCGCTACCAGCCAGAAGCACGCTGACTGCAGGCCCCTGCTCCAACAGTCTTCACCCAACCGTGGGCGGGTCGTTCAGCCGGGCAAGAGGAAGGTCCTCAACCTGTGCGCCTGACTGATCGACACTCCGTTCGCACCGCTTCAGGTGCCCCAGGAGACCAAACAGCCCACACCTGGAACGTTCGGCCCCAGGCGCCAACGCCAGCAGCTTCGACCATCTACAGCCATTGGAATGTTGATTGGTTCAAGCCCCCGGGCATCGCTCGGGGGTTTTTGATTGAACCTGGCATTAATTCTGAAGACCTCGTTGCATCACGTTTGCAGAGGTAATTCGCGGGGGCTTAGGAATCAAGCAAGCGATCAGCTTCACACCACTGATGACCACAAAAGACTTTGGGAAGCGTACTCATTGGTGCCTGTGACGATGATGTGCGTCGCTCAGGTGGGGATGCTTGTGCTCAAGCTCCTCGTGCTCATGTTCATGGGCATGCCAATACGGCCGATCGTCTGGTTGAGCCCGTTGAGGATCTGAAGGATGGGCGTGGTTGTGATGGGGATCGGGGTCGTTCGGGTCATGGCGGTGGCGATGGTGATGGCGCTGCACCGCGTGGTGATGCCTGTGGCTGTGCTCGTCCCTGAGAAGCAGAACGAAACCGGCGACCATCAGTCCTGCGGCCATCGCCAATGGCAGGGTGAGCGCGTTGCGCAACACCACCACAGAGAAGAGCGCCCCAACGACCGGCACCGTGGCAAAGATCACGGCTTCCCGGGCAGCACCAAGGGCACGCAGTGCCAACAGATCCAGCCAGATCGAGAGGCCATAGCCCAGCGCTCCACTCAGCAGCACCAGAGCCATCTGGGCAGGCGCCGGAAAGCGCTCCCCCAGCGCCCACGCCAGCGCCCACGCCAGCGCGAGCATCGGCAGGGCGGCTCCGATCGCTTTGAAGCTGGCGATCTGCAATGGGTCCCGGAGCGACAACCGTTGGCTGATGTTGTTGTCGATGCCCCAGGCGAGGGTGGCCAGAGCGATTAACGCGGTGCCAGGCCAGGTGCTTCCTGCCAGCGATCCGCTTGAGAGCACGGCGGCGCCGGCGAGGGTGAGCGCAGCGGCATGCAAGCCACGCTGGCCCAGATGTTCCTTGCCGATCACAACAGCAATCAACAAGGTGAACACCGTTTCCAGATTGAGCAGGAGCGAACTGGAGGCAGCGGGCAACAGAGCCAGGCCATGCACCAGGGCTAGAGGGCCGATCACCCCGCCTAGCAAGGTCAACGCCGCCAGAGCCTTCCAATCGCTCGGTTGCACAGGGGATTCCTGCGTCGCCGTGGGCTGCACCAAGCGCAGCGGCCAAAGCACCAAGGCCGCACCGCCATAGAGCAGCCCAGCCAGGCTGAGGGCCGAGCCTGCGTTCGTGAGCGTGCTGATCACTGGAGCACTGCAACCGAACAGCACGGCAGCGATCAGCCCGGCCCACTGGGCTCGCGCCTGCGAATCAGCGTGCAGGCGCATCGCCCTGGAGCAACACAGCCGTGTTGCCACTGAGGATCTGCTCACCGCCCTGTAACCCCTGCACAATCTCCACCCGATCCGATCGGGCTGGCCCGAGCACCACCCGAACCGGCTGGGCCGAGCCGCGCTGATAGCGATAAACCACCGGCTCACCATTCAGCAGTTGCACCGCCTGCCGCGGCACGGTGAATTGCCGCTCGCTCGACGGCACCAGGGCAAAGGCCGTCACCGCTGTGCCAGCGGGGGGTAAAGCCTCTGACACGGGCATGGCGCGCACGATCATCACGCGGTTGGTGCTGGCGGAATCCGGCGCCACGGCCACCACCCGTGCGCGCAACTCCTGGCTTCCTGCTGTCACGCGCAGCACCTGATCGCTTCTCAGGTTGGCGGCCAACAGCGGCGACACCATGAAGCGGAGTTCACGGCCCGATGTATCGGTGATCTCCGCCAGATCACTGCCGGCCTGCAACACCGATCCCGGGGTGGCATCCAGCGCGGCCACCGTGCCGGCGATCGGGCTGCGGATCTGGAGAACACCAGCGCTGGTGGGAGAACCGATGGCCCGGACCCTCGCCTGCGCCGAGCGGGCATCTGTGCTCGCCTTCACGCTGGCGATCCGCCGTGTTTCGAGCTCATGCCAGGCCAGGGCACCCTGGCGTGCCATCGGCAGGGCCCGCTGATACTGCTGCTCCAGCGACTGCGCCGTTGCAGCGGAGCCGTCGGCTTCAGCGCGGATCGCTGCCGCCTCCGGGCTACGCACCTCGGCCAGCACAGTTCCGGCCTGCACCCTTTGTCCCGGAGCCACGAGCAAGCGCATCACCTGGCCCGCCACCGGCATCCCCACCTGGGCGCGTGCACCCACCTGGGCTTCCACAAATCCGGTGATCGGCCGCTCGATGGTGGTGCTCAGTTCAGGCCGGATCAGCGTCAAGCCCGCCTGGCGCAGTTGCTGCTGCGTGAGGGCAATGGTCCGGTTCTCCCCTGAAACCTGGGCTGATTCGGTTTGCGCTGTTGTGCTGTTCGGTGATCGGCTGTGGCGGCCGAGGCCGAAGGCAAGCAGCACAGACGCCCCGAACACGACGGGCAAGGCCACAGCGCGGTTGGCGTTCCACCAGGCCCTGGGAGGGCTGGCATCGAGCTTTCCGGTGAACATGGCGATCGTTCGCAGAAGGGTGTTGGCCATAGCGGATCAGAGGTCTGAAGAGAGCGATGACAGCTGCGGCGTGGGGAGCAACCAGCGACCGAAACGGGCATAGAGAGCCGGGATCACCAGCAGGGTGAGAGCGGTGGAGGTGATCAGGCCGCCGAGCAGCACCACCGCCAGCGGCTGGAGGATTTCACTACCGGCGCCAAAGGCCACAGCCAGAGGAAGCGTTCCCAGAGCCGAGGACAGCGCCGTCATCAAGATGGCGTTGAGACGCTCCAGGCTTCCCTCCTCAATCACGGTGTGCACGGGCTGACCAGCGGCATGGCGGCGGTTGTAGTTGTCCACCAGCAGCAATCCATTGCGCACGGCCACACCAAATAACGTGATGAAGCCGATCAGCGATGCCACCGACAACACCGCTCCGCTGAGCAGCACCGCCACCACACCACCCACCAGTGCCAGCGGCAGGTTGAGCATGATCGCAACAGTGGCGGGCAGTGATTTCACGGCCGTGATCATCAACAACGTGATCACCACGGCCGCCACCAGGCTGTAGAGCACCAGGCTGCCTGTGGCACGTTCTTCTGATTCGAACTGACCGCCATAGCGGATCGCGTAGCCCTGCGGCAGGCGAACCTCGCGAGCCACGGCACGCTGGATATCGCGCACCACCGAACCCAGAGCGCGACCGCTCACGTTGGCGGAAACAACGATCAGGCGGGAGACATCTTCCCGGTTGACGATGTTGTTGCCGAGACCTTCCTCCACCCAGGCCACGCTGCCTAGGGGCACGGTCATACCATTGGAGAAGGCCACTGGCAGGGCGCGGATGGCGTCGAGACTGCTGCGGCTGGCGGCATTGAGCTGCACGAGCACATCGCTGCGCACGCCGGCTTCCACAACGTGGCCCGCCACCTTGCCGTTGAGAGCGATCTCCACGGCCTGGGCTAAGTCCTCGATGCTCAGCCCGAGGGCAGCCGCCAGGGGGCGGTCGTAGTGGATCTGGATCTGGGGGATGGGCAGTTGCGGCTCAAGCTGCAGATCCACCACCCCCTCAATCGGCTCCACCACCTTCACCACGGCTTCGCCGAGGCGCCGCAACTCCGCCAGATCGGTGCCGTAGATCTTGATGGCGATGGCGCTGCGCACACCGGAGAGCACCTCATCCATGCGGTGCGAGATGAAGCCACCGATGTTCGGGGCCACACCGGGAATCTTCAGGAAGGCCTTGCGCAGTTCCGCAATCGCGGCGGGCCTGTTGTCCATCGCTTTGGCGCTCAGCTCCACATCCACGTGGGCCAGGTTCACCCCGGCTCCGTCGGCATCGCCGGGGGCGCGGCCGGTGCGCAGCTGCACCCACTCCACAAGCGGGCTGTCCTGCAGCGAGCGCGTCAGCGCCAGGCCGGCGCGATTGGTCATCTCCAGCGACACACCTGGATAGAGCACCATCGAATTCACCAGCGACTGCTCGCGGAACTCCGGCAGGAACACCCGGCCCAGGCTGGGCAGGATCAGCGCGGTGCCCACCACCAGGCTCAGGGCGATCGCGAGCAGGCGCTGCGGTTGCGCCAGGGCCATCGCCAGCCAGGGCCGATAGATCCGCTCGCAGCGGTTGGCGATCCAGGTGTTCTCGGGGGGCAGTTGCACCGGCGCCAGCAAAATGGCGCAGAGAGCTGGCGAGAGCGTCACCGCCACCAGGGTGGAGGCACCGATCGAGAAGAGATAGGCCAGGCCCATCGGCGCAAAGATGCGGCCCTCCACCCCCGTGAGCGAGAAGATCGGGGCAAACACCACCGCGATGATCAGGGTGGAGAACAGCACCGGCTGACGCACCTCCACCGAGGTGTCGAACACCACCTGCAGCGGCGACCGTGGTGTGGGACTGCTCTGATTGCGGCGCAGACCGCGGTAGCAGTTCTCCATGTCGACGATCGAGTCGTCGACCACCGAGCCGATCGCCACCACCAAACCGCCCAGGGTCATGGTGTTGAGGCCCAGGCCGAAGGCCTTCATCAACATCAGGCCAACCAACAGCGATAGGGGAATGGCGCTGAGGGTGATCACGGCGGCGCGCCAGTTCATCAGAAAAGCCACGATCACCAGCGACACGATCACAATCCCGAGCAACAGCGATTCGCTCACATTGCGCAGCGCGGTGTCGATGAAATTGCTCTGCCGGAAGGTGCGCCTCACCCGTACATCCGTCGGCAGGGTGCGATTGAGTTCAGCGATGCGCTGCTCCACCGCACGGGTGACCGTTGGCGTATCCACATCCGGCTGCTTGATCACCATCAGCACCACCGCCGGTTGACCGTTGAAACTGGCGTCCCCCCGCTTCAAAGCCGGTCTTCGCTTGACTTCCGCCAGGGTGGAGAGGAGCACAGGTCGGCCCTGCTGATCGGTCACCGCTACATCCGCCAGATCGCTTGTCTGCTGGATCTGAGCCAGAGGCCGGATCAGGCGCTCCTGGCCGCCGCCCACCAGGAAGCCTCCCGGGCTGGTGGACATCGCTGCCGAGACCCCCTGCATCACCGCCTTGAGGCTGACCCCTTTCACCTGCAGTTCCTGCGGATCAAGGAGCACCTGATGCTGCGCTTCCTCACCGCCGTAGACGGTGATCTGCGCCACCCCAGGCACCGCCAGGATCGGGTTGCGATAGGAGCGCAGCACCAGCTGGTGCAGATCCATCAGCGACGTGGTGCCGCCGGGTTCCACCGTGAAGGCGTACTGAAGGATCGTGCCCAGGGGTGACACCAACGGGGAGATCTCCGGCGCAGCGGCATTAGCCGGCAACTGGGCCTCCACCTGCTGCATCCGCTCGGACACCGATTGGCGAGCCCGGTAGATGTCGGCGTTCTGGTTGAACACCACCTGCACCATGGAGAGCCCCGCCTTGGAGGAGGAGCGCACGGTCTCCACGCCGGCGATGCCATTCAGCGCCGATTCCACCGGCAGGGTGATGCGCGTTTCCACCTCCTCCGGCGACAGGCCGTCAGCTGTGATCTGCACATCCACCTGCGGTGGGGCGAACTGCGGGAACACATCCAGCGGCATCTGGCGGAGCATCACCAGGCCAGCAAGGCTGACCACCACGGCGGCCACCACCACCAGCCAGCGGCGGGCGATGGAGAAGCGCAGGGTGGTGTTGAGCAGCGTTTCGATCATTCGCCCTGCTGCTTGCGGCGCAGGGTGAGCGCAGCCCCGGCAGCCACCACGGCCGCTGCTCCAACACCAACACCGATGAGGGGCGCCTTGTTGTTGGTCTGATCAGCTGGGCGATCGGCGCTGGCCTCAGCGGGGGAGGGCTCAGCCTGCTGCGTTTTCTTCGATTCGGCATACAGCGAGAGGGCTCCGTTCACCACCACGTCGTCGGTGGGATCGAGGCCCTCGGTGATCACGATCTGATCGCCAAGGGTGGGACCGGTCTGAACGAAGACCGGGTCGTAGGTGGTGGCCGTTTTCACGAACACCAAAGGCTTGCCATCGGCATCCACCACGGCGCTGCTGGGCAGGCTCAGCCCATCGGCACCTGACTGCGGCTTGGCCGTGGTCACGCCCAACAGAGCATCGGCCTCCGTGTTGGCCTTCACCTGGCGCACATCCCCCTGCTGCTGGAATTCATCCCCATGGCCCACGTGGGACCAGGCAGGGGCCGTCAGCAGCAACGCCGTGGAGGCGACCAGAGCGGCGGCACTCCCTTGAACAATTCGTTGTATCAAGGCTGGACAGAACAACACTGCGCGGAGGATGGCGCAGGCGCGATGAAAAACAGATGAAATCGGCTGCCCCACCTAGCCTCTGGGCGATCTGAGCCGCGCCCCATGCCCCTGCGGATCCTGTTGGTGGAAGACGAGCCGGATCTCGCTGAAGCCCTGGTCGCCCTTCTGGAGCAGCAGGGCCATGTGGTGGACCACTGCAGCGATGGCCTCTCCGCCTGGACTTTGCTCAGTGGTGATCTGGCGCGTTACGACCTGGCGCTTGTGGACTGGATGCTGCCGCAGCTCAGTGGTGTTGAGCTCTGCCGGCGCCTGCGCGCCGCAGGCTTCACCGTGCCTGTGTTGTTGTTGACGGCCCGCGATGGCACCGCCGACCGGGTGGAAGGACTCGATGCCGGAGCGGACGACTACCTGAGCAAGCCGTTCGCCATGGAGGAACTGCTCGCCCGGGTGCGTGCCTTGCAGCGCCGCCATCCGGGCTATCGCGAACCACAGCTGCAGGTTGGCAGCTACCGCCTGGATCCCTCCCGCAGCGAGCTGACGGTTCAGGCGGCAACTGGCGCGGTACGTGTGCCGCTCTCGGCCAAGGAATTGCAGCTGCTCACCTATTTCATGGAGCACTCCGGAGACATCCTCAGCGGTTCGCGCTTGCGCAACCAGCTCTGGGACCTGCATCAGGACCCGGTGAGCAATGTGGTGGCTGCGCAGGTGCGGCTGTTGCGCCGCAAGCTCGCCGATCACGGTCTGCCATCGCCGATCACCACCGTGCCCTCCCGCGGCTATCGCTTTGATCCAGCCGCCACGGGCAGCGCCTTGCAGCCGACCTGATGGCAGGGCTTGAGCACAACTTGATCCGGCGTGCACGCCTGCGGCTGGCGGGACTCTCCCTGCTCGTGATGGGGAGCATCCTTTATGCCGCGGGATTCTCGATGGGCCGGCTGTTGCTGCAGGCCCAGGAGCAAGCCCTGCAGAGCGAGCTGGTCAACCTGGCCGGCACCTTGCACGACAGCCTCAAGCCCGTGCTCCCTCCGCCCTCGGCAGGAACCACCTCACTGGCCAATGTGCTGCCCGGGCTCTGCCTGGCGGATAGCCCCTGCCCTTCGCCTACGACCTTGATCGAGCGCCATGCGCTCGGCGTCACCGATCCTGAACGTTTTCAGCTGCAGATCCTCAACGGTGAGGGAGAGGTCGTGGCCGCATCCCCCCCATCTCGGGAGACAACCCCCGGTTCGCTGATGCTCACCACCAGCGTTGTGCTGCACCGCTCCCATGGCGATCAGGAGCAGGACTGGGGCAGTTTGCGCCTCAGCCGCAGCCTCGCTGGCCTGGAGGCAGAGGCACGACGCCTGTGGTGGCTCGGCCACGGGGTGTTTGCGCTCGCGTTGGTGGTGATCGCGCTTGCGAGCTGGTGGCTGGCCGGCCAGGCGATGGCACCGTTGATCGAGGCCTACCGGCGTCAGGAGCAATTCAGCGCGGACGTGGCCCATGAGCTGCGCACGCCCCTGGCCAACCTGCTCGCTGTCGCCGAGGCCCAACGTGCCCAACCGGGAATCGAGCGGGTTCTGGCTCAGGGCCAACGGCTGCAGCAGCTGATCGCCGATCTCCTGCTGTTGGCCAGCCTGGAGCGGCCCGGCGCCAAGACACCGATGCAGCTCTGCGACCTTGCTGAGATCACAGCGGATGTTGTGGAGGACTGGTCCGAGATCGCGGTGTCATCCGAGCAGGCCGTGTCGATGGCGCATGAAGCAGAGACCACCACGCTGCGCGGAACCGAGCGGGAACTGAGCCGGCTGCTGATCAATCTGATCAGCAATGCGTTGCAGCACTCACCCTGTGGTGGAACGGTTGATGTGCGCCTGCAGAGCCAGGGCCGCTGGTTGGCTCTGAGCGTTCGCGATCAGGGCCCCGGCATTCCGCTGGAGGATCAACAGCGGATCTTCGATCGCTTCACACGCCTGCAACCGGATCGCTCGCGTCAGAACGGTGGCAGCGGCCTGGGGCTGGCCATCGCCCAGGCCATCGCCCATCGCCATGGGGGAGAGATCCGCGTGGCGTCAGAACCGGGGCACGGGGCCACATTCACGGCACTGCTGCCAGCGGCAGGCTGAATCAAGCCAATCACCTTGACTCTCCACCTGCTGGAGACACTACGGTTGAAGGAGCTGCCTGATTCCGTGATGCGCACGCTCGCCCTGGCCCTCGCTCTGACGGGCCTCTCCGTCGCAGCCGCCGCACAGAGTTATGCCGCAGAGGTAGTGGCGGCCTACCGCTCCGCCAGCTGCGGTTGTTGCAAGGGCTGGCTCGATCACATCAGGAAAGCCGGCTTCACGTTGCAGGACCACGTCGTGAACAACCTCACGGTGATCAAGCAGCGCTATGGCGTTCCCGCCACCCTCAGCTCCTGCCACACCGCCACGATCAACGGCTATGTCATTGAGGGCCATGTACCGGTGTCGGCGATCCAGAAGCTGCTCAAGGAGCGCCCCAAGGTGGCTGGCATCGCTGTGCCCGGCATGCCCCTGGGCTCACCCGGTATGGAGTCGACGCTGCGGCGGGAGACCTACACCGTGTTCACCTTCACCAAAACAGGGGTGATCAAGCCGTTTCAGACGGTGAAGGGTTGATGGAGCAGACCCCGATCAGCGACGCAGCTCTGCGCGATGTGCGGCTCTACCGAATGGACACGGCTGATCACGCCTGCCCGTGGGGGCTGCGGGCGGTGGCCCTGCTGCAGAGCCAGGGCATTGCGTTTGAGGACCACCGCCTGCGCAGCCCTGAGGAGGTGGAGGCGTTTAAACGCACCCACGGTGTGAGCACCACCCCGCAGGTGTTCAGCGGTTCAGAACGAATCGGGGGTTACAGCGATCTGGCGGCACGGCTGGGGGGTCGGGCCGAGCGAGCAGACGTGAGCTACACACCGGTGATTGTCGTGTTTGCCACCGCGGCCTTGATGGCCCTTGCCCTTGGCGTGGGTGTGCGCGGCTTCATGGGCCTGGCCATCGCTCTGCTGGCCATGCTCAAGCTGATGGATGTGCCCGCATTTGCCGCCAGCTTCCTCAAGTACGACCTGCTCAGCCAGCGCTGGCGAGCCTGGAGTCGGCTCTACCCAGGCATCGAACTATTGGTGGGGCTGGGCATGCTCACGCCGCCGTCACCCTTCGGTCTGGATGGGCTGGTGGGAGCGGTGGCGGTGTTGTTGGGCGGGATGGGGATGGTGTCGGTAGGAAAGGCGGTGTTCATCGATCACCTCGCCCTCAACTGCGCCTGCGTGGGCGGCAACACGCGCACACCGCTTGGCGTGGTGAGTTTTGCCGAAAATCTGATCATGACTCTGATGGGTGCGGCGATGCTCGGGATGTTCTGGGGATAGAGGATTCCAGTTGATCGGTCGTTGATGGAACACAGCCCGGCTCCAGCCATCGGTTGGCCGATCCAAGATCAGCGACCTCCGCAGGACTGCCAGCTGGCAAGCATCGTCTGCAGATCCGATTCCAAGGTCTGCAGATCCTCGATGCGGCTTTGGATCTCGCCAAGCTTGCCGCGGATCGTGGCCTGCAGATCAGCGCAGGTGCACACCCCGGAGCGGCGCGCGCTGAGCACGCCATGAACCGCACTGAGGGGAAGATCCATCGCCCTGAGGTTGCGAATCAGCGCCAGCTCGGCGAACACGCTGTGATCAAACAGGCGGTAGCGCCCCTCCGATCGCGATGCAGGCTGCAGCAGGCCTTCATCGCAATAGAAGCGAATGGTTTTCACCGGCACGCCCGAGCGCTGCGCCACCGCACCGATCTTGAGCAGCTCAACATCCGCCACTGCACCCATCAACCTCTTGACTCTCCTCCTACAGGAGACTGCATCGTAGGTGGACTGTGAAGCCGGCCATGCGCCACCTGTTTGCTCTCGCGGCAACTGCCGCCCTGCTCGCGCCGCCTGTTCTGGCTCAATCAGGCCATGAACACCACCACCACGATCACGGCCAGCACGCCACTCCGATGCCGGCAAGCGGCGCGAGCGACCACGGCGACCACACCAGCCATGGCCATGACGTGGGCCCAGCCGGAAGCACCTACGACCTGCGTTGGATCGACGCGATGGTGCAGCACCACACCGGCGCGCTACGCATGAGTGAGTTTGTGTTCAACGTGGGCTCACCGGGGGTGGGGGCTCTGGCGAACACGATTTGGAACGAGCAAGCCCGTGAGATCAAGGCGATGGGTCAATGGCGCAAGGCCTGGTATCCCCAAGCGCCCGTTTATCCAGTGACACTGCCCCCCGGCGGCAACCCCAACAGCCTTGCGGCGCTGCGGCGCATGTCGTCTGCGCAGATCGAAGCGATGCAGATGGCTGGATCGGCACCGAGCACCGAAACACGCGTGAACTGGTTCCTTGAGGGGATGCTCGAACACCACGGCGGAGCCTTGCAGATGGCGCACGACGCCCTGCGCAAGAGCCGCAACCCCACGATCCGCCGTCTGGCGCGGGAGATCATCGTGGCCCAGCGGCGCGAAATCATCGAGCTGCGGCGCATGCTCCGCTACGACGGCCTCAATAAACCGGCCTACACCAAGTACGACGCACTGTTTTCCCTGTGAATCAGCGTGTGCGTCACCGTTCAGCCCTCGCCGCTGTGGCCATCTGCCTGGCATGGCTGTTCAGCCCTGAGGCCGGCTGGTCCCACAGCAGAGGTCTCTACGTCACCCAGGCGGAGGCCGAGCAGCGCGCCAAACAGCTGGGCTGCAAGGGTGTGCATCAGAACAACGGTCAGTGGATGCCCTGCAGCGATGAGGCGATGTTGCATAAAGAACTGCGGGAGGAATGAGGCCGATGTCGCGATCTCTCACGCAGCGAGCCCGACGGCTGCATCAGCTCCTGGTTCCCCTGGCCGCTGCGCCACTCCTGCTCACCGCAGCCAGCGGATCGCTCTACAGCCTGTTGCTCGAGCAGGGAGTTGATGCCTTCTGGCTGCTGAAGATCCACACGGGCCGATTTGGACCGTTGAATCTCCAGCCCTACTACTCGATCCTGTTGGGCTTAGCCACGCTCGTGGTGATCGTCTCCGGAGTGGGGATTCTGCTAACGCGCCCACGACGATCCATGAGCGAGCGGTAGAGGCAGGCTCGGTCTTGAGTCGTGGCGCGTTCCTCTAAACAGGAGGCGCCCGGATGGACGACACGCCACCCCGCTATCTGTCAGAAGCACGCTGACTGCAGGCCCCTGCTCCAATAGTCTTCACCCAACCGTGGGCCGGTCGTTCAGCCGGGCAAGAGGAAGGTCCTCAACCTGTGCGCCTGACTGATCGACACTCCGTTTGCACCGCCACAGGTGCCCCAGGAGAGCAAAAAACCCACACCTGGAACGTTCGGCCCCAGGCGCCAACGCCAGCAGCTTCGACCATCTACAGCCATTGGACTGTTGATTGGTTCAGGACCCCCGGGCATTGCTCGGGGGTTTTTGATTGCCTGGCCGTTTTTGCTTAGAGCTGTTCGCCTGGTTCCGGTTTCACCAGCGCCAACCTGCAGCCGGGATAGAGCTCCTGGCCAGTTTCCAGCGCTTCTTCTTTGCTGTTGGCTTCGATCTGAACGGTTGTTGTGGCGTCAGCCGTCTCGACCACCAGTTCGTAGAGCAGCCCCATGGCACCTAGGCATCTGATCCCGTCGTAGCCAGGCCTGGTGTGGCGGGTGGATGCAGGGTCATTGGTGCAGCGAAAAGCCCCGGGCCGTCACCCAGGGCTCTTGATGGCTGGCGGAGTGGGGTGGGGTGTCAGCTCTTGCTCGCCCGCACCTCCCAGAACGCTGCACCGAGGCTGTAGCTGGCGAGGCCGCTCTGCTGCTCATAACTCTGGCGGGCCTTGAGTTGGCATTCGATTTCCTTGCAGTCGATGGAGTAGCTCCACTGCTTGCGGCCGGGGCGGCGGTTGAGCACGAGATAAGGGTGATCTTGTTTTCCTTAAAATCTTGTTCAAAAACCCGTTCGGTCGCTCAGTTCGAGTGCGACCGCAAAACGAACGGCAGTAAAGTGGTACAGGCGCACCAGAGACGGTTGAGACGGGGTGGGACGGTCTGTCGGTTACGCCAGGGTCAGTACTGAGGGACAGACCCTCGAGCAGCAGTTCGCCGTTCTGAGAGAGGCCGGCTGCGAGGAGGTATTCGGCGAGAAGGTCAGCAGCACTGTCCCGGCTTTCAAACGGCAGCAGCTTCAGGCGGTACTCGTCTCTCTACAGAAGGGGGACACACTGGTGGTCTCCAAGCTCGATCGCCTGGGGCGAACACAGAGTGAGGTGGTGGCTGGGCTTGCAGAGCTTCAGGAGAGGGGAGTCTTCGTCAGGACGCTGGACGGTCTCCTCAATACAGCGGCACTCGGGAAGATGGCGCCTCTAGTCGTCGGACTACTCACCGGACTCTCCGAGGTGGAGCGGAGCCTGATTCAGGAAAGGACCAGGGAGTCGGTGGAGCACCGTCGGAGGACTGGCGGGAAGCTCGGAGGAAGACCGCTCTTGTCTGCAGGGAGAAGAGAGCTGGTGAGGCGGCTGAGGGGAGAGGGGAGGAGCTATCGGGAGGTGGCGGAGGTCTGTGGCATCTCAGTGGCTACCGCGCATCGGTATGGGAAGAAGGCGTGAATAGAAAGTGAGTGACCATGGCTCACCATCTGGGTTCTTTTCATAAGGGCCCTCACGCTGCGCCCATAGGCGGCGGTCACTGAAGCCTGGTGATCGGCTGGGATCCAGCCAAGCGCCAGTTCCTGATGCATGACCCCAACGGGGAAGCCGATCTGGTGAACGGCGGCTACGTGAACACGTCCATTGGCGGCGGAGCGGGCCAGCGCTACTCCGAGCGCAACTGGGGGCGCCGCTGGATGGTGGAGGGCGCCGGCAGCGGCTTGTGGATAGAGATCAGCCCAAGGAGCTGACGTGCCAAAGCGGGGAACACTTCCAGCAGTTGCTCCAGATCACCTATGACCTTCACTCCCGCCATGGCGACCATCCCCCTGCACAGCGATCACCATGTGCGGCTCGGATTGGAAGCCCAGTTGCGCCAGTGCTGGGCGATGTACAACGCTCTGCCTACAGAAGCCAACCGTTATCAACTGGTGCGGTTGGAGCGCTTGCTGCAGAGCCTTTGATGGCATCAAGCCCACAGGGGGTGTTACAACCAAGCCAGAGCAGAGGATGACGACTGCTTGTTCAAGGAGGTCTGAGGAGGCCTCCTTTTTTAGTGGCATCAAAAGGTGGGATGAATCTGGAGATCCATCACTGCATTTGTTACTGTCCGTGCAGCAATCTCCTTCCCCAACATGCTGACCGGTTCTGACCTGCTCGCCAAAGTGAAAGAGCTGGGCGATGTGTCCAAATCAGACCTCGTGCGCAGCTGCGGCTACGTGAGCACCAAGAAAGATGGCGGCGAGCGCCTGAATTTCACCGCCTTCTATGAAGCCCTGCTGGAAGCCAAAGGTCTGAGCCTGGGCAGCGATGGCGTGGGCCGGGGCAAGGGTGGCCGCAAGCTCAGCTACACCGCCACCGTGCAGGGCAATGGCAACCTGTTGATCGGCAAGGCCTACACCGCCATGCTCGACCTCAAGCCCGGCGATGAGTTTGAGATCAAGCTCGGCCGCAAGCAGGTGCGCCTGGTCCCCGTGGGTGGTGTGGACGAGGAGGAGTGAGGCTCTCTCTGGGCATCATGCGTATCCATTCCACGAGCTGGCGGTGAACGCTCAGCGAGATCAAGTGTCGATCTGGTGCTCCTGAACGCAGCACCCCGCTGAGCGCCAAGCCCCCCTTACTCAGCTACTTCTTAGGACCCTCGGCCTAGGTGCCGGGGGTTTTTTATTGCGACACGATGTTCGGGAAGAGGAACCGTTGCGCAGCCACAGCTCATCACCAATCGGCGTAACGTGAAATTGAGGGGAGGAGCGGGAACCACCCCGACACCTCTGCCTCCAACAGAGTCCGGCCAGGGATCACCCGAGCCGGTGCGCACAACGGAGGTGCGCTCGACATGCGTCCAACACCAGCACAAACCTTGTCCTCGATGGCGCGGCGTGAGCGCCATCCCGTAGAGCTTGAGTCATATGCCACCCACAAACTCCCCACCGTCAAAACCTGGGCTGCATAACCCAGGCGGAGTGAACAACTGAGCAGGCCAAGCCTTGAGCATCTCTGCTCAGTGCCGTCACTCGGCCCTTCGATCCCTGCCGCGACACGGCAGGGAGACAACCACGGGGACAAACCCATCGTGATCGTTGAACCACAGGCACCCGACCGGAGGGCATCCCAACTGCCAAGGTGACCATCCGCAACCGGTGATAAGGCGCCCGCTACGGGGCGCCTTTTTGATGGATTCCGCTAGCTGATCCGCAGCAAGGCCCGCCTCGGTGGAAAACAGAGCCTTGGATGAACGCAGCGACGCGATCGACGATGTCTGCCACTCATCACCAGTTCAAGCCGGAGTCAGACCCGGAGAACGAGACGACCTGGGAACCCGATGAGGAGCGCAAGCTCGATCACAAGCAAACCCATACCGATCAGGCAGAAGAACCCGACCATGGGCGCCATGCGATCGATCGCTCTAGGCCTTCGAGCTTCGTGCGCAAGAACCGCTGATTTCGGATCAGACCGGTGACGCATTGAGCAGTTGGCCAACCTCGTTAATGGCGAACTCCAGAACGGCGTCTGGCAAGCGGGGGACAAGGGTACTGATGGCGGCAGCGGTGCGATCAAGAAGATCGACGTGCGAGAGGCCTGGCGACAGATGTTGAGCCAGGCGAGCCTGCTCTAAGCAAGAAACTGTCAGCAAGCGAATGTCGATGAGATCGGCCATAGGGGCTGAAGTCAGTACAACCACGCTATGAACACTGCACATAGCAGTGCATCTACCTCTATACAGCAGAACTGCACCGCCAAGACACCTTTTGTGCAGCGCAATGTTGAGGATCTAGAGAAACTAACGAGCTCAAGTCGCGCAGCACGCTACACCCTTGCCCTGACAAAGGTGTATCAGCCTTGCTGCAGCGCATTAGCAACAAACACGGCCACCGGAATCCGAGAGCAACAAGCGAAGGAGGCTTGGCTCAGGAGTCGTGATCGCTCCCCGTTGGCCGGCGCTCAGAATCACCGAGACAGCCGGCGGCCCATCTCGCCTTCAGAGCAAATCGCAAAACCGAATAGAAGAAGCGATAGGTGCCCTTCGATTCATCTCCCAACAAGTCACCCAAGGCATCCACTCTGTTCCTCCTGCCTAGAACCAGGCTCCAAGCCCGATTCCCTGCCCCTCCGAGCAGGAGCAACCATGGAGCCCCAAGGCCCTCGATCGCAGGTTTAGTGCTTTTGCACTTTGCTGCAAAAGCACTAAATGTAGAAAACAGCGCCTCTTAGTAGCATTTCGCATGAACTGCAAACACGTAAATGGGGTGTGTCACAATCACGCTGAGTGACAGGAATCACCTGGCACTAAAGCTGCTTGCCTTGCAAAAGAATGAGAAGATCAACGTCTTAGTGCAAGAAGCACTTGTTGAATACCTCAAACGAGAAGGGGGATTTGATCTTTACATCGAAAGTCAGCGCCCGGAGGATCCTGCATGACAAGCGAATTTCCCTCAGAGCAGCCATACAAACTCGATCCAGAAAAATTCCCGAAGACGCTCTCGATTGACTTACCAACTGAACTAGCCGAGCATTTTCAGAGGCTTGCCCTGAAGACCGGCCGATCCATCGACGAATTAATCCTTGAAGCCCTAGACAAGGAGCTAGGCGAATATTAGCCGCAATCAACTCAAGGGCAATGACGGCAATTGCCACCATTGCCCCAAGGCAAGCCAGGATCCTGATCTACTGATCAACGCCGCGCTCAAGGATAAACGCGGCAAGGTTGCTGAGCGAGCGGCCTTCTGAGCTGCTTCGTGCCAGAAGCTTTACGAGAACTCCATGGGGAATCGTGATGGTAATGCGCTTGGTAGAGCTAATGCTCTGTATATTCTGGGCGAGGTTCGAGAGAGACACGATACGCGTGCGGTGCATGCCAAGCATTGCACATCAGAATAGACATGAAGGTTACAGCGAAACGTTCTCATTAGCTATTGGCGCCTTCAACATGGGCCTTGCGTTCGATGACTTCGGCGAGTCATGCCAGCCGAAGCGATCAAGACAGCAACAGCTGCCCATCTGTGGACTTGAGACAGGGGGTCACGTCACAACCACCTCGGGCTTGATCAGAATTTGATTGGAACGAGCCTGGCTTCCACCGAAGAACAAGCTCATGAGTTGAAACTATCAAGGCTTCATCACCAGCAAGAGCCGAGAACTGATGAGTGCTGCAGGGTGATCCGACCGATGCAGAGCACTCATGCCTGGGATGAAGTCACCCATGAGACGAGTCTGCGCTGTACAAGCGCCAGCGAGAGCAGGATCTCAAAGAATTGATCCATGCAGGCTGTCATCAGGGCATAGAGGAGATCCACCCAAAGTGATGCTCGATGATCCTGGCAGGATGCAGTATTTCTACCTTGTCTGGCACAATCAACGTGCAACCTCAAGATCCACTGCGGATCCCTGCTCATCACTAAAGCCAGGATCATACCTAGGCCTTGCATCGACGGAATTGTCTTACAAGCAGATCCTCAGGGTATTGAGCATGGGCAGAACCTCAAGGAACGGCAATTTCTGGATCAAGTCTCTGAGCCACACTAGCAACAGGGAGCATCAAGATTATCGGAATCATACACAAGCCAAATTGCTCGATGCTAAGTGGATGTGTACCAAAGAAGCGATTCATCCAGCTGCTCTGGCTGAACACCATCTGAACGATCAGCGTGGCGACGATCCCGAGTGGCACAGCAGGTGCTTGCCGCCAGGAGAGCCAAGTAGTTCTGCGGAGCATTGACATCAACGAACCCCAGTGACTGACCTTCACAAGGTATACAAGATGTGCTAACACCAAGCCCTGGACAGCCATCGTGCGAGCCAACGCCAGATCACCAGTTGTTCTTTCGGCCCAGAAAAAGAGACCAAAGATCACAACCCAGTTGTAGAACGACACCAAAACCACTCGCCGGATCAAAGGAGGACTGAGGAGTGGCTGACCAGGCGACCGCGGTGGTTGATGCATCAAGGCTTGAGACGGTGGTTCTGACGTGACCCCCTTCATTGGTCCAGGCGCAATGAGAGTGGGTGGTTATGCAGCAGCTGGTTGAGCTGCCTCCAGGGGCGTACGCCCCTGGAGGGCTGAATGCGGCCTCAAGGTGTTGTACTCCCAGCGCCAGCGATCAGCCAAGGTTTGGGCCTCGCTCACGGTGGTGAACAGCTCGGTGTTCAGTAACTCATCCCTGAACCGGCTGTTGAACGACTCGGCAAACCCGTTCTGCCACGGTGATCCTGGTTCGATGTAGGCCGTGGTGGTGCCGCTGTTCTCGCTCCAGCGCTTGAGGGCGTGGGCGATGAATTCGGGCCCGTTGTCGCTGCGGATGAACGCTGGGGCTGGGTAGAGGCTGGTGAGCTCCTCCAGCACCGCCACGACGTCTCTGGACTTGCAGCGCCTGCCCACCCGGATGGCCAGGCAGAGACGGCTGTGCTCGTCGATCACGTTGAGGAACTTGAGCCGCCGGCCATCGGCCGTGGCGTCGAATTGGAAGTCCATCGCCCAGACCTGGTGCGGGTGCTCAGCCTGGTGACGTCGCACCGAGCCGTCAGCCGGGCGTGCCCTCTTCTGCTTGCGGGGGTGGGCCGCTGCAGGTTCTCCTCGCGCCAGAGCCGGTGCACCCGCTTGTGGTTCACCGTCCAGCCTTCCCGCCGCAACAGGCGGTGGGCCATGCGCCGGCCCCAGCGGATGTGCTCAGCTGCGATTTCGCGGAGACGATGCCTCAGCTTGGCCTCCTCAAGATCGGCGACCTTGCCGACATGGCGCTGGCTGCTGCGGTGCTGGCCCACCAATCGGCAGACCCTCCGCTGGGATGCCCGGTAACGCTCCTGCAGGACTGTGACGGCCCGCCGGCGACGCTCCGGGCTCAGAAGTTTCCCTCAGCGAGGTCCTTGAGCATCGCCTTGTCGAGCTCTGCTTCCGCCAGAAGCCTTTTGAGCCGGGCGTTCTCTTTCTCCAGCTGGCTGAGCCGTTTGGCCTCTTCTGCCTTCATTCCGCCGTAGAGCTGCCGCCAGCGGTGGTAGGTGGGCTGGGAGACCTCGAGAACTCGGCAGGCGTCCGCAACTGTCTGGCCCTGGGCAAGCAACTGGTCAGCCGTTTTGAGCTTGCGGATGATCTGCTCGGGTGTGTGGCGGGTTCGTTTCATGGTGGAGTCCCCGGCCCAGTCTGGCCGGATGAGGACTCTCATTCACCCTGGACCGATTTTTAGGGGCCACGCCAGTTCAAAGGCAAGCGCGAGCGACATAGTGAGCGAACAAACCATGTTTAACCACAACACCTGCAAAGCCGTCACCGGTAAAGGTGTTGCAAGGATCGCGCCCAGCAGGATGGTCATCGAAGCACCACCATTCACCGGCAATACAAAAGCAAGGGTTTTTCGAAGGTTCAGATAGACCGTGCGACCTTCTTCCACAGCTGCTTTGATCGTGGCGAAATTATCGTCAGTCAGCAGCATGTCGGCTGCTTGCCGCGCCACTTCCGTACCGCCATATCCCATGGCGATACCGATATCAGCCTGCTTAAGCGCTGGTGCATCGTTCACGCCATCGCCGGTCATCGCCACCACATGACCGTTGGCCTGCAGGGCGCGAACCAGCTCCAATTTCTGAGCTGGCGCCACCCGTGCAAACACGTTGACCTGCTCCGCCTGCTCCTGCAATGCATCCGGGCTGAGCTCCGCCAACTGTTGCCCATCCAATCCCCTCTGACCATCGCTGATGCCGATCTGGCGCGCAATCGCTAACGCGGTTTCGAGGTGATCACCGGTGATCATCTTCACGGCAATTCCGGCTGCCTGACAGGCCGCCACTGCACTGATCGCCTCAGGGCGAGGGGGATCCTGCATCCCCTGCAGTCCAATAAATCGCAGTGATCCATCGACATGAACATGATCAAGCTGCTCCTGCTCGTAATGGGCCTTGCCAATCGCAAACGCCAAGACCCGCTCTCCTTGGGCTGCCATTGTTGAGACGGCAGCTTCGATCGCCTGACGATCGAGCGGTTCAACCTGGCCCCACTCATCCAGCTGTGCACTGCAACGGGCCAGCACCGCTTCCACAGATCCTTTCAACAGAATCCGCTCACTGCCGTGCAGCGTGGCCATGAACTGCTGCTCCGACTCGAACGGAATCGCATCGCGGCGGGGATGCAGGGCGTGGGCCTGACCATGATCCATTCCCACGGAAGATGCCGCTGCGAGCAGGGCTGTCTCTGTGGGATCACCGATGAAGGCGTTGTCTTCGCTGGGTCGAGCATCGTTACAGAGGAGCCCAGCCAAAAGCGTTTCCTCGATAGCCAGGTTGTGGTGATTAAAACCACGACCCACCCGGACGGGCTCGCCGTTGTCTGGCCACAAATCTTCCAAGGCATACAGCGCGCCCCCCGCATACAGATGCTGCACCGTCATCCGATTTTGGGTGAGGGTGCCGGTTTTATCCGAGCAGATCACTGTGGTGCTACCGAGTGCTTCAACTGCCGGCAGCTTGCGAATGATCGCTCTGCGCCTTGCCATGCGGTTCACGCCAATGGCCAGCGTGATGGTCACAATCGCAGGTAACTCCTCGGGGATCGCGCCTACTGCAAGAGCAATGGCACCATCAAACATCTCGTCGGCGCCGCGTCCACGGGCCACGCCCACTACAAAGGTGAGCGCTGCCATCACCACAATCACCTTGAGCAGGGTGCGGCTGAACCGAGAAAATTGGCGCGTCAACGGTGTGGTGAGGCTGATCTGCTCCTGAAGAGCGGAAGAAATGGCGCCGACCTCCGTGTCATCCGCTGTGGCCACCACAACCCCAACACCTTGGCCCGCAGTGACGAAGGTCCCGGCATAGGCCATACCAATGCGTTCAGCCAGCGGTGCATCAGCTTCGACAGCTGTTGTTCCTTTGGCAACCGGTAACGATTCCCCCGTCAGTGCCGATTCATCGGTATGCAGATTTCGCGTGGTCACCAATCGCAAATCTGCTGGAACCTTGACCCCTGCTTCAAGGCGCACAAGATCACCAAGCACCAACATTTCGGAATCGATCCGCTGGGGTACTCCGCTGCGCAACACATCGACATCGGTACGTACTGCCTGCACCAGTGCAGCAATGGCTCCTTCCGCTTTGTTCTCTTGAACAAAGCCGATCACCGCATTAATCACAGTGACACTGATAATGACAGCGGCATCACGCGGATGACCAATCAACGCCTTCACCGCTCCAACAAGAAGCAGCGTGATCAATAGGGGATTGTTGAACTGCCCCACGAAGCGCAGCAACTGGGATGGACCACTTCGCTCCTTCAGGCGATTTGGGCCATCGATAAGGAGACGACGCTGGGCTTCTTGCTCCGTTAACCCTGAACAGCTGTCACTCTCGAGTGACCGCAACACAACACTGCTGCTTTGCGCATGGGCTTGGCCAACGTTCAGTTCCATGCGACAGCGAGGGGGAGCCCTGCCCTAGCGCACCCAAGGTCAGGGCTGAAGCTGCCGCCGCAATCCTCTGCAACATCGCTGAAGCCATGGCCTGAACCGGGTGCTACACGGCCAGAACTCGACTTTTCAGCCGCATGCTTGTCGTTCGTGCTTCGGCTGCTCCGCTTGCCAGGCCCGCTGCAGATCAAGGCGCGTGTGCCGGTAACCCAGTCGCTGCGCCGCCAGGATCAGCTCATGGGAAGGGGGCCCAGACACCCTCACCATGCCAAGGGTTTCTGGGGTGCGCCAGGTTCCGTAGACCACTCTCCGACAGAACCAGAGTCAGCATTGAGACAACCAGGCGCACAAGCGTGCAGGAATTGGATCAACGTGCCGCCTTCTGATCATCAACAGGCAACACTCCCAACAGCTGCAGGCTGCGCCGACCTAATTGCTCACGCTTGGGGGCATCGTCACTGCCCTTCATGGCGATGTTGAGCGCAAAGGGAGTGATGCGATCGCCCTTTTGCACCCAACCCACCCACCAGCCCACACCGGCGCCGGGAGCGTTCTGCCAGCCGGTCTTGGCGTGCAGGCTCCAGCCAGGGCCGCCATCGATGCGCGTGATCTCAGCCACCTGCTGCTGGGCGACCACAGGGAACGGCAACGTGCGTTTGGCCAGGCGCTGGAGGAATTGGGTTTGCTCAAGGGCACTGATCACCAGCGGCCCGCGCAGCCAGAAGGTGGTGACGTCATCACCGATCTTCACATTGCCATAGTGCAACTGCTGCAGGGCGATTTGCATGCGCTGCAACCCAATCCGCCGGGCCAGCTCCTGATACAGCGGCACATTCGACACCTTGATCGCGCCGCGCATCCCCATCGGCGCTAGCCACTCGCGCATGAACGGGTTGGGATCACCCTTGTAAGGAATCAGCTCATCGGGGTTGGCCACTACCCCAAGCGAGAGGGCGATCAGGCTATTGGGGATCTTGAAGGTGGAAGCAGGAGAGAAGCGCTGCTCTGCACGCAACCTGTTGTGCCCGCGCCACAGGTTTTTGCGCTCATCCAGCACCACGAACGTGCCCTCCACACCAGCCTTCTCAAACAGTGGTTGCAAGCGCGCTTCCTCTCTCCAGGTGAGCGCAGCAGCGGGTGTGACGTGGATCAGCGTGAGGGCTACACCAGCCAGCAAAGACCGCAAACCACCTGCCATTCGTGTCCTCCTGATGCAGGCATTGTGGCCATCGTTCCTGATCAAGGCATGAGAAAACAGACCGCCAGACCGGATTCGCTGGGGAGAGAACGACACCGGGCCTGGTTCAGAGCTGGCGGCGATCCAGGGCATCCGCCAAGCGCGTCACCGCTGCGGCCAGTTGGGCCTGAGTGTCGGGTGGCGCAACGGCTTCTTCCTTGCGCCGCAGGGCTTCGATCGAGCGCACGATCAAAAACACCACAAATGAAATCACCAGGAAATTGATCGCTGCTACCAGCACCTCACCGGCTGGCCAGCTGGCAATGGCGTCAACGTTCGCCGCCTTGAGAACAGGTTGCAGCAATGAATCCATCACCAAAGTCACCACCGCATTCACCACCTTCCCGAAGGCCCCGCCGATCACCACGGCCACAGCCAGATCAACCACATTGCCGCGGTTGATGAAGGCTCGGAAGTCAGTCAGAAAGTTGCGTGTGCGGCTCATGGCGTGTCGTGTGGCTGCTTGGCCGGGAATCGGAGCTCATGATGCCGGCGCGATCCGCTGGCGCTTGAGATCTGCAACCGGGTTTGCGGCTGGATGGAGCTGCCTTGAGCAGCGCACAACCAAAAACCAGCCAGGCCGCCGCAGGATGGAGACCCATCAGCCAAGGCTTCGATGAGTGTGAGCGCCCGCTACGGGGAAGCCCTGCTCTGGGCTGAGCAGATCCACCGGAACCAGCGCCGCAAAGGCAAACCCATCCCCTACATCTCCCTCCTGATCAGCGTCAGCGCCCTGGTCTGGGAAGACGGCGGCACACAAGATCAAGCCATTGCCGCCCTGCTGCATGACGCGATTGAGGACGCCGGCCAGAGCCACGCCTCCATCGCCGAACGCTTTGGCAGTGCCGTGGCCGACATCGTGCGCGATTGCACCGACACCAACGGCACGCCTGGTGGAGGGGAGAAGGAGCCCTGGCTACTGCGCAAGACCAGCTACATCGCCTCTCTGGAGCACAAGCCTGAGGCCTCGCTGTTGGTGACAGCGGCCGACAAGGCCCACAACGCCGGCGACATGGTGCTCGATGCCCGCCGCGATCCCGCGATGTGGAGCAAGTTCAACGCGGGGCTGGAGGGATCGGCCTGGTATCTGCTGCGGATGCATCAACAGCTCAAGCACCGCCTACCGGGGAGCCGTTCGGTGGAACGGCTCGGTGAGGCGTTAAGTGAGGTGCTCGCCAGCGAGAGCTACCGACGGATCGTGCCCGACGGGCTCGCTCCTGCCGTGTGGGCAGCGGGGTACGCGGAGCGCCAGGCGGAGAGATGAAGAGCGAGGTTCAGCGGCTCGCTTCAGCAGGTCCTTGAGGCTCCAGCTGCTCCTCCTGCCACGCGCGCTGCAGATCAATGCGCGTGATCCGGTAGCCCAGTCGCAGTGCCGCCAGGATCAGTTCCTTGCGGGAGCGGCAGTGCTTGAGGGCGCGCTGCAGGGCTGAATTCCGCTTCCACGTCGGCCACGAAACGCTCCAGCTCTGACCGGCTCTGGGAGAGGAACCCTGGATCTCTCACCATGCCAAGAGCCTCTGGTGCGCGCCAGGTTCCGCAAATCACACTCCGCCAAAACCTGCGTCAGCACTGAGAAAACCGGCCGCCAGACCGGCCGGCGTGAGGCGGAACCTCCAGAGGTGGCTCAGATCACGGAGACCGTGGTGCCCTTTGGGCCCTGGAAATGCCGGGCCATGGCATGGGCATCTTCTGCAGGAATGAGGCGGAGCTTTTTGACGGGCTTACCGCGGCGCCCGATGGGGGTGGTGATCCGCTCATGGCCATAGGCCTTGATGCCATCGGAGTCAGGGCAGAGCATTGCGAACAAGCCCGTTATGTTCCCGATCAAGAGGATGCCGTGGGTTAGTCAGCAAGTATCAATCCCCTCCACGATCGCTTTCATGGTGCCCTTCACCCCTCTCGACAACCAGGTCCTCTGGGACGTCAGCCCCGCCCTCGATGCCACTAAGGGCTTCTCCTTCGTCTTCGGGAGCAACGCCCCCTACGAGGCCTACCTCTTCGTCCTGAACTTCAGGCAGCTGGGTGCCCGCAACCTCCTGGGCGCCGGCTGCACGGAGAAGGAGGTGGAGGACCTTGTGGACTCCTCACCCGGCCCCACACTGCTCTTCCTGGTGGACGGCATTGGTCGGGACTGCGGGGTGGGGCTGGTCAGACGACTGAAGGAGAGGAAGCCGGACACGAGGGCAACACTCCTTGTCAACTCTCAGGTGGCCTACGCGCACAACCCCGCCATTCGAGACGTCTACGACGGAGTAGCCGCAGGGGGAAGCCTGGGTCGCGGTGGAGTCCTGGAGTGCGTCCTGGCCGTGACCAGGGGTGAAAAGTACTTCGACAGGCTGCTCCTAGCGACAGACCCCGAAGGCAGTCGCTCCGCCTGGAACGACCTGAACCAGAGAGAGAGGGAAATCCTGCCCCTGCTCGCCAAGGGGAAGAAGAACCGGGAGATCGCCGCCGAGCTCTTCATCGCCGAGACGACCACCAGGGACTACGTGAGCTCAATCCTGAGCAAGCTCCAGGTCAGTAACCGAGCTGCAGCGGCGGCATGGGCGATAGAGCACGGGTTTGTAGGGGGCTGAAGAACCCGACGAAAGTCGGATGAAACTCGTTACACCATTCAAATATAAATCGTAAGTCCCAAGAGGACAACATGTTAACCAAGGGTTCATTGCAAATGTCCAACAATCTTTCAGATTATGATGATCGCCTCATCGTTGTAAGGGGAAGGGTGAAAGAGCTCATGGGGGATAATAAATCTGGCTTTGACTGCGTCTTTACCGACTGCGTCTGGCAGCCCATTGGGAAAGCTGACAGGCCGCTAGCAGAAAGCCCATTAGGAACAAGCAGAAATATCCTAGCAAGAATTGGAAGAGAGGAGATCTTCAGGTGGAAGCTGGATAATCCTGGCGGGCCGATGGATCGAAAGTGTGAGTATGTCTTTGATGTTGTAGTAAGAGATGGGGCTTTTGTTGGTCTTGACCGGGTCCGGGATTGGAGGTTGGCTAGTCCTTTGATTGGAGAGCTCAAGTGGCTAAGGAAAAGCCACGAGGGTGTGCCACCACAAGAAGCTTTTAATGAACTCACCCGTTTCGTTGCTTCTGCATTTGGGTGTCCGCATTTCAATTCGGTAGGAGCAAAGGTTCCTGTTAGAACAATTCAAAAGGTGCTTGAGCGTGCTTGTGATGAATACGGCAGAGAGCTTGCGCAAAAGATTGTCAAAGAACAAGCTGTCTCTGGTATTGGCTTTGCTCGTGGCAGTGCTATGGACCAGCTTATTGGGAATCTCTTGCGTTCATCCTGATGGCGAAACCTGGCAATACGACCCTGGGCTGTACTAGCCAAAGACCTACTATTTGCCGGGCCAAATGGGAAAGGCCGACAGCAGTTGACGACAACCACATCCTCGTTTAAGGATGTGGCCCAAAGCGAGTGAGATTGCTTCAGAAGGGTGATTGCCCGAGCCAATCAGTCTGCTAAGGCTTTGATTCTATCGGGATCGACGATCATCCTTTCTGTGTGGTCGAGAAAGGAAGTGTATTCGGCGGGAGAGAGCCGGTGCCAAACCCGACGAAAGTCGGATGGAATGCTCGGCGAATCAGGCGATTCTGAACGGGTCGAGGGAACAGTCTTCGACGTTTAGGTCTGAGTTGGTGGAGTACGAGCTCTCGTTTGAGTGTTTCGTGCTCTGACATGACTCAGGCAGCTGAGTTGGCCAGGGCCAGCCATCAACCATCAACCCAAAACATCAATGGAGAGTGCAAAGTGACAGTCACTTCTTACGGCGAGACCTACAAAGAGGAAGCACTTCGAGCCCTGAGGTTCCTCGTGACTGAGCTGACGGAGCCTCAAAGGGCCTACCCCGACGAAACCTACGACTTCTGGGAGGCTGGACTGGGGTACGTCGATCAACTATTGGTTTTGTGTGGGTCAGGCGACACCAGGAGCCTCTCTTTGTTCGTCAAGCAATTCCTTGAAGCTGTTAAGGAGTTGCGGCAGCTCGAGGAGGACGAGGATGGGTGCGAGAGCGTAAGGGCTGAGACGCTGTGGCCATTTTGGATTGCGTCGGACAGGGTGAACGACGAGCTAAAAGAGTTCGAAGACGACCAGGGCGTTTCTGCGCCGCCCTCTGAGGCACGGCTGAAGGACATGTTGTGCTCACAAGTTGTCGGTCTAAAAGCTGTTTACGAGGACAGTCGGGATCTCTTCGTCAACAACGGCGAAAAGGCTGAAATTGAGTTGGAGGTCTTGTGTATGCGCTCTAGATCAACCAATAACAGCCTTAACGGTTATCCGGGGATGGAAGAGCTCAGCGCGAGTTTCGCCATTTTTTATGAGGCCATTGAGTCCCTGCGGGAGGTGGCACCTGAAAGCAGGGCCGCTGCCATTGAGGCGATTGATAGAGCCTTCAGTGCTGTTGTCGTCTGAGTCAATCAAAGCCAACCAACAGTCACAGGGAAAACACATGTGGCAAAACACTTTCTGGCCAGAGCTGCGACGATCGGCTGACTTAGTACTCCCTGATCGAGACTTCTCTGAGTGGAGAAGAGCTTCAGTCTCGACTTCAACTTGAGAGCAACCTCGGCTCTGAAGAGGAGGAGGAGGTCGATGGCAAAGACAGCAGCCTGAACTGCAAGCTTTTCAAACTCGACCTCCCGGACTAGTCGGAACACAAAAACGAAGCCTTCGCTTTCGACACGTTCCTCAATGAAAAACCACGAAGTTGCTAATGGGAAATAGGAAGCTCAATGGCTGAGTTAATAGACACACCCAACCAAGAGGAAAACTAACGTGGTCACCACAGTGTGCGACACCACTTACAAGGAAGAAGCACTCCGAGTGCTGAGAAACCTCCTCACATACGTGGGAGAGGCGTGGCGGGCCCACCCGGACGAGACGTATGACTTCTGGTCGGCTGGTCTGAGGTACGCCGACGAACTGTTCGGTCAGTACGAAGGCCTAGGCCCACAGGCTGAGGAAGCCGACACCCTCGACCTCTCCTCAGCAGTCAACGACCTCCTCGAGGCACTTGAGGAGTTGAGGGACCTTGAGGAAGACGAGGAAGGTTGTGTGAACGTCAAGACGGAAAACGTCGCGGCCTTCGAAGAGGCTCTCGACGAGGTGAAAGAGGAACTGGCGAAGTTCGACTGAGAAGGCCAACTCAGTCCAGAGGCGGCAGTGCTCCTACCGCCTCTAACTCAGCCTCGTAGGCCGCCAAAGCTCGGTCAAGCACTGCCGTCAACGTCGTCGGTTGTTGCGTCCGAGAGTGGTACGCCTGGAGTCGCTCAAGTCGCTTCAGTAGCTCCGGTGGAGCCGAAAACCTCAGCTTCGTCCCGTAGTTGGTCTCCCGAGAGGAGCGTTGTGGCTCGTCGTTGAGTCGAGTTAAGTCCTTCACAGCGGCCTCCTGGGGCCTAGAACAGCTTGTTCAGTACAGCGTACGGACGGAGGAGACAACCACCTTGGAAGACCGCCTTGACCAGCTCGTTAGAAGTCACAAACGGGAGTTCGCCGTCTCCGCAAGGGGAGTCGAAGTGGCAGAAGCCTTCGACCTCAGTCTCCCCGTGGGTCTAGTGCTGGAAGGTAAGGCCGTGACAACCTCGCTCGGCGGTCTACCGACACACCTACCAACGTCGTCAGCGGCGTCCTCCGAGCTCTTCGAGAGGTTTCTCCTGTTAAGGGCCGAGCAGGGCTTCGAAGCGGCGTGGGAAACCCTCGCTAACGGCCCCGAAGGAGAGGAGTGGGCGAGAGTGTGGGACGAGGTAGTCGCAGACAGAAAAGGTGGAGCTGTGCTCACTGCTGACCAACTCACTGGTCTTGTTGTGAAGGCAAGAGCCGGCTTCTTACGAAGCCCAAAGGAGCTTCTGGTAGTCAGTCTTGAGGACGGAGGCTCGGTGGTCTCCACTCTCTGTGAGGCGGGTTGGTTTTTGCGGTGAGTAGGGGGTGTACTTCGCAGTGCTGGTTGCTGTTTAAGGACTGAGAGGAGTTGGGTTGCTCTGACCCTTGGGACTCCTCTCACCCCTAAACACTGAGCAACAAACGTGAAGAAACTCGCAGAGTACTTACAACTTTCAAGAGAAGAGAGAACCGCACACGTTGACCTAAGCACGGCGTGTGTTCTGGACGGAGTAAAAGGCGGGGCGAGGCAGAAAGCCGGCAGAAAGGCCCTCCTAACTCTTTTAGGTGTTGAAGACGACGTAGCAGACTGGCGTACTGAAAAAGTGTGTTGCGCCCACCTCTGTGGGCACCACAGTAAAAACGGTTGGTGTACAAACCCACTACACCTGTACGTAGGAACAGTTTGGGAGAACGCCCACGACACACCGGAAGTAGTACGAAAAGAACGCTCAAGGAAAGCCTCAGAGGCAACACACAGAGAGAAAGACGAGAACGGAAAGTCGGTGAACGGGGTGAAAGCCGCTGAGCGCCTACACAGGGAGAAGAACGAAGAGGGGAAGTCAGTCACCGCTGTGAAAGCCGGCGAAGCCGCAACCAGAGAGAAGAACGAAGAAGGGAAGTCGGTAAACGCGGTTAAGAACGGAAAGAAAGGCGGGAAGAAAGGCGCTAAGACTACAAACAGTCTGCTTTGGGTCTCACTTCACGACGGGTTTGTAGGCAACGTTGGAAACGTTGCGTACCACAACGAGGTGGTAGGAGCTGAGAGAGAGTACCGAGTCCAGCTGGCTAAGGACGAAGTAGAGAGCTACTCCCCGCTTTTTGAGAGCTTCGAGTACACAACTTTCAGGTCTAGCGGTGCCGCTGTAAAGAGGACGGGACGGAGAGTTCCGGAGCCCGCCGTAGAGGAACTGCGAGAGCGCTGACGACTACGACTACGCAGGGTCTAGGGAGGGCTGAGCGGAGTTGAGCTCCACCTGAAGGTCGTCCAGTCGGCGGTCCTCCTCCGTGCGCGGGAACTCAGTCCTCTCGACCAGGCGAAGCGCTGGCACCGCGAAGTCACCCCGCTCAGACGCCTCACAGAAGAGGGCGAACAGGGCGTTGGAGACGGTGTGTACCGCCAAGTCCTGAGCCCAAGCCCACTGCTTGTAGAGCTCGGCGGAGTGGTACTCGCCTCTCTTGCCTGCGTCCAGGGCCTGCTGTTCGAAGTTCTGAACGGAGGTCTTAAGGGCTTTCTTGGCCAGCTCAGAACACAAGTTGAGAGTGGTCAAGTCGACGGGTTTGGTCACGTGTGGTCCTCGGTTGGGTCCTAGTTCGGCGGCGGTTGCCACCTGTTGGTACTACACAGTGTTTTGAGGGAAAAGAACACAGGGCCTTGGTCCAGTTCGTGAGTGGTTTCAGAGACTGGAGGGTCGCTAAACTAGCTCTAGGTAAAACTCCTTGTGAGGGAGAAAGAACGTGGTTCGAGAGAACGAGAGAGAGTGGCTCGAAGCCTGTTGGAGGGAGCCGTGGAAAGGCAACTCCTACTGTGTGGAGACCGAAGCGGAACGAGTACTTGAGAAGAACTTCAAGCGGACCTTCGCACTTCCAACAGCAAAGTCCCACGCCAGGTGGCTTCAGGACAAACGAAGTGCTGTTAGACCTTAGGACTTCTTTCTAGAAAAACGTAAACAGACCACCACCGGCCTGGTGGTCAACTTACGCTTCTCAGAAAACTGGTTTACCTCCAGCAGGCGCAGCTGTACTAACTACGGAGGGTCAGCTCAGCGGTGGGCACGGCTCTCCTAACACCGCAACTTGACAACGTGTACACACACTACAGAGAGGGCTTCAAAGCTCTCGAACAAGCCGCAGCAGTCGCCGAGACGTTGTGCGACGTGGCTGTGGAGCTTGGAGCGAGTCCGACGGGACTGAACTCCACAAACGCACTTAAAGCAGTCCTCAAAGCTGCGAGGAGAAGTGCCAGCCTTGACGCAAAGGCTGAGGACCTGGGCTACACCTCGGTAGAAGTGGCGCTCAAAGCACTGGGACAACGCCGACCCTCTCGGCTACCAGCGCTCTACGACGTGGCACCACCGCACTGGGTCCAGCCAGCACGACTCCAGAGAGTCAGGGACGGACTGAAGGAGCGAACCTACAAAGTTCCGGCAGTCACCCCCAAACAGGCACAAGCCCTACTGAGGGGCGTCCGCCCACTCCTTGAGCAGCTGTACGAACTGTGGGACGAAGACGACGGCTTCCACCACGTTGAGACGGCCTACAAGGACCTCAACTACGAGGACTTCGTACGTGAAGTCCACCTCGCACTGTTTGAGGAAGTCACTGGCGAAACGAGTCAGCAGCTGGTTGAGGACGAGCCAACAGCACCACCGACAGAGGAGGCGGGGCTGCTAACAGCACTCAACTCGTTGGCGCTACCAACCGACTACGGAGTGGGAGCACTTAGGTAAGAGAGGCCGCCTTCGGGCGGCTTTCTTCCTTAGGACACCTTTTTAGAAAAAGCGTAAACAGGCCACCACCTGGGTGGTGGTCCGCTTACGAAAGTCAGAGAACGAACCAGGTCGGGTGTTGATTTAGGTCCAAAAGTTGCGAGAGTTTTTAACGGCTCACCACCTCTTAGGGACGACTACAAACTTCCCCCATGTTTGCCTGTCTTCGTGGAGAGAAGTGTTTACTCAAAAAAGCCGGAAAGAAATGGAACTAAGTCAGAGAGAAGTGTCCACCAGTTAGACGCAAAGGAGCGCTCGGTGGCTGGGGCGCAGTAACCCTCACCACCTCAACTTCGGCGCCTCTGGTGGCCACGGAGAAGCCTCTGGTGGCTCACCCGCCGTACAACTCCAGAGCCAAGTTTCGCTAAACTGTTAAAAAGAAGAGAACGACTTGAAAAGCACACACTACCTCGGTCACGTACTCCGCTTGTACGAGAAAGACTTGTTGGCTCCAGGAGACCCCGATTACGAGTGGAACCAGGCTCACAGCCCAATACCGAGCTGTATGGGTGGAACTCAGACAGTCCCTCTTGTGAGAGGACATCACCTGATACACGACCTGTACCAGTCAGAGGACTTCGGACGTTGTTGTGTTTTCTCGTCAGATGTCAGAGACTTCTTGGACAGGGAGGGCTTCTTATGTGAGAACTGGTTCGAGCTCTATGACCTCCTTGAGAAGTGGTCAGTGATAGGAGCTAAGGCAGGCGGACAGGCCACATACGAGAAAGGAGTTGGTGTATACGACTCAAGTAACAAAGACAGAGTCCGAGAAGGCAACCGACAAGGAGGCAGTGCTGGGATCAAGATGAAGGTTGGAGCCCACGCTCCGGGCGTCAGTCGAAAGGGTGGGCTGAAGACGGTTGAGCTGAGGACTGGAGTACATGACCCGGCGAAACGTCAGAAGGTGGTAGAGGGAGGCCGTATAGGCGGTCTGACATCAGCCGAGAGAGGAGTTGGAGCCCACATACCCGAAATGAGAAGGAGGGGAGGACATAGAACAACAGAGCTGAGAGTCGGTATTCACGCCCCAGGAGCGGCCAGCCTGGCAGCCAAGAAGACAGTGGAGATGGGAGTCGGCCTTCATGACCCAAAGAACAGGGAGAAAGTGTTGGCAGGAGCCAGGAAAGGGGCCAAGGCCTTACACAGGAAGAGAATCTGTCTGTCTACTGGCCACATATCGAACCCAACAGGCATGGCCAAGTACCAGAGAAGCCGACAGATACCGAAGTACCTGTGGGCCTCACTGGACGGAAAAGAAATAGCCTCTCAGCTCGCTCTGTTGGGCTTGGCAGTGATCTAAAGGTCAGTCGATCTCCCAGAGCTCTAGCCCAAGAAGACAGAGACCAGCAGCACGCCTCAGAGCCGAGGAGGCGGCCGTCTCAATCGGTGGAGCGAAACCAGCGTGACTCAGTGGCTCGGAGGCCACGGCATCCCACGAGAGAACACCATCCGAACAGGGGACTGTGAGACGACCAGTGACAGAGACCCACTCGCCGATCTCAGACACAGAGACCAGAGTCCAGGACCAACCCGGAGCCCGGTGGTGGAGACACCGACAAATCACCGGCCAGGGGAGATAGGAGATCTCCCTACCTCCCTGGCGGCGAGTCCTGACGTGACGACGATCGACCGGACGGGAGAGCTCCGTGAGGGTCTCGACGATGGTCCTCACGACTCCAGCTCCCCACACAGGACACGATCGGTGAGGTACTGGGTGGCCTCCTCGAGGGTGAGGACCTGAAAGAGGGGACGACCCCCTCTAAATGCCAAGAAGTGACAGTTGACTGGGCAGTAGATCAGGGCCAGATCAGTCCCCAGAACAACCCACTGGTTGTGGCCAACACGGCGCCAGACGGGCGATTTCATCGTAGTCAGAACGGGATGTCCTGACGGCTCACCCAACTGGTGAAGGCAGGTCGTTCGTCATCAGTGATGAGGCTGGGGTCACCCGTACGAGCAGCATCCCTCCAACGATCGAGATCCTCCCGGCTATCGGGGTGGTTGGGACCGACCTTCTCGACGAACTGGGGGACTCTCCGACAACGGAGAAAGAACTTGGGGTCGCCACGCTCAGCGACGAGCTGACGACGAGCCTCGAAGGCCTGTGTAGCCGTCTTAAACTCGCCGAGTTGTTCGTAACCGCCACCCTCTCGCTTACGCAGGACGGCGTAGGTGAAGGGTCCTTCGACTCCGTTCTCGGAAACCCACTCAAGCGACCACAGTCGATGCTCCTTAAGGTCCCGAACAAAAGCTTCTTGTTCGAAGAGAGGTGCCACTGGAAACCTCCTTGGTGTGTGGCTGAGAGGAGCACTCGCTCCTGTTAGGACTTAACTCAGTAGTGGCATCTCTCGAACACTGGGCCCTAGCCCAGTTCGGCGAACTGGCTCAAGGCCTGGTGTCTTATTCGAAGGAATGAGCGCTTATCCGGCAAAGCCCGGGTAAGAACTGGAGGTACACCATTTACCTGAGAGAATTGAGAACACGAGACACGGTCGTAAGCGCCAAGGTGAGTGAACACATGGCACGACAACTCGACAGGCTGGTCGCCCTCAGACAGGCCGAACAGGTCGAGGGACCACTCCGTCGGAGGAAGAAATTCACTCAGAGTGATGCTGTGAATCTCGCCCTGACCCAGTACCTGAAGGAGGAACTCCCGTGAGTAGCCCAACTGAAGCGAAGCTGGTGAGCCTCCAGCGCCGCCTCGATAGGACACTGGAGGAGCTCGGCGAGTACGTCGAGGAGGTCCGGCAGAACGGAGCCCCACGGGACTACAAGGATCTGGTCTCCCTCTACACCACCCTGATCACTCAGGAGCGTCGCTTCGCCCTGAGTCAGATGTACCTCTCCGAGCCCCTCGCAGCAGCGGCAGAGCGCCTGGTTGAGAACCCTGAGGACTCGTACGCAACCTCGGAACTCACCACTCTCCTGAAGTCGGTGTGAGGTCACAGTGTTCAGATCACCGAACTTGGAAGCGGCCAGGGCGAAACGGAATGGTGGCTGGGAGGGCTACGTCCAGCGGGAGAAGACCGAGTCGTGGCTGCGCTCCAGGGGCTTGACACCACCAAACACAGCGGACGGGTGCTGGGAACTCGTCCTGAACACACTCACTCAATCATTACTTGGAGACAGCTGAGATGGCATGGAAGAGCTTGAAGCAGGGTGAGGAGTTGGCCGAAAGCCTCCTCAACACCGACGAAGACGACGGGACCAACAACGGCAAGCAGGAGGTCGACAGCACCAACACGGCGCACGTGCTCATGCAGCTGAAGGAGAGGGCGAATCTCAAACCACTGAGAGAGCGGCTTGAGGAGAGCGAATCTGCAGCCAAAAAGCGCCGGCAGCAGCGACGGTCATGAGCGTGGAAGACTTGGAATTCGAAAGACTCATCGACGAGATCCTCGGAGGTGAAGACGATGAGGAGGAAGAGCTGATGATACGGATGGCAGAGGCGAAGAGGACGTGGGGTCAGGCGCTGAACGTCGCCCTAACCGAGCGCCCGCATCTCATCAACAGGAACTTCATTCAAGGCGATCAGCTTCTGGTCTTCGACGAGGCGAGTGGTCGTCTTGAAGAAGTGGCGTTGTGGGATCTCCCGCTGCGATTCCCGATCGATGAGAGGTGGGTCGATTCGGACTTCGGGAAGGTGCTCCGGTTGAAGTTCGCCGGCTACCGTCAGTCGATCGTTGCTCACGCCCTTGCTCGTGAGAATGACGAAGCTATGCCACTGTGTTCAGCCGTCGTTCTTGTGATCCCGGCGGATGAGAATTGGGCATACAGCTACATCGAGGTGAGGAGAAGAGCCGTGGCTACCATTTAGGCGACAGACAGGGCAAGATGTGGCCAGCCTCGAGAACTGGCTCCAGCCCCCCTATTTCTACAGATCTGAGGACGTCGTAGGTTAGAGACTAGATCAGGAATTTAGGAGGTTTCAGATGAAACGTGAGGTAGAGAGTAGGGGGCGAGATGACCGGCAGTACGTGCTCCTCATGGAGCAGTACAAACTCCACCGCCGGAAGGATGGGTTGGGTGCACTGAAATACTTGGACGCAGCGATCGCGCTGGCGGAGGCGGGCGATGTGAGCCAGGACGTCCGATTAGGTGCTGCCTACATCTGAGGGGCCGGGTAAAACCGTAAGACTCAGTGCTGAGATGAAGCGATGGAGGACGGAAGTTACAAGATTTTGGGAAGCAACGGACAACTCCTTGGCTACGTTCGATTCCGATGCGGTTCGGTCGAGACTTTCTCCCCGAACAGGCTGGGAGGGGCAGCCCTCAATGACGTCTACACAACGATCAGCAGTGGTCAGTTGGGTGGTTTCGAGCTGGTCAGAGTGACCGAGAACTCCCGAGAGGGGCAGGACTGGCACGCTTTCTACACCACCAACACGGACAGACGGCGTCAGTGGGAGCTGAGGAAGGAGAGCGAACGGCGTAAGGCGGAGTGGGTTCAGGAGGAATCTGAGAAGAAACCAGGTCGTACGCGACGGACTGTTCAGCTCGCCTGACAGAGATGACGAATTCGGGCGAGGTAAGACTCTCGTTCAACCGAGTCGATCGAGTGGACGGCTACCAACTACATCACACCCTTGAGACACAGGGGGTGTACACCCACAAACAAGGCGATCAGCGATACAGGCTTCAGTTCTTCGGCGAGCGCACTTCCGTGAGTAATGGTCTGCTGGCTGTGCAGGAGGGGAGTGAGCAGACTCGCCGATTCCGTGGTGGCTACAGCAGCGAGGCCTGCTGGAATTTCCTGACGACAGTCGAGGAGGGGCGATGGGATCACCCAGTGGGCGAGTGGCGGAACCCAGAGAATCTGGATGCACCGCCGCTGACCGACTGGGAGAGGCGGGTCGGATGCGGAGCAATATCGGCCTAATAAGGGTGATCAAGTCTCGATATTGACTAAACTAGTTCATAGCAATCAGGCCTCTTCAGTGAGGTCGAACAAGAAAGACGGGAGAGAGTAACGTGGCACTCAGCGCAGCGACAATCGAACGAGTCAAGAACACGAAGTTTGGCCGTCTGGCGTCCCTCTCGCGACTAGAGGAACAAGTCGGATGGCCCAGCGACGTCCCCTATAGGCTCTATCAGCTGAACTCAGGCCTCTTTGACGCCCTCGACTGGGAGAACAATGGCGTGGAGACGAAGGAGGACTTCAGGGAACTGTTCAGCGAGAAGGTCAAGCCACTGAAGTTCTATCTTTCAGAACTTCTGGAGTACTTTACGACCTTAGAAGCAACACTTAGCTAAGGTATAGAGTGCCAGCTGTGACTGGAAACGCTTACAAGCACTTCAAAGAAGCGACCCTCAGAGGGGGTGTTGAGAAGCAGGCTTTTGGCCTGCTGTTTGAGTGGCGCAGTGCGGAAGGCTTTCGCCCACGAGAGAAGTGGCGCCAGGTCTGGCCGAACACCCACACCTGGGCAGTCAGGCTGGAGCTCGAAGAGAAGCACGGAGTTGGCTGGTCGTCACACGAGGACGGTCGGCTCCTACTCGACTTCTGGAGACGAGTCACACAGGCTTGGCTTGAGAAGGGCTGGGTGAGGCTGGAGACGGTCTCACAGGGAAGGCCGAGGAGTGAGGGCCCAGCGGCTCCCACACTCGAGAAGGCTCGGAGACGGTCGGCGAGCCTCCCGAGCTGGGCGGACAAACCCGAGTGGGTCAGTCGCCTGCTGTGGGAGGACCGCCAGCAGAGCACCGAGTGGCTGGTGGTTGCTGATGAAAAGCTGTTTGACGAGGTCACGAAGTTGCTCCCACCGGACGAGTTGGAAGGCACCACCCGTGAGGAACTCGCACAGGCGCTGGACTGTTCGTCGAAGCTGGCGAAGGCGCTGGTGAGGCACCTGGTTGAGACGGGTGAGTGGAAAGTCACCCACAACGGAAAGACCGGACGACGAGAGCTGAGGAGGGCCGTGAAGTGAAGGTCGAAGGACGGAAGGTGGTGAAGCTGGGTCTGGACGAGCGAGATCTCCAGCGGCTGGTCCACGTGAAGGAGCAGGAGGGGACGACGACCCTGGCTGCGGCGCTGGTCAGACTGCTGGACCTGTACGAGGACACCAGTGGTGGACACTTTTTCCTGAGTTAGTTCCTAGTGGCCCACACTTTTAGGGAGTTCCTTACTTCTCCACGCTTTACTTGCTTTGCGTGTAAAAACTGGTTTCTCAAAAAAGCCGGAAAGAAAAGGAACTAAGTCAGAAAAAAGTGTCCACCCGTGGTCTCCTGGGCGGCGACGTGGCTCCGTCGTCCACCCTCAGCAGGCGACTGTCCATCACGACTCCCCTTGGGCTCACGGGCTCCAGCTTTAGCCGTCGGCCAAGTCGGGCGTGCCTGGGATCAAGGCGGAGGCGCTGGGACGTCAGTGTCCCAAGGCGTTCTTGATACCAATGGGTGACACCTGACTGACGGACGACTGATGGTTAGTAGCCGTGTCTCATTGCCGCCCTATGACCCCGTGAGTAGCGGGCTCCCCCCATTGCCCACTCAAGAGCTTGGGGTGAAGGCGGCCTGTGCTCGGTATGCCATCTCCAAGCAGACCCTCTATGTCCGCATGGGTGCGGTCGGTGTGACTGGATCCAAGAGAGCTAACCGCACCTTCTTCGCTACGCAGGACGTCTTCACGTTGGACGCCGCCCACTGGCATATCTCTCAGGGGTTCGGGCTCAAGGACCTTGAGGCGGCAGTGGTTGGCCGACTGACGGACGACGGACAGACGATTGACGTCGGACATACGACTGACACTGTTCACCTGACCATTGCCCCGGCGCAGGAGAGGGTGGTGCGATCCTTGGCGGAGGCGGTGACCGAGGCGGTGAAGGTTGTGGCACCTCCGCCCAGGGAGGATCCGCTGGCGCCCTATCGCCTTCTCAAGGAGGCGGCGACTGAGGGCTACATCCTTACGACCTCCACTCTCGCCAAGGTGCTGGGGGTGAGCAACTCGACCTTGCACGGTTGGAACAGCAGGGAGGAGCGGTTGGGGTTTGTTTTGAAGCGGTCAGGGATCGGGAAGTGGGTCGTCAGTGGTTCGTCAGGCGAGACCTCGTGACGGCAATCCCCGCGGCAGGGATCCAGTTGTCCAACCGAACAGACAGTGGTGAGCCGAACCACTTCTGTCTTTACTTGGGCAGGTGAGCGAACTACTTCGTTTTGGTTCAGCGGGTTCACCGCTGCCACATCTGCGCCACACGGTTCTAAAGTCTGTTCCCGTGCAACGGAGTTGCACCACTTCGGCCTCTATTGGTGTTTGTGCGAAGAGCGCTTTGGCCGTGAGGCCACGGTGGCGCGGCTCCAGGAATTGGCGGCGGTGGAAACCCTTGCCTTGACAGGGGACCTGGCTGATCCTCAAGACGTGCGCATGCATTCGGTTGGGGTCCAAACACGCTGATCAGTTCACTGCCTCAGCGCCACTGATCCCACAGGGCCACAAGGCGCTCCTGCTCTGCGCTGGGGGTGCAACTGCAGAGATAAGCGTCCGGCCTGATCAGATAGGTCTGGCCAGCGACATAACCCAGCTGGGGCTCTGCACTAGCCGTGGCCAGCCAATTGCCGGCAAGGTCAGTCTCAATCGGCGGCAGGGGCGCGCCAATGGACAACAACACGAAGCGACCTGAGCGCAGAAGTGCGTGCAAACGGGTCTGGCCATTGGGGCCCTGGCAAGGCAGATCCGGCGTGCGCTCGCCGGGCCTCAGTCCGCCTCCTGATCGGCCGAGCACGGGAGCGAGGGCGCTGCCGCGGTAGTGCAGATCGGTCTCGCAGAGCTGCTCCACCAGGCGGCGTTGGAAACGACGACTGCGGCCCAAATTCGTGAACGCCAGATTCCGCAGACGACGCAGCAGGGGCTGCCGCACCAGAGCAACCCGCGTCAAAACTCCGGCATTGCGCAGCACCCGATCGCCAATCCCGCTGCGTTCCGGGGAATAGGTCTCCAGCAGCTGCGGCCCCGCCTTGCCCTGCAGCACCAGGGCCAACTTCCAAGCCAGGTTGAACGCGTCTTGCATCCCGGTGTTCATCCCCTGGCCCCCAGCTGGGCTGTGGATGTGGGCCGCATCCCCTGCCAAAAAGACCCGCCCGACGTTGTAGCGATCAACCTTGCGCTCATTGATTCGAAAATGACTGAGCCAGATCGGATCGTGCGCACGGAAGCCCGATCCCAAGCGCTGCACCACCAGCCTTTGGACCTGCTCCAGGCTGGGGTCGGCCGCCTCCGTCCCCGAGACATCGCCAATGATGCGAAAACGGTCTCCGACGATCGGAAACAGGGCCAGGATCCCCTCGGGATTCCAGACCACGGCGATCTGGTCGGAGGCTGCAGGGCCATCAAGCTTGACGTCCGCCAGAACCCAATTCGATTCCAGGGTTTCGCCGCTGTAGGCCAGACCCAGCTGATGGCGCACAACGCTGTGGGCACCATCACAGCCCAGCAAGTAACCGCACTCCATCGTTCCTAAGAAACACCCACGGCCATCAGGGATCTCCGCCTATCAGCCGGTAGCAACCAGTTGGTAACCCAGTGCTTTTGCACGTCTTTCCAGACCATGGATTTGACGTTCGCGAGATGCCTGCTGGTAAGCCAAATCTCCGTGTTCTTGAAATTCCATGCCATATCTAATGGTCTTGTAGTAAAGAATGGCCAGCTTTCGTGCCGTGGCAATCAAAGCCTTGCTTTTGCCCACTCGCGCAGACAACCGTCGCTGAAATGCACCCAGCGCCGTGCTTGTCCTACTGAGTGGAACTGCTGCCATCCAAAAGGCACTTCCGGCCCTTGTTGTTCCCTGTCTTGTGCGTGAGGACAGCACACGCCCTCCGGATATCTTGTTTTGCGGGCTCAACCCAAGCCAGGAGACGAAATGCTTGGCGCTTGGCCAGCGTGTCATGTCGAGACCACACTCACTGATCAAGGTAATCACCGTCGCGGGGCCAAGGCCAGGAAGAGCCAATAGGTCGTGGCCTGCGAGTGATTTAATCAGTTCTTGAGGATTAAACGAGAAGCCATTTCCCTTGATTCGACTGTCGCTAGCTTGTCTCTCGGGTTCAACGTAGTCATCTCCAGCCAGCTCTTGGAGCACTGACTGCCCAGCCAGTTCGCACTCCTGGATCTTTGCCGAGTAAACATCGAACATCTCGACAGCGACTTTGAGTTCAAATAGGTGCTCTTCTTGATAGTTTCCATCAAGGGCAGCAGCAATAGTCTCCACAGACTCTTTGCAGCGTCGGTCACGCAGTGCAGCAAGCTTTTTGGGATCTCGTTCACCAGAGAGAATGGCATCAATGATCCTGCGAGCCGTCAGACCAGTGATGTCTTTTACCACGTGATGCAATTGCAGATTCATCTGCATCAGGGCTTTTTGGATGTGTTGCTGATGCGAGGAGCGATAGCGCACTAGGACGTCTCTCTGCCGAAAATAGGCCCTGAGCTTTGCAATACAGGGATCAGGCTGAAAGCTTGCTCGAACAAGGCCATAGCTGTGGAGCTGTTGGAGCCATTGCGCATCATTGATATCAGTCTTTCTGCCTGGTATATTTTTGGCGTGACGAGCATTGACCAAAAAGACTTCAATGCCGTTAGCCACAAGTATTTCGTATAAAGGGACCCAATAGATTCCGGTCGACTCCATCGCTACGGTCGTGATGTTGACAGCGAGTAACCACTCGACCATTCGCTTCAGGTCGCTGGTAAAGCTCAGAAACTTACGCAGTGGCTCGTCATCGAGCTCTGTGGGTATGGCAACAACATGGAATCGACTCCCAATATCAATTCCAGCAGATCTTGGGTTGACTACTTTGAGGCGCGCACGTCGGCGACGTGATCGAGAGGCATCTGGCATTGGCTTGCGACTTCTGATGAAGAAGGGAGGCCTGGCAGGTTCCACGCAAAAAAGTGAACAATTTCCTAATCGGGATCAACACCAGTAGAAGGATCCAGCAGTGTTGTCGCCAGGGCAGGGAGCGCTGTGGGAACCCAAACCACGTTTCCTTTCGGGGTCGAACCTCCAAAGATGTCATCGGTCATGGCCCGGCCTCCCCAAATTCAGTGTGGCCATGGGCTTTGGATTTGGCCGTGGGTGTTTCGGACGCGAGGGCGTGCAGAGCTGTACTGGTACGTTTCCTTGCTGCCATCCGCCCGGCTGAGTTCAGCCGTCACGCCGTCGTCTGATGCGGTGAAGCGGCTGAGTTCCACCTGGCGTTCCACCGTCACGCCCCGCTCCGCCAGCAACTGGGTCAGAACCGCCTCCGTGCGGTTCTGGGGAATCATCAAGGCGTAGGGGAATGCGCTCTGCACCTTGGAAAAGGAGACCGCCGCCAGCAGGTTTTGACCGGCCTGGATCCGGGCTCCGTGGCCCTGAATCCCAGCCTTCAAGAAGGGCTCGACGCAGCCCTGAAGATCGAACAACTCCAGGGTCCGCGGCCAGATCACCAGGGCCTTGGAGAGCTCAGTGGGCTTCTCCATCCGTTCCACCACCCGAACGGCGATGTCCTGCTGACGCAGGGCCAGCGCCAGGGTGAGGCCCACCGGCCCTGCTCCCACCACCAAGACCGGTTGTGACATCACGGCTGCTTCAGATCTTCGCCAAGGCTGATCAAGAAACCGTTTTGCTCATTGCAACTTCCGTTTCATTTTGGGAATGCTGGAGCCGTCTGATAATCCGTCTGGCTGCCAATCAGTGCAGCATTTTTAGAGCTGGATCGGCAGCTTGGAAGGATCCAAGAGATCGTTGATGTCAGGGCTGGGCGAGGGTTGCGGGATCTGCGGATTTCCAAAGAAGACGGGTGCGATCCATGTGACGTTGCTCTTGGGCTTGTTGTTGCGCCCGCCACGGTTGGCGCCTCGCCGCTTCCCGCCAGTGATTCCGCTGAGTTGGTCGTCTGAGAGTTGGAAGGGGATTTGGATGGATGGGGTGTTCAGTTCGCTGGTGTTGATCGTCATGCTGTTAGCCCTGTGGGGTGGTGGGTGTGAGATCGGAGGTGTGTTCCTCTCGATGGCGTCACCATCGCAGGGCTGAGTTCGGGGAACCAGATGAATGGCCGGTGAGGTTTCGGGGAATGTCTGGTGGAAAAGCTCAAAACAAAAGCCCGCTGCTGGGGCGGGCTTTGCAGGCTTGGAATGGGTTGCAGATCTCAGCTGAATACAGTCTGGCTTCCTGCGCCTCTCTTTTGTTTTAAAGACTCCTCGACTTCTTTGCGGTACTCCTCTGAATGGGGATCAATCCCGTGTTCTTTGAAATACTCGTTGAGGAGCTCTCCCAATTCGCCGGCGCCTCCGGTTGCGGCCTCGAGCTCTTCGTTGGTGAGGTTGAGAGTTTGTGGGTTGTGATCAGGGTTTTCTTTCTTGGTCATGGTTTCCGTTTTCGGATGGCTAAGGTGAATCGGAGCGTGGTTTCTCTCGATGGATTCACCATTGCATGGTCAAACGTTTTGTGCCAGATGAGGAGGTGGGGAAGTTCCAGGGTGTTTCAGGTGAACGGGAGCAGATGGGCGGCGGCCGGCGTTAGGTGAGCAGGGGATAGCGCTCGGCGATCGCATCACCGGTGAACTGCGCCACCCAGCCTTCGGGGTTGTCGAAAAAGCGGATGGCGCAGAACTGCGGGGCGCTGCCCATGTCGAACCAGTGTTTGGTGCCGGCGGGAACGCTGATCCAGTCGTCGGCTGTGCAGAGCACCTGCAGCACCTCGTTGCCGATGTGCAGGCAAAACAGGCCCTGGCCTTCCACGAAGAAGCGCACTTCGTCTTCAGCGTGGGTGTGTTCGGCCAGAAACTTCTGGCGCAGCGCTTCGCGATCGGGATGATCCGGCAACATCCGGATCGCATCCACGGTGGGGTAAGTGCCTCGCGACTGCACCCGCGCGATCTCAGCGGCGTAGGCGGCCAGCACGGCATCGGCATTGGCGCCTGCCGGCAATGGCTGGTGGGCCGGCCAGCGTTCAAAGCCGATGCCCCGTTCCGCTAGCTCGGCAGCGATGAGGGCTGGGTCGTTGCTGGCAAAGCTGGGGAGCGGGTGGCTGCCGCTGGCCGGAAAGATCTGCAGATGACTCATCGGGTCATGCCGCCTGTGGTTGCAGCCTAGAAAGGCGGCTGTCCGTCTCCCCTGTTGTTTGGATCACCTTCCAGCTTCTGAACTAGCGGCGGCGGGTCTCACGCTGGTGGGGGTAGGCCCTGGTGACCCTGAGCTGCTCACCGTGGCAGCGGTGAGGGCGATCGAAGCGGCTGGCGTGGTGGCCTATCCGGTGACGCGCCTCGATGCTGACGGCATGGCTGCGCGCATCGCCGGCCCCTGGATTGGGCCCGATCAGAGGCGGTTGCCGTTGCTCTTCCCGATGGTGGCGGAAGCGGAGCCACGCCGGGAGGCCTGGCATGCGGCGGCCGCGGCGTTGGCCGCTGAGGTGCGGGCTGGCCAACGGGTGGTGTTGCTATGCGAGGGCGATAGCTCCCTCTACGCCAGCTGTTCATACGTGCTCTTGGCCCTGGCAGAGCAGCACCCGGAGCTGCCCATTCGGGTGATCCCCGGCATTACGGCCGCGGCCGCCGCCGCCGCTGCAGCCTCCAGCTTGGGCATGCCCTGGCCGTTGGCCTTACAGCAGGAACCGCTCTGGATCCGTCCCACCCCTGAAACTTCGGCGGAGTTTGAGCTGCTGCTCGAGCAGGCCTCTGCCGCTGGAGCCGTGTTGGCGTTGCTGAAACTGGGGCACCGCTGGAGTTGGGTGCAGCCGCTGCTCGCGGAACGAGGCCTGCTGGAGCAGAGCCTGTTTGCCCAGCGGGTGGGCTGGCCCGATCAGCTGGTGGCCAGGGCGGCGGCGGTCAGCGCAGCTGAGCAGCCCTATTTTTCGCTCTTGTTGATCCGCCAGGGCTGGCCGGCGGTGTTGCCCTGAAGGAGGCGCCGCGATGACTCCGATCGATTGGTTCTCCCTGCTCCACCCGGTGCTGGTGATCCTGTTTGTGTATCCGGTGGTGGGGGCCACGATCCGGCTCGGCATCCTGGTGCGGGAAAAGCGCCTGGGCATCACCAAGCAGCCGGCGCCGGTGCCGCGCGAGCACGCTGATCACGGCCGCTGGCTCACCGCCGGGGTCGTGGTGGCGGTCTTGATCGCGCTCGTCTATTCCTTCATCAGCAAGGCCGTGGAGCCGGGGGCTGTGTTCGCCGGTGGTGCGGCGCGCCTTGCCCTGCTGATGCTGGTGGCCGCTGGCACCCTCGTGGCGTTGCTGGCCTTGCTCAAGGTGAAGCAACCGGCGCTGCGGGCCAGCTTCACCCTGCTCACCTGGGCGGGGTTGTTGGGATTGGGCAGTCAGGCGGAGATCTGGCGGCTCTCCGATAACCCCCTCAGCGGTGCCTTCTGGAGTTCCCACTACTGGAGCGGCGTGCTGCTCACGGGGCTGCTGCTGTTCAACATGGCGGCCCGCCCCGAGATCACGCGCCACCTGCGTTGGCGCCGCCTGCATATCGCCAGCAACCTCTTGATCATGGTGCTGCTGGCGGTGCAGGCGATCACCGGCAGCCGCGACTTGCTCGAGATCCCGCTCAGCTGGCAGAAGCCGGCGATTTACCGCTGCGACTTTCAGAACCGCGTTTGCCCCGAGCCGGCGGATGCTCCAGCTGCTGCGGCACCAGGCTCAAGCGGGGCACCGGAGTTGGCCTGATCAGCCGGGCCAGCAACGCTCCCAGAGCGCGCCATTCCGGTGGTGCCTGCCGCTCGGGCCAGCCCTGGGGGCGGCTGTAGAGCCACTGGATGAAGCGCTCGCGCGCCGGCTTGGCGGCCTCGCGGGTGCTCCACAGCAGCAGGCGGTTCCCCGTTGGCAGCGACTGGTGCGGTTCAAGCGGCAGCTCCATGCCGTTGAGGGCGTGGATCTGCAGGCACTCGAGGCTCCAGCCCTCGCCGAGATCGGTTGGGCTGCGCAGCCATGCGCCCCGTTCGCTCAGGGCTTCGATCGGGGCCAAACAGTGATGCAGCTGGCCCTGGGGATCCCGTGCATGAAGCGTGGCCGGCAGGGCGAGTGCCAGCCAGGGGGTGGGGTCGCCGGCGGCAGGGTCGTGGCAGGCCCGCAGGGCCACCAGCAAACCCAGCAGGGTGAGGCTGCCCCAGAGGAATCCCAGCCAGGCGCCGGCGCTGCTGCTGCCGTTTGAGGCCAGAGAACGCAGGATCCAGAACAGGTTGAGGCCATTGAGGCCCAGCAGCACCAGCAGCGGTAACGCCAGCACCGGCGCGATGCCTCCCTGGCCTTGTTCGCGGTGTTTGGGGGTGATCCGAAACGGCTGCACCCGGCCCCAGAGGCTGGCAAGCACCGTGGCGGCCAGGGGCACGGCCAGGGCCCAGCCCGGCAAATCCGCCAGCAGGGCATGGCGGCTGCCGCGGTTGAGCCAGCCGGTGCTGAGCAGCAGGGCGATCCACAGGGGCGCCAGGAGGCCGAGCACCGCTGTGGTGGTGAGCCGGATCGGCGAGATCCCCAGCAGCCCGATGCACAGGGGCATCAGCAGCAACAGCAGCCTCGGCACGGTGTTGAACCAGTGCAGCGCCCCTTCCAGATAGGCCAGGCGCTGGCCCCAGCGCAGCCCCCGCAGCCGCAGCGGGCCTTGCCGCAGCCGCAGGGCCTGCAGGGTGCCGGAGGCCCAGCGCTGCCGCTGGCGCACGAAATCCAGCATGGTTTCCGCGGCCAGGCCGGCGCTCAGCTTTTCGCCGAGGTAGCGAAGCTTCCAGCCCCGGGAGGCGAGCACCATGCCGGTGACTAGGTCTTCCGAGATGGCCTGCTCCACGAAGCCGCCCACGTCTTCCAGGGCGGCGCGGCGCACCAGGAAGCTGGTGCCGGCGCACACCACCGCATCCCAGCCGCTGCGCACCGGCTCGATCCAGCGGTAGAAGCTCTCCTCATCCGGCAGCAGCCAGGCCTCCATGGCCAGGTTGCGCATCACCGGATCGGCATTGAAGAAGTGCTGGGGGGTTTGCACCAGCGCCACCTGCGGATCGAGCAACAGGCCGATCGTGCGCTCGAGAAAGTGCTGTTGGGGCACGAAATCAGCGTCGAACACCGCCACCAGCTCGCCGCTGCCCAGCGGCAGCCCGGCGTTGAGGTTGCCGGCCTTGGCGTGGCTCCGCTGCGGCCGGTGCTGGTAGCCGGCGCCGTAGTGGGCGGCCAGTTCAGCCACCTCGGCGCGGCCGCCGTCATCAAGCACCCACAGCTGCTTGTGCGGATAGCTCAGCTGGCTGCAGGCCCGCAGGCAGCGCTCCAACACCGGCAGGGGTTCGCCGCAGGTGGGGATCAGCACGTCCACCGTGGGCCGCCAGCTGCTGGCCTGCCACTGGGCCTGGGCCGCATCTGCTTCAGGGCGGCCATCGCTGAAACGCCGCCAAGCGAGCAGCAACGGCAACAGCCCGCTGAGCAGCAGCCAGCCCTCGGCCAGCAGCAACAGCACGCTCAGGGCCGCGGCCAGCGCAGAGCTCAGGTTGAGACTGTCTGTGACGCGCCAGTGCAGATAGCTCAGGCTGAGCAGCCCGAGCAGCATCAGCAGGCTGCGCCGCATCCACAGCGGGCAACGGGCCTCAGGCCGGCGGCTCAGCCACAGGGGCCACAGCAGGGCCAGCCAGGGGAGCCACAGCTCCGCAGTCATCCCAGCTGGGTCGCGGCGTGATGGAGCAACGCTAGGGCGTCTGCGGGGGTGGGAGCGCGCATCAGGGCGTGGCGAAGCTGCGGCGCTCCGCTGAAGCCGGTGCAGGTCCAGCTCATGTGTTTGCGAGCGATCAGCAGGCCGTGGTCGCCGCGGGCAGCCACCAGCGCCTGCAGTTGCTCGCTGGCCAGCTGGATCCGCTCGAGGGCGCCGGGGCTGGGCGGTACGGGCCGGCCGCTGAGGGCGGCGTCGATCTGGCCCACCAGCCAGGGGGCGCCCATCGCGCCGCGGCCCACCATCACGCCATCGGCGCCGGTGTGGGCCAGGCAGCGCAGGGCGTCGTCGGCGGAGTTCACATCGCCGTTGGCGATCACGGGGATCTGCAGCGCCTGCTTCACGGCGGCGATCGCATCCCAATCGGCCTGGCCCTTGAAGCCCTGCTCGCGCGTGCGGCCGTGCAGGGTGAGCAGCTGGGCGCCAGCATCCTCGAGCTCGCGGCACCAGCCCACTGGATCGAGGCTGCTGCCGCACCAGCCCAGGCGTGTTTTCACCGTCACGGGAATGGCCACGGCTGCGGCCACGGCTTCCACGATCCGGGCCGCCAGGCTGGGGTCGCGGATCAGGCCGCTGCCGCCACCCTTTTTGGCGATCTTCTTCACCGGGCAGCCCATGTTGATGTCGATCAGGAAGGCGCCGGCGGCCTCGGCGCGGCGGGCCGCATCGGCCATGGCGGCCGGGCGGTGATCAAACAGCTGCACGCCGATCGGGCCGGGCTCGCTGGCCAGCTCCTCCACCTTGATCAGGCCATGGCCCAGCTCGAGGCTGGTGGCATTCACCATTTCGGTGAACAGCAGCGCATCCGGTGCCCAGCGCCGCACCAGGCCCCGGAAGATGCGATCGCTCACCCCCGCCAGGGGCGACTGCAGCACGCGGCAGCGCAGCTGGCGGGCGGTGCCGCGGCCAGCGAGCTGGAGAGGAGGTAGGGCGGTGATCATGGTGATCCGATTGTCGGACTCCAGGCCGATGCCCCCCGCCGAAGCCGCCACCGCTCCTGTGCCCTTCCCCCTAAGCCGGGCGCTGCTGGAAGCGGTGCTGGCCGATCGCACCAGCGACCGCTTCGTGTGTGAACTGATCTGGCCGCGCCTGGGTTATGAGCCAAACGGCTCCGGCCGCTGGAGCGCGGGCCCGGCTACGGAAGCCGGCTGGCGGGAGTCGTTTCCGATCGAACCACAATTCATTGCCGAACGGCCGCCCTCGGTGGCGCTCACGCGCTCCATCCCGAAAGAGCACAAGCAGTTACTCAAGGAGCAGCTTGGCTTCGGCGGGTATCGCATCGGCCAGCTCTACCCGCGCCGCACGCGCCGGGCCACCGCCGTGAATTGGCTGCTGGCGCACCTGGCCCAGCGGGGTGAGCCGTTGCCGGAGAGCGGTCCGCTGCCGGAGCTGCGGGAGCAGCCCGCCGATCCGGTGGCGGGCCACCCGGGCGATTTGCCCATCAGTTGAAGCCGTTCAGGCCTGGATCGTGACCGGGGTGCCGATGGGGGTGTTCTCGAACAGCCAGCGGGCGTGGGGGCTGGGGATCCGGATGCAGCCACTGCTGCGGGCGACACCAAAGCGCTGCCCGGCCGCTTCCTGCCAGGGAGCGCCATGCAGGCAGATCAGTTCGTTTTCGGTAATGCACATCGTGTAAGGCACGTTGGGCACCACATAGGTGCGGCCGCGCATGGTGACGCTGCGGTGCTTCGTGTACACCTGGCCATTGCCCATCGGTGTGGGCGTGGTGGCTTTCCCGGTGCTCACCAGCACCGTGCGCACCAGCTCCTGCTGGGGGTTGTAGACGTAGAGCTTCTGGTCGGAGAGGTCGACCACGATTGCGGCGATCAGTTCCACCATCGAGGCAGGCCGCCGCAGGGGCGGGGCTCAGAACACCCTTCTGCTAGCGAGACTCGACGTGTCGCATCCTGCGACGGCAGAAAGTTTTTCGCTTCCGCCGGCCTGTAGGGTCAAGTCACGACAGTTGTTGTGATACCCGCTTGGCTCTGCCGGTCGTTGCCATCATTGGCCGCCCCAACGTGGGCAAATCCACCCTGGTGAATCGTCTCTGTAAGAGCCGTGAGGCGATCGTGCACGACGAGCCCGGCGTAACCCGGGACCGCACCTATCAAGACGGCTACTGGCGTGATCGCCACTTCAAGGTTGTCGACACCGGTGGCCTGGTGTTCGACGACGACAGCGAGTTCCTGCCCGAAATCCGCGAGCAGGCCAACTTGGCCCTCTCGGAGGCCTCCGTGGCGGTGGTGATCGCCGATGGCCAGCAGGGGCTCACCGCCGCTGATGAATCCATCGCCGAATGGTTGCGCGGCCACAACGTGCCAGTGCTGCTGGCGGTGAATAAGTGCGAATCGCCGGAGGCGGGCCTGTCGATGGCCGCCGAGTTCTGGAGCCTTGGCCTGGGTGAGCCCTATCCGATTTCGGCGATCCATGGCGCCGGTACCGGTGATTTGCTCGACAAGCTGGTGGATCACCTGCCTCCCACCGAGGAACTCACCGGTGAGGAGCCCATTCAGCTGGCGATCATTGGCCGCCCCAACGTGGGTAAATCCAGCTTGCTCAATGCGATCTGCGGCGAGAAGCGGGCGATCGTGAGCCCGATTCGTGGCACCACCCGCGACACGATTGACACCACGATCGAGCGCGAGGGCCATACCTGGAAAATCCTCGACACCGCCGGCATTCGCCGCAAGCGTTCGGTGAACTACGGCCCTGAATTTTTCGGGATCAATCGCAGCTTTAAGGCGATTGAGCGCTCCGATGTGTGCGTGCTCGTGATCGATGTGCTCGATGGCGTGACCGAGCAGGATCAGCGCCTCGCAGGCCGCATTGAAGAAGACGGCCGCGCCTGCGTGGTGGTGGTGAACAAATGGGATGCCATTGAAAAGGACTCCCACACCATGCCGGCGATGGAAAAGGAGCTGCGCGCCAAGCTCTATTTCCTCGATTGGGCGCCGATGTTGTTCACCTCGGCCTTGAGCGGCCAACGGGTGCAGAGCATCTTTGCGATTGCGGCCGTGGCGGTGGAGCAGCACCGCCGCCGGGTGAGCACCTCGGTGGTGAACGAAGTTCTCCAGGAGGCCGTGAGCTGGCGTTCTCCCCCCACCAGCCGCGGCGGCCGTCAGGGCCGCATTTACTACGGCACCCAGGTGGCCACGCGTCCGCCGAGCTTCACCCTGTTCGTGAACGACCCGAAGCTGTTCGGCGACACCTACCGTCGCTACGTGGAACGGCAGATCCGTGAAGGCTTGGGCTTTGAAGGTTCACCGCTCAAGCTGTTCTGGCGCGGCAAGCAGCAACGCGATGCCGAGCGCGATCTGGCCAAACAGCAGGCTCGCGGCCGCTGAGGCCATGGGGCCGAAGGCTCTGGCGGTGCGCGCCTGATGGATTGGTTACGGCAAATCCCCATCGGCCAATACGTCGATGGCACCGGCAGCTGGCTGCGTGATCTTGATCCGCGGCTGAAGCTCGCCTGGACCGTGGCCTTCCTGCTCACGCCGATCCTGGCGGGTCCTTGGTGGCGGCTGGCCCTGGTGGGTCTGTTGCTGCTGGTCACCGCCTGTAGCGGCCTGTCCTGGCGGATCTGGCGCCGCACCCTGCCGTTGCTGCTGGTGTTGTCGCTGCTGGTGGGACTGCTCGCCACGCTTCTGCCCGCTGGTGGTGCCGCTGCGGTGCCCCAGAACCGGCCGCCGCAGGAGATCCGGCTGGCCCCTGCTGATCAGGGGATGCGCTGGGAGTTGTTGCGGTGGGGGCCGGTGCAACTGGGGCCCGTTCCCCTTGGCCCCCTGGTGATCACACGCCGCTCCGCGGCCTTGGGGCTCAACAGCGCCACGTTGCTGTTCACCGTGATTCACAGCGCCAATCTGCTCTTGCTCACCACGCCGCCGGAAGCGTTGGTGTGGGGCTTGAGCTGGTGCATCGCACCCCTGGCGCGGCTGGGGGTGCCGGTGGAGCGCTTGGGGTTCACCTTGCTGCTGTCGCTGCGCTTTCTGCCGCTGGTCCAGGAGGAATTTCAGAACCTGCTGCGCTCGGTGGCCACCCGCTCGGTGAACCTGCGCCAACTGGGTCTGCAGGGGTCGCTCGCCCTGGTGCTTGCTCTGGGTGAGCGCCTGCTGGCGAATGTGTTGTTGCGGGCTGAGCAGGGCGCTGAAGCGCTGATGGCCAAGGGCGGGCGCTGGATTGCTCCGGCTCAGTTGTTGCGCGATCCCCTGCCCAAGCCAGCGCTGCAATGGTTTGCCGCGCTGGGGCTTGTTCTCTTGCTCGGTTTGCGGTGGAGGTACGGTGACGTCTGATTTGGTCACCGTCGGTACAGACCGATTGAGCGCTGCGTGAGCACAGAGCGTTATCTCAACCACCCCACCTTCGGGTTGCTCTACCGCGTGGCCGAGGTGGCTGAGGGGCGTGATCTCTACGCGACGCTCTATGCCCAGCGCATGTTTTTTGTGGTGACCCTGCAGGAGCGCGGCGCTCAATTTGAGGTGATTCCGTTGATGGATGCGCGGCACCTCGCGGAGCAAAACCTCGCCCGTGCCCGCCGGGAAGGGCCGCAAGCCCATGCGCGCTGGCGTCAACTGTTCGATCAAACCTTCATTTGATCGCCGGTGGTGCCTGAGTCCGCCGCCGAGCGATTGGCCGCGATCCGCGCCCAGCTGCCGGCCTCCACCCAGTTGCTGGCTGTGAGCAAGGGCCACCCGGCCGCCGCCATCCGCGAGTTGGCCGGCTTGGGGCAACGCAGCTTCGGCGAGAGCCGTCTTCAGGAAGCTGCCCCCAAGCAAGATGAGTTGGCGGACCTGCCGGGGCTCGATTGGCATTTCATCGGTCGATTGCAGGCCAACAAGGTGCGGCCAGTGCTGCAGCGCTTTGCCTGGTTGCATTCGGTGGATTCCCTGCCCCTGGCCGAGCGAGTGGCTCGGATCGCGCAGGAGGAGGGCGTCAGCCCGAAGGTGCTGCTGCAGGTGAAGCTGCGCCCGGATCCGGCCAAGGGTGGTTTCGAGCCCGAAGCGCTGCGCCAGGCCTGGCCTCAGCTGCAGGCATTGCCCGCGCTGCAGCTGGTGGGCTTGATGACGATGGCGCCCCTGGGGCTGGATGCAGCCGAGCGCCAGAGCCTGTTTCACGACTGCGCTGCCTTGGCCCGGGAGCTGGGGCTGGAGCAGCTGTCGATGGGCATGAGCGGCGATTGGCGTGAGGCCGCAGCGGCTGGTAGCAGCTGGGTTCGTATCGGCTCGGCCCTCTTCGGCCCGAAACCCTTGTCAGCGCCGGCGTGGGACGCTATCTAGGTTCCAGTGCCAAGACCGAGGTTTCACGGTGTCGTTGCTCTCCCGCCTGCGTGCAGTTGTCTCCGGTGACGACTACCTCGACGGCTACGACGACGAGCTCGATTACGACCACGGCGATGTGCCGGAAACCAGCAGCACCACCAGCCCCGGCGCTCTGGCTCTCACCAGCGATTTCGACAGCGTTGATCCCTTTGCCGGCAGCAATGTGATCGGCATGCCGGGCATCTCCTCCTCAGCGGCGGAAGTGACCCTGATGGAGCCCCGCAGCTTCGACGAGATGCCCCGCGCCATCCAGGCCCTGCGCGAGCGCAAGACCGTGATCCTCAACCTCACGATGATGGAGCCGGATCAGGCCCAGCGTGCCGTGGATTTCGTGGCCGGTGGCACCTTCGCCATCGACGGCCATCAAGAGCGTGTGGGCGAAAGCATCTTCCTGTTCGCTCCCAGCTGCGTCACCGTGACCACCGCTGCCAGCGAAGAGCCCTCTGCCTCCACCGTGGTGTCGCGTGAGGTGAGCCAGGAGCCTGAGGCGGCGCCCGCTCCCGCCTGGGGCCGCGAAACCTACGGCGCTAGCGTCGGCTGAGCGCCTCTCTCCGCCCCTTGAGCAGCTTTTCCCCCGCCAGCTTTGGGGTGATCGGCCTGGGCCGGATGGCCCAGGCCTTGCTGTTTCCCCTGCTGGAGAGCGGTCAGCTCAACGCGGCCGTGGTGCAGGCCGCCGTGGCGTCCCCGGCTTCTGCAGAGCGTTTGCGTGCCCAGCGCCCGGATCTCCAGGTGAGCACCGAGGCGGCGGCGGCCTGGGGCTCGGCTGCGGTGCTCCTGGCGGTGAAGCCGCAGCAACTCGATGCCGTAGCGGCCGCTGCTCCAGCCCCCAGTGGTGTTGAGCCGCCCTTGCTCATGTCTGTGTTGGCGGGTGTGACCCTGGCCCGCCTGCAGCGCCTCTTCCCTGGTTGGCGGATTGTGCGGGCCGTGCCCAATACCCCTTGTCTGGTGCGCGCTGGTCTCACCGGCTTGGCCTGGGGTGATGGGGTGTCGGCAGACCAGCAGGAGTGGGTGGAGCAGCTGTTTGCCCAGGTGGGCGAAGTGCTGCAGCTGCCGGAGAGCCAGCTGGATGCCTTCTTGGCCCTCACCTCCTCAGGGCCCGCCTTCGTGGCGCTGGTGGCTGAGGCCATGGCCGATGGTGCTGTCGCGGCTGGCTTGCCCCGGGTGCAAGCCCACCACCTCGCCCAGCGCACCCTGGCTGGCACAGCGGCCTTGCTGCAGGAGCAGCAGCTCCATCCCGCTCAGCTCAAAGACATGGTGAGCAGCCCCGGGGGCACCACCATTGCCGGCCTTCGCGCTCTCGAAAGCGCTGGCCTGCGCGCGGCGTTGATCGAGGCCGTGGTGGCCGCGGCGGAACGTAGCCGCCAGCTGGGCTGAGGCCGAGAGCCTCAGCTCTTTTGGCCAATGCGCGGTTCAGTGCCGGCCAGCAGGCGCTCGATGTTGCTGCGATGGCGCCAGAGCACGAGCACCATTGCCACCAGCGCCAGAGCCAGATAGGCGGGTCTGAGGCCGGTGCCAGAGCTGGCAAAGGAGCCGAGCATCAGCAGCGGCAGGCTCAGCGCGGCGATCACGCTGGAGAGCGACACGATCCTTGAGATCGTGATCACGGCCATGAACACGCCGAAGCAGGCCAGACCCACCGGCCAGGTGAGGCCCAGCAGCATGCCCAGGCCCGTGGCCACCGCCTTGCCGCCGCGCCAGCCCAGCCACACCGGCCAGATGTGCCCGGCTAGTGCGGCCAACCCGGCAGCCACCACCCACCAGTCGCTTTCAGCGGTGATGCCGAGCGGCTGCAGCAGGGCTTTGGCCAGCAGCACTGCAGCCGTGCCCTTCAGCACATCCACCAGAAACACCACCAGGGCCGGGGCCTTGCCGAACTGCCGGAGCACGTTGGTGGCGCCGGTGGAGCCGGAGCCCAGGCTGCGGATGTCCACGCCCTTGAGCCAGCGGCCGGCCAGGTAGCCGCTGGGGATCGACCCGAGCAGATAGCCCGCCAGCAGGCAGAACAGCGGGGTTTGCAGGAGTGCGGTCACAGCAGGTCGTCGTCGAGGGCGAGTTCGGTGGGGCTTCCGGCAAAGGCCAGCCAGATCGGGAATTGAAGGATCGGGATCTCCACAGCCGGTTCAGCGGCATCCACCACGATGAAGGGGAGCTCGCCCCGTTCTTCCAGGCGATCGGCCCGTTCGATCAGGGCATCCGGACGCTCGAACAGCACGATGCCGCTCTGGGGGCCGAAGTCTTCGCGGGCCAGGCCCAGGCAATCCTGCAGGCCGCGGCGCCACTCGCCCAGCCGTTCCGGGGTTCCGGCCAACACCAGGGTCTGGAAGCGCTCGCCGTAGAGATCGCCCAGGATCGAGATGGCTGCCGCGGTGATCAGGGCATTGCGGTTGCGGCTGCCGCTGCTGGGCTGGGCGCCGCGGCCGCCCTGGTTCAGGAACCAGTCTTCGAGCAGGCTCGCCCCGGAGGCCTCCAGGCTGCGGCGCAGCTTCCACGGGTCGGCATAGAAATCTGGCTGGCCCTGGAAGCCCTGAAGCCGCTCGCGGATCAGGGGCTCATCGGCACTGAACAGGCCCGCAGCGGCCGGTGCTGCGGCGGGCGCTGCATCGGTGCTGCTGGCGGCCTGGGCCGCCGCCTGATCCAGGGGGGAGGGCTGCACCACCAGGGGCTGCACCACCAGCTCCATCTGTTCGGCCGCCACGGCCAGCTCCTGCAGGGCTCCCACCAAGTAGTCCTGAAAGCCTTTCACCCGCCGGGCGATCGAATCCGATTGGCCGGCAAAGCTGCTGTTGATGTCTTGTTGGAGCTGATCGCGGCGTGCGCTCAGCGTGCTGATTTCGGCTTCCAGGGCATCGCGCTGCTGCTGCAGTTCGCGCAGGGCCAGCTGTTGCCAGTCCGCTTGCGGCGCCTCGCTGGCGGTGTCGGGCGCAGGTGTGGAGACGTCGTCGCTCATGGCTGGGCGCTCACGTGATGGTTGAGCTGCTCGCGCAGGGTGGTGGCATCAAACAGCACCGGCAAAAAGTGGATGCTGCGCTGTTCACGGAAATAAAACAGCACCGGCAGCGCAGGCCAGAACACGATCCAGTTGAGCCATTCGCTGTAGGGGAAGCGGCGCAGCACCGTGCTGCCGCGCCACACCAGCAGGGCATCGGCACTGAATTGCAACCGCAGAATCTGGCTCTGAATCAGCAGAAACAGCCCGAACAGGCTCACCACCAGCGCCAGCCAGAGGTTGATCAGCAGGCAGGGCAGCCCCAAGGCCACCACCGCCAGGGGCAGCCAGGGGCTTGGCGCCAGGATCACCCCCTGGCTGGGATCGGGCAGGGGCGCTTCAGAACCGGTCATTCGCCGAACAGCAACTGGGTGAGCACCACGTCCATCAGCGACACGGTGACCAGAATCATCACAACCGCACCGGTGGTGCTGGTGCCCACTTCCTTGGGGCCGCCGCGGGTGGTGAGGCCCCAGCCGCAGGAGATCACGGCGATCTGCAGGCCGAACACCACGGCCTTCAGCAACATCGCCGGCAGATCCGATGGCTCCATCCAGGTGCGCACCGAATTCCAGAACACCCCCGGCGGGATTTGATACAGCAAGGTGCTGCTCACCTGGCCCGACCACATCGCCACCGCGAAGAACGCCAGGCATTGCACGGGCGTCATGATCAACATCGCCAGCACCCGGGGTACCACCAGGTACTGCACGGGATCGGTGCGCAGCATGGTGATCGCATCGATCTGTTCGGTCACCTTCATCGTGCCGAGCTGCGCGGCGTAAGCCGTAGCCACCTTGCCCGTCACCAGGGTGGCGGTGAGGATCGGTGCGATTTCACGGGCCAGACCGAGGGCGAGGATGCCGCCCACGGTGCTGCCGGCTCCCTGCTTCACCAGTTCTGAAGCGGCCTGGATGTTGAACACCGTGCCGGCCGCTAAGCCCGTGATGATCACGATCAGGAAGCTTCCCGGGCCGGCCTCCATCAGTTCGGCCATCAGATCGTTGATGCCCACCTGGCCTTTGGCGAGGGCCGCCATGGCCTGCCCACCGATCAGACAGCTTTCGCCCAATCGCGTGAGACAGCGGGGGCGAAGCCAGGCGGGGAGACGGCGGCGGCGGAACATCTGGGGCATGGGTGGGGGTCAGCCAGCGCTGGGGTGGTGCTGCAGGTGCAGACCCTTCTCAGGCCAGCGGCGCATCACCACCAGGCCGAGGACCACCAGAACTGCAGGAATGATGCCCATGCACAGCCGGATCGCCACCAGGGCGCTGTCGGGCTGCAGCATGCCGCGGGACGCCACGTAGCCGCTGAGGCTCATCAGGTTGCCGAAGAAGAACAGGGCAAAGCTGATGCAGATCTTTTGGGTGAACACCATCCAGGCGCTGTATTGGCCGGCCGGTTTCTCCGGGTCGGCGTCGATGGCATCGGGCAGCAGGGCCCAGGGGATCAGGTAAGCGGTGGAGGCGCCGAGGCCCACTAGCAGGATGGCGCCCAGCAACAACGCCAGGCGGAGGGCGTTGGCAAGGGACCCAAGCGGACTGATCGCTTCATCCAGAGGCGCCAGCAGCATGGCGGCCATGCAGCCGCTCACCCAGAGACCACTGCCCCAGTAGAGGGCGCGAATGCGGCCTTGCCGGTTGGACACCGAGGTCCACAGCTGCAGGCCCACGAGGGTGCTGATCTGAAACGGCAGCAGGATCCAGTTGCTCCATCCCTCCGGCACGTGCATCACCACCGGCAAAAAGATCAGCGCCGCGGTTTGCATGATCTGCAGCGCACACCAGAGCAGCAGATAGAGCCCCAGCACCTTGATGAAGCGCCCATTGCTGCGCACCCGTTTGATCAGGCGCCGCGTGGTGCCGCGCTCGGCTAGGGGTTTCTGGCAGTGGCGGGCTGAGGGCGCCACGCCCCAGGCGCACAGCAGGGTGCATACAGTGATGATCAGGCCCGAAAACACACCCACCTTCCAGTAGCTGAGCGGGTTCTGGTGGTCGCGCAGTAGCAGGCCCCCCAGCACGATGCCCACCAGCCCCGCGGTGATCGAGCCGGTGAAGCGCGCCATGTTCAGCCGGGTGCGCAGCGACACATCAGTGGTGAGCTCTGCTGCCAGGGCGGCGTAGGGGAGGTTTACGCAGGTGTAGAGGCTGTTGGCCAACACCGAAACCGCCACGAACACCCAGAAGCGCACCCAGTCGCTGCCGGGGGGCAGCCACCACATCAGGGCCATGGCCACCCCCAGGGGCAAGGCGCTGCCCACAATCCAGGGGAGGCGCGGCCCCCAGCGGCTGGTGGTTTTGTCACTGAGCCAACCCACCACGGGGTCGTTCACCGCGTCCCAGAGGCGGGCGAGCATCAGCACAAGGCCGGCCATCCAGGCGGGCAATCCGGCAGCCGCCGTATAGAAGATGAAGAGGTAGAAGCCGATCAGGGAGGCGGCCATGCCGGTGCCGGCGTCCCCCAGGCCGTAGGCCACCAGCAAGCGCAGCCGCGAGGCCCCCCGCAGGCTGGCCGCATCAAAGGGAGCGGCGGGGGCGTTTGGGGTGGCGGCGGACAACAGGCCTGTTCCGAACGCAGGTCATAATGCTGCAACCGGCGCGAAACCCAACGCGCGCCAGGCCACAGGCGAGCGCTGTAGAGCGTTTGTACTGTTGCGGGCTTAGTTTAGTGGTAAAACCTCAGCCTTCCAAGCTGATGATGCGGGTTCGATTCCCGCAGCCCGCTTACAGCTGATGCCCTTCCATCAGGGGGGCTGCCACCAGCAGAACCAGGCTGCGGCTGCCCATTGGGATGCTGCTCCCGTCGATGGGTGGCGCATCGGTCGGTAGGTCGTCACCGCTGGGTTGGTGGGTGTCGATCACCCGGCGCCAGCCGCTGCTGCAGCTGGGGATCTCGAAACTCAGATCCTCGTGATAGGCATTCATGCCACACCAGATCAGGGGGCCGCGCTCGTGGTCGTTGAGGCTCCAGGCCAGGGTGTGCGACCAGGCGGCCCAATCCGGCTGGCCCAGCTTCACGCCATCCCACTGGCGCACCAGATGGCCGGCCTGATCAAAGCGCAGGGCCTTGCCCGCTTCCGGATGGGGGATCTCCGGGTTGAGCAGGTCCGCCAGGTGGTGCCGCAGGTGGATCAGCCGCCGCACAAACACCTGCAGGGCCTGATCCTCGGCATCCGGCTGCCAGTGCATCCAGCCCAGGATGTTGTTCTGACACCAGGCGTTGTTGTTGCCGCCCTGGCTGCGGCGCACCTCATCGCCCATCAGCAGCATCGGCACCCCGGGGCTGAGCAGCAGTGAGCTGAGCAGGTTGCGCAGCTGCCGGTTCCGCAGGCTGGTGACGGCTGGATCAGTGCTCGGGCCCTCGGCGCCGTGATTCCAATTGTTGTTGTGGTTATCGCCGTCGCGGTTGTCCTCGCCATTGGCGAGGTTGTGCTTTTGGCTGTAGCTCACCAGATCGGCCAGGGTGAAGCCGTCGTGGGCGGTGAGGAAGGTGATGCTGCGGCCGAGCAAGGCTGGCTGGCCGCCGAACAGATCAGGGCTGCCCGCCAAGCGTTGCCCCATGGGCCAGCAGCTCTTGTCATCTCCTTTCCAGAACCGCCGCACGTCATCGCGGAAGCGGCCGTTCCAGGCTCCGACCCGCCGGGCTGGGAAATCAGCCAGGCGGTAGAGGCCGCCGCAATCCCACGGTTCGCTCACCAGCTTCAGATCCGCCAGTTCGGGATCGGCTTCGATGTCTTCAAACAGAGGCGGATGATCGAGAGGGGCCAGCTCGTCGCCGCGGCTGAGGGCGATGCCCAGGTCGAAGCGGAAGCCATCCACCCCCAGCTCCAGCGCCCAGCAGCGCATGGATTCCAGGATCAGCCGCCGGGAGTGGGGGCGATTGGCGGCGATGGAGTTGCCGCAGCCGCTCACATCGAGGTAATCGCCTTTGGCGTTCTGGTGGTAGTAGTTGCGGTCATCGATGCCGCGCCAGCTGAGGGTGGGCCCCGCCTGGTTGCCTTCGCAGGTGTGGTTGTAGACCACATCCACCAGCACCTCCAGGCCGGCGTGGTGGCAGGCGCTCACCAGCTGACGCACCTGGTGGCGGATCTGCAGCGGATCGTCGCCCTGCTGGTAGGCGTGGTGCGGGGCCATCCAGCTCAAGGGGCTGTAGCCCCAGTAATTGAGCCGGCCGGCTGGCGCATCGTGGGGGTCGAAGGCCATCACCGGCAGCAGTTCCACCGTGGTGATGCCCAGCTCCTTGAGATAAGGAATCGCCTCGATCAGCCCCAGGTAGGTGCCTTGCGCGGCCGGGCTGACCGGGCTGCCTGCGCCGCGGCTGAAGCCCCCCACGTGAAGCTCGTAGATCACCGTGCGCTGCCAGCTGTGGCGCGGCCGCGGTGCAGCACGGAAATCAAAGCGGTCGCGCTCCGTCACCACCCCTTTCAGGCAGCTGGCGGTGTTCGGCATCGCCCCAACCGCATCAGCCCGGCGGTACACATCCCAGCCGGTGATCGCCCGGGCGCAGGGATCGAGCAGCAGCTTGGAGGGGTTGAAGCCGTGCCGGCCTGGCTGCAGCGGGCCGAACACCCGGTAGGCGTAGCAGCAGCCGATGCCGAGGCCTTCCACCTCCACATGCCAGATGTCGCCGGAGCGGTGGTGATGGTCGAGCTCCACCACTTGATCGGGTTCCGGCGCGTTGCCCGCCGGAAAAATCAACAGCTCGACGCGGGTGGCCATCGGGGCCACCAGGGAAAAATTCACGCCCGTGTCGGTGGCGCTTGACCCCAGGGGCCAGGGTTGTCCCAGTCGGATCGTGCGCACCGGAGCCAGGGGGCCGCTGCCACAAGCTAGGTGTTGTCTGCGGGTCCTGCCCCCTGATGTCACGGCTCCAAGCACAACCCACGCCCGCCGGTCGCCCGCCGCGGTTGGTTCAGGAGGGGCTCTGGTTGTTTGCGCCGAGCCGCGAGAGCCAGGGTGGCAGCGCCTGGTGGCTAGAGCATCCGGCTGGGGCCGGAGCTGGGGTCTTGGTTGATTGCCCCGCGTTTAACGACGCCAATCTGGCCTTCCTCCAGGAGAAGCCTTCCGGCTGCATCGTGCTGACGGGCCGGGATGGCCATGGCCGCTTGCGCCGGTTTCAGGAGGCCCTGGGCTGGCCGGTGCACGTGCAGGAGCAGGAGGCCTATCTGCTGCCGGGGGTGCAGCAGCTGATCACGTTTGCTGCCCACGCTGAGCTGGAGCCTGGCCTGCGGTTGTTGTGGACGCCCGGCCCCACGCCCGGTGCTGCGGTGCTCCTGGCTGAGCAAGCCTCGATCCTGTTCTGCGGCCGGCTGTTGAGCCCCCTGGCGCCTGGGCAGGCGGGGCCGCTGCGCACGCGCCGCAGTTTCCACTGGGGCCGCTGGTTGCGCAGCCTCGAGACCCTGCGCACCTGGCTGCCGCCGGAGCAGCCGCAGTGGCTGGCGAGTGGGGCTGGGCTGGGGGCATTGCGGGGTGAGGCGCTGGTGCCATCGGCGCGGTTGATGCTCCAGCAGCTCGACCTGACGGCCCTGGCCGATCAACACGCCGTTTAAGCCCCGATTGGAGCCGCTTCGGTGCTCGAAGGGTCACAAAAGTGGCAAAACCATGGCTGCAAAAGGGGTCCGATGGTTGCCGGCCCTTGCCAACCCCCATACCATTGGCGCGCTGAACCCAGTGGCGGTCGGTGTTCCCGAGCCGCCCGGCTGCTACTGACCCAGAGGCTTTCCCCCAGTCCGATGAACAAAGCTGATCTCGTCAACCTCGTTGCCGCCCGCACTGAGCTGACCAAAACCGACGTCGCCCAGGTGGTGGACGCTGCCATCGACACCATCATTGATTCCGTGGTGGAAGGCAAGAAGGTCTCGATCCTTGGTTTCGGTTCCTTCGAGCCCCGCGAGCGTTCTGCCCGTCAGGGTCTGAACCCCAAAACCGGCGACAAGATCAAAATCCCCGCCAAGCGCGTGCCTGCCTTCACCGCCGGCAAGCTGTTCAAGGACCGCGTGCAGGGCTGATCACAGCCTCGCAAGCAAGCGTGTTGGGCGGCCGAAAGTCCGCCTTTTTTGATGGGAGATGCTTGAGGGGCGTCTTGCTGCCCGCCCCAGCGCCGTGTTGCCCGACCACCTGCAGCGCCAACTCGCCTGCCGGCAGGGCTATCGAGGGCGTTATGCCCCTTCCCCCACCGGTCGGCTCCACCTCGGCAATCTCCGCACGGCCCTGCTCTCTTGGCTGATCACCCGTTTGCAGGGCGGAGAGTGGGTGCTGCGGATCGACGATCTCGACACCCCGCGTAACCGTGCCGGCGCCGAAGCCTCGATCCTCAGCGATCTCAGGGGGTTGGGCCTGGAGTGGGATGGCCCCTTGATCCGCCAGAGCGAGCGGCGTGGGCTGTACGCCAGCGTGCTGTCGGCCCTGCGACGCCAAGGGCGGCTTTACCCCTGCCGCTGTAGTCGCCGCATGTTGGCGGATGTGTCAGCACCTCACGGCAGCACACAGGTGTATCCCGGCTTTTGCCGAGATCGCGCCACAGGTTGGGGGCCGCAGCAGGGGCGGCTGCCCAGCTGGCGCCTGCGCCTCCAGCCGGGTGCCTTGCTCTGGCCTGAGCAGTTGGCCGGCAGCGGCAGCCTCCAGGCCGAAACGGAGGTGGGCGATGTGGTGTTGCGCCGCGCCGATGGCTTTCTGGCCTATCACCTGGCCACCGCGGTGGATGAGCTGGCTCTGGGCATCACCGATGTGGTGCGCGGCAGTGATCTCTGGAGTGCCACGGCGCCGCAGGTGGCCGTGATGCACGAACTGGCTGGTGAGCCGCCGCGCTACTGGCACCTGCCGCTGTGGCGGGATGAGCAGGGCCAGCGGCTCTCCAAACGCGATGGCGGCTTCGGGCTCGACAGCTTGGTGGCGCAAGGGCTGGATGCCCCTGGCGTGGTGGGGTTGATGGCGGCGAGTTTGCAGTTGGTGCCCGCTGGCACCCGGCTCAGCAGCCAAGAGCTCTTGCAACACTGCAGCCTTGAGGCGCTGCAGACCGCGCTTCAGCGGCAGGCCTGAAGGCTTAAGGAAGGCTTCGGGATCAATCCGCTCAAAAGTCCCCAGAGTGAACGGCATCAGCGCGATTCACGATGACCAGCTCTCAGCGAGAGGCCAAGAGGGTCGACAGCACATGCAGCTGCTGCGGCGGCAGCGGCGTGCTGCGCACCGAGGCTGCTGGCTACCGCACCTGCCTGGAGTGCCTGGGGCAGGGCCAGACCCCAGTGTTTGAAACCGTGTTCGGCTTGCCGGATCCGGCGGCGCCCCCGTCCAGCGAACTCTGTCAGCGTGTATCCCGTGGGGCGCGCGCCGAGATCAGCGCTTCGACTTCTGGCGCCAGATGAAGAAGGCGGTGGTGGCGACCACCAGCAGCAACGGGGCCGCAGTGAGCAGCAGCAGGGCAACGGCGGTCCAGTCGGTGTACATCGCGCTCAGGCTCACGGGAGGCGCCATCATCTCAGTGCACCCTGCGTGGCGTCCATGACTCGCTGGCTCGTTCCTGTGTTGCTGTGGGCCGCGGTGCTGCCGGCCCAGGCAGGCGTGGAGTTCACCGATTGCCAGCCCGCATCCGGGGGAGGCATCACCTGCAACACCGAGCCCACCGGCAACACGCTGATGGATGACGAATCAGCCCGCTATGGCCTCTTCGATGAAGCCAGCCCCGGCTGGGCCGAATACGACCCCTACGAGGGCTACGACGACATGTTCGGTGGCAACTGGACCTGATCTGTGCGCTGCTGGGGCTGATCAGAGCAGCCGCATCAACCCCTGATACACAACCAGGCTCACCAGCCAGGCCAGCAGCAGCGACCAGGCCACGCTGAATACCGTGAATCCCAGGCGCTTCGATTCGCTGCGAATCACCGCCACGGTGGATAGGCACGGCGTGTAGAGCAGCGTGAACACCATGAAGCTGAGGGCCTGAGGCCAGCTCACATCGCTGGCGATGGCGCGGCCTAGGGCTCCGGGATCCGCCTGGCCGTAGATCACGGCCAGGCCCCCCAGCACGATCTCCTTGGCAATGAAGCCAAACAGCAGGGCGACCGCCAATTTGGGATTGATGCCGATGGGCGCTAGCAGCGGCTGCATGAGCTGCCCGAGCCGCCCCGCCAGGCTGGCGCTGCTGGCGGGTTCCACCCCCACCGGCAGGTTGTTGAGCAGCCACACCGCCACCACCCCCAGGATGATGAAGCGGCGCGACCAGAGCCAGAAATGCTTCACTTCGCTCCAGGAGCGGCTGAGCACCTGGCCAGCGGTGGGCAGCCGGTAGGGCGGCAGCTCCAGCACCAGCGGTTCGTTGCTGGGGAAGCGGCCGCGGAACAGCAGGGCCGTGAGCATCGCCGCCGCGAAGCTCATCAGATACAGCCCGAAGATCACCAGACCCCCAATTCGGGGCGGGAAAAACACCGCGGCCATGAACAGAAACACGTTCAGCCGGGCTGAGCAGAGCGAAAAGGGGATCACCAGCATCGAGAGCAGCCGCAGGCCCCGATCGCGCATCACCCGTGTGCCGAGGATCGCCGGCACATTGCAGCCGAAACCCATCAGCGAGAGCACAAAGCTGCGGCCATCGAGGCCTAACCGCTCCATGAAGGCATCCATCAGATAGGCGGCCCGCGAGAGATAGCCGCTGTCTTCCACCACGCCCATGGCCAGGAAGAACAGGGCGATCACCGGTAGGAAGGCCATCACCGTGCCCAGGCCTTGATAGAGGCCCTCCAGCAGGAATCCCTGGAGCAGGCTCGGCAACGGAGCCAGCAAGGGCTCGAGCACCCCCTGCCCGACTTGATCCAGCAGGCTGCCGAGCGCCTCTTGCACGGGCACACCGATGGCGTAGATCCCCTGGAACATCAGGGCCATGGCCAGGAAGAACAGTGGCAGCCCCAGCAATGGGTGCAGCAACACCGCATCGAGGCGCCGGCTGCGGCTGTCGCGCCAGCGCTCTGGAAGAGCCACGCAACGCCTGACCAGATCCGCCATGGCGCCGTCGAGATCGGCATCCATGGCCGCCAGCCGCTCCTCCAGCTGCTCCGGTACCGAGGCCGCCCCTGCCTCGCTGGTCTCCAGCTGAGCGACCAGGGCGTGCTGCAGGGTGTCCAGGCCCTGGCGGTACTTCGCGCTCAGGGGCAGCACCGGCTGGCCCACGGCCTCACTGAGGGCCGAGGCGTTGATGCGCACCCCAAACCGCGCTGCCTCATCGGCCATGTTGAGTGCCAGAACGGCTGGACAACCCAGCTGTTGCACCTGCAACGCCAGGCGCAGCTGCCGGTCGAGCTGACTGGCATTGAGCACCACCAGCACCAGATCCACCGGGGTCTGCTCGAGGAAGCGGCGCACGACGGCTTCGTCGTCACTGAGGCCGCGCAGGTCGTAGATGCCCGGCAGATCGATCAGTTGAAGGTGATGCCCCGCCAGCTCCAGGTCGGCCTGCATCAGGTCCACCGTGAGACCGGGCCAGTTGCCGATGTGCGCGTGATGGCCCGTGAGTCGGTTGAACAGGGTCGACTTGCCCGTGTTGGGCATGCCGAGAACGGCAACGGTGCTCACGCGGTCAGGCTCACCCGGGCGGCATCGCGGCGGCGCAGCATCAGTTCCGTCATGCCGACGCGCACATGCAGCGGGCCCGACCACCAGCCGCGGCGCAGCACCTGAACACCTTGTCCCGGTCGTAGGCCGAGCGCTTCAAGGCGCTGCCGCAGGCCCTGATCAGCGTTGAGCGCCGCCACCGTGGCCGTTGCACCTGTGGGCAGATCCACCAGCCGGGGCGATGCAGCCATGGCACCTCGCTATTGCGAATGAGTTGCAATATCCTATGTGTTGCTGGTCTGGCGTCTTTGCCGAAATTGATTACGGTGATGCCATTGAGCCTGCTGATCAAGCCGGTGCTGCATTTCTGGTCGCCCCACCTCGATCCGGCCCATCCCCAGGACTGCACCCAGCCGGAGCGCTATGCCATCCAGGTGCCGGCCAGCGGGCGATTCCTGGCGATCGCCGCCGACGGTCAGTCGCTGATGGAAGTGGCGGATGCCGAGTCGGCGCATCTGTTTCATGCCCATGAAGCCGCCTTGCGTGCCGCCAAAGAGCTCAACGCCGAAGGGCGCGGGCCTGTGGATGTGGTGAAGGTGGAGCTGGATGTGAGCTGAGGGCTGGGCTCCGTAGGATCCGGCCCTGCTTGCCGACCCTGCGTCTGCCCTGATGGAGCTCACTTACCGCCCCCGTCGCCTGCGCCGTTCCCCTGCCTTGCGGGCGATGGTGCGCGAGACCTCCCTCAGCGCCGCCGACTTCATTTACCCCTTGTTTGTGCACGAGGGTGCCAGCAACGAGCCGATCGGCGCCATGCCCGGCTGCCAGCGTTGGAGCCTTGAGGGCCTGGTGCAGGAAGTGGGCCGCGCCTGGGATCTGGGCATCCGCTGCGTGGTGCTGTTCCCGAAGGTGGCCGATGGCCTCAAAACCGAAGACGGCGCCGAGTGCTTCAACGAAGGCGGCCTCATCCCCCGCGCCATCCGCCGGCTTAAGGAGGTGCATCCGGGGATGGCGATCATGACGGACGTCGCCCTGGATCCCTATTCCTGCGACGGCCACGACGGCATCGTCAGCGGCGAAGGGGTGGTGCTCAACGACGAAACCGTGGCGATCCTCTGCAAGCAGGCCGTGGCTCAGGCGCGCGCCGGTGCGGATTTGATCGGCCCCAGCGACATGATGGACGGCCGCGTCGGCGCCATCCGCGAAGCCCTCGATGAAGAAGGCTTCGAGCACGTGGGAATCATCAGCTACACCGCCAAATACGCCTCCGCCTACTACGGGCCCTTCCGCGAAGCTCTGGATTCAGCGCCTCGTGCTGCGGCCAGCAAGCCGATCCCCAAGGACAAATCCACCTATCAGATGGATCCGGCTAACGCCCGCGAAGCGATCACCGAGGCCCAGCTCGATGAGCAGGAAGGCGCCGACATCATGATGGTGAAGCCAGGACTGGCTTATCTCGACATCATTCACCGCTTGCGCGAAGAGAGCGAGCTGCCGATCGCGGCGTACAACGTGAGTGGTGAATACGCGATGGTGAAAGCGGCCGCCGAAAAGGGTTGGATCGATGAGCGGGCTGTGGTGCTGGAAACCCTGCTCTGCTTCAAGCGCGCCGGCGCCGATCTGATCCTTACGTATCACGCCTGTGATGCGGCTGAATGGCTGCGTCAGGGTTGAGCTGAGTTCTGCGGCAGCACGGTTGGCGTGGAGCCCTGGGAATGCGATCCTCCTGGGGCACCGGCAGCCGTGTGAGGTTCGATGGCCCGTTATCTGCTGCTGTGGGTCCATGGCCCCTGGGTGGCGGCGAGCCTGATGGCGCTTTTAGCCCTGCGCCTGCTGCTGGCCGAAGATTTCAGCCTGCATGGCCATGGCTGGGGCCTGCTCGGCAGCGCCTCGATCTGTTTTTCGATCGGCTGCGTGTGCAAGGTGTCGTGGGTGCTGGCGCAGCTCAACCGCCGCCGCACAGCGGCTGAGCAACAGCTCGAGCACCTGGTGCTGCACTGAGCGCTGCTGAGATGAGTCGCTCCTCGGTGCTGTTGATCATCGGCATTCCCTGGGCCACGGCGGTGGCGGTGGTGCTGATGGTCACCAAGATCCATGCCAACAGCGGCCGGGTTCACTGGGGCCTGCTGGGCAGCGCCTGTATCTGCTTTTCAATTGGCTGCCTGGCACGCACCAGCGTGGGGCTCCACGATCTGGCCCAGGCGGCCCGGCGGGAGGCTGCCCCGCCGGTGCCTGAGCAAGGCCCCTCAAAGTGATGTTGCGCGTCCGCTGGGCTGGGCTGCTCTGGGCCGCCCTGTTGCCGATGGGGCCTCTGGCAGCCCCAGCAGCTCCCAGCGGCCTGCCACCGTCGCCGGGTTTGCTGCGTTCGCTGGCCGCCTTCGAGCGCGATCTCCAGGCGTTGGATGGGGCGCTCAGTCCTGGTGCCGTTGCGCCTGAGCGTGCCTTCGATTTGGCGGATCCAGCCCTGCGCGCTCCCGATCCGGCTGCCTTGCCCCTCTCGGCCTCAGCTGTCGATCAGGTTCAAGAACGGGTGCTCTCCTTGGCGCAGGCTCTGGAGGTGGCGGTGGCCAACAATCCAGAGCTGGCTGAGCGGCGCGCCCAGATCGCCCAGATGCGTGGCCTCAAACGCTCGGTGCTAGGGCGCTTCTGGCCGCGGCTCGGGCTCAACCTGGGTGGTGCGTTCTCCCAGCGCAGCGACACCAACCTGGTGCTCCAGGACAACGCGGGTCTGTATCCCGCAGTCACCACGCCACCTGCGCCTAATCCCAAGTCGGCTTTTCTGGTGGAGCAGAACGGGTGGAGCCGCATCCAGACCAACCGCGGCAGCGGCTGGGGCAGCCTCGATATGGATTGGGAGCTGATCAGCTTCGAGCGGGGAGCCGCCCTGGCTGAACAGGATCAGCGCCTCTCGGCAGCCCTGCGCCAGTACGGCGATGCTCTGCGGGAGCTGCAACTGAAGGTGAGCGAGGCGTACTACGGCCTGCAGCTCGCTGAGCAGTTGCTCCGCATCCGTGAGGCGGTGGTGCGCAATGACAGCTTGGTGCGCGACCAGGTGGCAGCGCTCAAAGGTGCTGGCCTCGTGCCGAGGCTGGATCTGTTGCGGGCGGAGGCGGCGCTGCAGCAAAGCCGCTTCCGCCAGGAGCAGGCCGAGGCCATGCGCCTGAGCCGCCGCCAGGCCCTCACCAATCTGCTCAACGTGGCCTTTGGCACCCTGCTGGTGGCTGAAACGCAGGTGGAGCTGCAGCCGGCCTGGCCCTTGCCGCTGGATGCCACGGTGCTGGCCGGCCTGCGCGACAACCCTTCGCTGGAGCAGCTCGCGGCGGAGCGCAATGCGCTGATGCGTCAGGCCGATCGCCGCCAGGCGCAGTTGCTCCCGAGTTTGAACCTGTTTGCCGCCGGCGGTGGTGGCACGGATGTGATTACCAAGCCGGTGATTGACCTCGAGGGCTGTTGCTCCGCGACCAACATTCCCCAGCTCTCTGGTCAGAGCGCCGATTGGGTGGCCGGCCTGCGCCTGCACTGGCGTTTGTTTGATGCCGGGGTGTCGAGCGGAGCCGCCCAGGCGAGTCGCGCCGCCGCCGAGGCGGTGTTGCAGCGGCTGGCCCGCCAACGCAACCAGATTCGCCAGGAGCTCGAAACCGCCTTCTACGACTACCGCGCGTCGCTCAGCCAGCTCGCCGCGGCGGAGGCCTCCTATCGCGCCTCCCGGGAAGCCTTCCGTGATGCCCGCGCCCGCTACCAGCTGGGCTTGGCTGATTACACCGACGTGAGTGAAACGATCACCCTGCTCACCCGGTCGATGGAGGGCATCGCCGAATCCACCACCCTCGCCAACCTCAGCTATGCCCGCATGCTGCGGCAGCTGCAGCCGGTGCCCGATCAGCCGCAGCAGGATCTCACCCTGCCGATCACGCTGCCGGCTGCTCTGGTGCAGCAGCTGCAGCCTCAGCCGTAGCGCGGCGTTGGATTAGCCGTTGGCGCAGAGCGAGGCTCCGCCAGCCGAGCAGCACCAGCAGGGCGATGAACCAAAACCACACCTCCGGGGCATTGCTCTGCAGCAGCACCACCAGAAACAGCACCTCCAAGGCGAGAAAGGGCCATTCCCGTTTCATGGCAGCGTTCCCTCCTGGCGTCGGCTGGGTTGATCCTGCTGCTGGTCGAGCCGGGGGGTGCGGTAGGTACCGGTGAGATCGCGCAGGATCGGCAGCATATAGCTGATCGGTGTGCGCCACTCCACATAGGCGTGCGCCTTGAGGGTGAGGCCTTCGCGAATGGGAAACACGCTGCTGCCGTTGGAGAGGGTCCAGCGGTAGCCGTCGTCGCTGTTGGGCTTCGTGAGCAGCTTGATGCTGCTGCGGATCACCGGGCCACTGGCCACCAGCGACTGGGCCAGGGGTGGGTTGCCCATGGTGGTGTTGATGTCTTCCGGGGTGGCTGGCAGCAGGCTCACCCGTTCCACAACACCCTGAATCCCGCCGAAGCGGCCGCGCTGCTGCCAGTCGGGCACCACCTCAATGCCCTGGCCGTGCTGCAGGCGTCGGGCATCGGCGGGGTGGAAGTAGGCGATGGCCTGGAGCGCTGGTGGTTGTGTGTTGGTGTCGGTGGCAGCGGGTGCGCCGAGGGTGCCCAGGCGCTGCCCCGGTTTCACCGTCTGGCCGCGGATCACCTGCAGATCGAGGATGCTGCCGTCGCGTTTAGCGGTGAGGTTGCCCTCGTATTTGAGGCGGGCCTCGCTCACGCGCACTTCACGGCGGGTGTTGTCGATGCGGAAGCGCCGCTGCTGCTGCTCGGTGTCGATGTCGAGCTTCACCTTGGTGTAGGCGCTGATCACATCCTTTTCGCGGATGTTGAGCTCATCGAGCTCCACCTGCAGCTGGGTGTTGCGATCGGAGGTGGCCACCACCTCCTGGCCCAGGGGGGCCACCACTTCCGTTTTGGCGAGATGGGCGAAGTCGGCCACTTTCTGGGCATAGGTGCCCTGCAGGCTGCGCACCCGTTGCCGCTCCCGTTCCAGCTTCCGTAGGGCTGTATCGCGCACCTCGCGGGCTGCCGCCAGGCGGATCGCGTCGCGGCGGTTCAGGTCGCCGTTGATTTGCTCGAGTTCGCGCAGGTCGCGCTCCTGGCGTTCCAACTGTTTTTCCAGTGCCGGCTGATCGAGCACCATCAGCAGCTGCCCCTTGCGCACCCGATCGCCCACCTTCACGTTGAGCTCGCGGATCTGACCTTCGGCGCGGCTGTCGAGCACGGTGGCGCCGCCAGGCACGATCACCACCCCTCGCCCGACCACCTCGGTGGGCACCGGCCAGAACAGAGCCCAGAGTGCGGTAAGGCCGCCGACGCTGATCAGGCTGAGCAGCACCTGACCATCGGGATCGGCGGCCTGCTGCTGCGCCCAGCCCCGCAGGCTCAGGAGGGATGGCTTGAGGTTCAACGCTGGCATCGCACCCGCACCATCATTCCGGCCCACCCGCGATTGCGCACGACGGCGTTGACAATGGAAGGATCGTTGACGCCTGTCATGTCCTCCACCCACCGACTCGGCCATGTCGCCCTGCGGGTGCAGGACATGGATCGCGCCAAGGCTTTTTATCTGGGGCTGGGCCTAAGGCTCACCTGGGATGCCGACGACTGGTGCTACGTCCAGTGGCCCCACAGCGGTGAAGGGATCGCCCTGCTGAGCCCGGACTACCGCGCCGCCGGCCCCCACTTCGCTTTCCACTTCCAGGAGCGGGGCGAGGTGGATCGGATCCGCGAGCAGCTGGTGCAGCAGGGGCACAGCTGCGGTCCGGTGCATGACCACCGCGATGGCACCGCCTCCTTCTACATGCAGGATCCGGAGGGGAACTGGCTGGAGATGCTTTACGAGCCGGCCGAAGGGCTTCCCTCCAACGTCGGTGCTGAACCGATCGCTGTAGGTCGCGCGTGACGGTTGGGGAGGCTGTGCGTGCGGACTCTTCCGGGGATTGGGGCGAGGCCGGGTTGGGGCGAACTGTGGCTGAGTGCCCTCCAACTCCGGATATCCATGGATATCCAGACCCGGACACCGCCCCGGACGAACACCCGCACCCTCCCCTCCCGCTGAGCCCGATCCAGATCGAGGCTCTCGAGCTGCTGGAGTGGCGCCGGCTCGGAGAGCACGTGGCGGGCTTTGCCGGCACCACGGCGGGCCGCAGCCTTTGCCGGGAGTTGCCGCTGGCACCCAGCCTGAAGGCCAGTCAGGAGCTACTGGCGCAGACCGCTGAACTGTTGGCCCTCGATGGCCTCACCGAAGGAGGCCTGAGCTTCCAGGGTGTGGCGGATCTTCGGCGCACCGTGCAGCTCTGTGCCAAGGGCGGTGTGGCCGGGGCTGATGAGCTGCTGGATGTGGCCACCACCCTGGCGACGGCCCGGCGCCTGCGCCGCCAGATCGATGATGCGGAGCTGCGCCCCGTCACCACAGCGATGGTGGAGGGATTGCGCACGCTGCCGGAGCTGGAGCAGCGCCTGCGCTTCTGCATCGAAGACGGCGGCCGTGTGGCGGATCGAGCTAGCTCGCCTCTGGCCCAGCTGCGCCGTCAGATCGCCTCCGCTCGCCAGGAGCGCCGTGATCGGCTCAATGATCTGCTGCGGCGCTACGCCGCCCTGTTGCAGGACAGCGTGATCGCCGAGCGCAACGGCCGGCCGGTGCTGGCGGTGAAGGCGGGGCTGGCCGGGCAGTTGCCCGGCCTGGTGCACGACAGCTCCGCCTCCGGCAGCACCGTGTTCATCGAGCCTCAGGCGGTGATTCCCCTGGGCAATCGGCTGCGGCAGCTCGAAGGAGAAGCGCGCGAAGCCGAGCGCGCCGTGCTTCAGGAGCTGAGTGCGCTGGTGGGCGACGAGCAAGCGGCGCTCGAGCATCTCCAGCAGGTGCTGCTCCAGTTGGATGCAGCCTTGGCCCGGGCCCGCTACGGCGCCTGGCTGGGGGCGGTGCGGCCGGAGCTGGTCGCCGATCCGCTGGCACCGTTGCGGCTGGAGGGGCTGCGCCACCCCCTGCTGCTTTGGCAGGAGCGCCGCGAGGGGACCCACCCTGTGGTGCCGGTGAGTGTGCGGGTGCACGAGGGCTTGCGGGTGGTGGCGATCACGGGCCCCAACACCGGCGGCAAAACGGTGACCCTGAAAAGTGTGGGCCTGGCGGCCCTGATGGCCCGTGCCGGTTTGTTCTTGCCTTGCAGCGGCACACCGCAGCTGCCCTGGTGCGCCCAGGTGCTGGCCGATATCGGTGATGAGCAGTCGCTGCAGCAGAACCTCTCCACCTTCAGCGGCCATGTGCGCCGCATCGCCCGGATCCTGGAGGCCTTGCCCCCGGCCGCTGCCGATCTCGGGGCCGCTCCCGGTGCCTCACTGGTGTTGCTCGATGAGGTGGGGGCCGGCACCGATCCCACCGAAGGCACAGCCCTCGCCATTGCCCTGTTGCGCCAGTTGGCGGAGCGGGCTCGGCTCACCATCGCCACCACCCACTTCGGTGAGCTCAAGGCCCTCAAATACAACGACGCCCGCTTCGAAAACGCCTCGGTGGCCTTCGATGTGGAGACCCTCTCGCCCACCTATCACCTGCAATGGGGCATCCCCGGGCGCAGCAACGCCCTGGCGATCGCCAGCCGCCTAGGGCTTGATGGCCAGGTGCTGGAGGAAGCCCAACAACTGTTGGCTCCCCGCGGTGAAGGGGAGGTGAATCAGGTGATTGCCGGCCTGGAGAACCAGCGGCAGAAGCAACAGGAAGCGGCCGAGGAGGCTGCGGCGCTGCTGGCTCGCACGGAGTTGCTGCACGAGGAACTGCTGCAGCGCTGGCAGCAGCAGAAGGAGCAGAGCGCCGAACTGCAGGAGCAGCGCCGCCAGCAGCTGGAGCGCTCGATCCGCGATGGCCAGAAAGAGGTGCGGCGCATCATCCGCCGCCTGCGCCAGGGCCACGATGTGGACACCACCAGCCTGGGCGAAACGGCTCGCCGCGCCGGCCAGAGGCTCAAATCCCTGGAGCAGCAGCACCGGCCCCAGCCGGAACGGCGTGACCACAAGGGCTGGCGCCCAGCGCTGGGCGATCGGGTGCGGGTGCTGTCGCTGGGCAAGGCGGGGGAAGTGCTGGCCCTCTCCGCTGATGGCCGCGAGCTCACCGTGCGCTGCGGCGTGATGCGCCTCAACCTGGAGCTCTCGGCGATCGAGGGCCTCAACGGCGAAAAGCCCGCTCCGCCGGAGGTCAGCAAGCCGCAGGTGCAGGTGCGCAGCCGCAAAGCCTTCGGTGGCCGCAGCCCGGATGTGCGCACCGAGCGCAACACCGTGGATGTGCGCGGCATGCGGGTGCATGAAGCCGAAGCGGCCGTGGAGGAGGTGCTGCGCAGCGCCAACGGCCCCACCTGGGTGATCCATGGCATCGGCACCGGCAAGCTCAAGCGCGGCCTGCGCGCCTGGCTTGATGGGCTGCCCTACGTGGAGCGCGTCAGCGATGCCGAGCAGGGAGATGGTGGCCAGGGCTGCAGTGTGATCTGGCTGAAATGAGCCGCTGCTGATCGCGCCTGGCTGCCCTCAGCCCAGCTGCGGCAGCACCGGCTCGCGTCCGGGTGTGGCGGCAGGCTCCGGGCGGGGGATCGCTTCGCCGGTTGGATCGAACAGGCGCCAGCCGTGGGGATCCACCTCGAGGTGCACGCTCTGGCCGGGCACCAGCTGTTGATCGGGTTCGGCCCGCAGCTGCACCAGGTGATCACCCTCCAGCAGGCGGGCGGTGACCAGTTGCTCATTGCCGAGCCCTTCCACGTGAGCGATCTCGGCGGCCAGGTTGCGATTGGTGGAGGGCGCCAGCTTGAGGTGCTCGGCTCGAAGACCGCCGCTCAGCTCTTCGGCTCCGCCGTTGTGTTGCCACTGCAGCAAGGCTTCGGCCATCGGGCCCTCCGGTGTGAAGCGGCGGCTGCCCAGTTGCAGCTGACCGGATCCCACGCTGCGCACGGGAAGCAGGTTCATCGGCGGGCTGCCAATGAACTGGGCCACAAACAGGTTGCTGGGCCACTGGTAGAGCTCTGCCGGGGTGCCGAGCTGCTGCAGATAGCCGCGGTTGAGCACGGCGATGCGGTGGCCCATCGTCATCGCTTCCACCTGGTCGTGGGTCACGTAGACGGTGGTGGTGCCCAGGCGCCGCTGTAGCTCCACGATCTGGGCGCGGGTTCCCGTGCGCAGCTTGGCGTCGAGGTTGCTGAGCGGTTCATCCATCAGGAACACCGCCGGCTGGCGGGCGATGGCGCGCCCCAGAGCGACCCGTTGCTTCTGACCGCCGGAGAGCTCCTTGGGCAGGCGATCCAGCAGATGGTCGAGCTCGAGGGTGGCGGCCACCTCCTGGATCCGCGCTTCGATGCGGGCTTCGCGGCCGGAGGCGATCCGCAGGGGTTGGGGCAGGCTGCGGCTGGCGCGGTGCAGGCCGTCCTGCAGCTGTTGGATGGGGGTGCGCTGGCGTTGCCGGCGCAGGCCGAAACCGATGTTGTTGGCCACGTTGAGGTGGGGATACAGCGCGTAGCTCTGGAACACCATCGCCACATCCCGCTGGGCTGGGCGCAGGTGCGTGACGCAGCGATCTCCCACAAAAATCTCGCCACCGCTGGGAGCCTCCAGGCCCGCCAGCAGCCGCAGCAGCGTGCTCTTGCCGCAGCCGGAGGGGCCCACTAGCACCAGGAATTCGCCGTCGGCGATCTGCAGATCCACCTGGCGCAGCACCTGCACGGGCGCACTGCCCCGCCGCGGTGGGTAGGTCTTGCTGACCTGCTGGAAGCGAACCTCTGCCAAGACCAGGCCACACGGCGGCCCGATCCTAGGGTTGGTCAAATGCAGTTCATTGATCAGGCCCGCATTGCGGTGCGGGCTGGCCGCGGCGGCGACGGCATCGTGGCCTTCCGCCGGGAGAAATATGTGCCGGCAGGCGGCCCCTCCGGCGGAGACGGTGGCCGTGGCGGCGATGTGTGGTTGGAAGCTGATCCCAACCTTCAGACCCTGCTCGACTTCAAATACAAACGGCTGTTTGAAGCGGTGGATGGCCGCCGCGGCGGGCCCAACAAAAGCACCGGTGCCAGCGGTGACGGCCTCACGATCAAGGTGCCCTGCGGCACGGAGGTGCGCGATCTGCGCACCGGCATCCTGTTGGGCGACCTCACCGACAAAGGCGAGAAGCTGTTGGTGGCGGTTGGTGGCCGCGGCGGCCTGGGCAACGCCCACTACTTGAGCAACCGCAACCGGGCGCCCGAGAAGTGCACCGAGGGCCGCGATGGCGAGGAATGGAACCTGCAGCTGGAGCTGAAGCTGCTGGCGGAGGTGGGCATCATCGGCCTGCCCAATGCCGGCAAGAGCACGTTGATCTCCGTGCTGTCAGCAGCGCGGCCCAAGATCGCCGACTATCCCTTCACCACCCTGGTGCCCAATCTCGGCGTGGTGCGCCGTCCCACCGGCGATGGCACCGTGTTTGCCGACATCCCCGGCCTGATTGCTGGTGCCGCCCAGGGGGCGGGCCTGGGCCACGATTTCCTGCGCCACATCCAGCGCACTCGGCTGCTGATCCACCTGGTGGATGCCAGCTCCGACGATGTGGTGCGCGACCTGCAGGTGGTGGAGCAGGAGCTTCAGGCCTATGGCAACGGGCTCGAGGAGCGACCCTGTCTGGTGGCGCTCAACAAGACCGAACTGTTGTTGGATGATGAGCTGAAGGAGCGGGTCGAGCTGGCGAGCGCCCATTGCGGCAAGCCTGTGCTGGCGATTTCTGCTGCGACTTCAGCCAATCTGGACAAGCTGCTGGCGGCCACCTGGAAGGAGCTCGGGATATGAAGCTCGCTTCCGGGTGACGCCGCGGGGGTAACGACTCAGTCGTCGTAGACGAGGCACTCAGGTGCGTCGGGGTTGAGGTCGCAGAACACCTCAAGCGGGGTGGGGTCGTGCTTGTCGTCGGGGTGGTGAGCCTTGTACTCCTCGAGGTCCTTCACTTCCTCTTCGAGGTGACGGACCTTGCCCTGATCACCGGCCGCGCGTGCCGCTTCGATCTCGGATTTGTCCTTCGCGATGTGCTCGTCGATGGTGCTCATGGAGGAGGCCGGAAGTGCTCGGCCGCTCGACATCGTGCACACCATACGGGCTATCACCCCAAGCAGGAGTTGTTTGTGGTGGGCTTCTGATTTCGGCCCGCTGCGCGGGCCTGCGGCGCGCTCGCTTCAGCGTTGCTATGGAGAGAGCACCAGGCTCCTGGGGCCATGACACGCATCCGCCAACGCCGCGATCGCCATTTCATCGACGACCGCGATCGCCTGTATTGGATCAATGGTCCGGAGCATCACTGTTACCTCTCCGAGCAGCGTCAATGGCGCATTGGCCTCAGCTTTGAGGATGTGCTCGAGTGGAAGCAATGTGCCCCCAGTGGCTTGGTGAGCCAGCGCTTCAGTTCCCTCCAGGCGGCCTGCGAGGCGTTCGAGCACAACCAGGTGCAGTGGTCGCTGGATCTCTACCTGCGGCGAATGGGCGATGAAATGGCGCTGCAGCGCGGCGTGGACGACTACAAACCCACGGCCCTCAAGGAGGAGGAGGCCCGTACCGGTCGCATTCGCCGCCAGCCCTGGCTGGGTTCAAGCCCCACGCCAGCGCCGCGCTGTGAACTCACGGCCAGGCCGGCGTCCTGCCGGCCCTCTGCGACGGATCTGCCCCATCAGCTGCGCCGGCGGCGCAGCAGCGCTAGCCAGCCAGTTCGCTGAGCTCGAGCCACCGCTCTTCGCCACGGGCAATCCGCGCCAGCAGCTCCGAGAGCTCCGCGCTCAGGGCTTCCAGGGCGGCGTAGTCGCTGCCGCCTATGGCCAGCAGGCCCTCCAGTTCGCCGCGGCGGGCTTCCCACTGCGGGAGCTGGGCATCGAGCTGCTCCAGTTCGCGGGTTTCCTTGAAGCTGCGTCGGCGGATTTTGGTGGCCGCAGGTTTGGCGGGGGCACTGGCCTCGGCTGGCTCAGATGCGGCGGCCGGCCGTGCTGCATTGGCGCTGTTGGTCGCGGTGCTTTTGCCCTGCTGCCGCTCGAGATAGCTGCTGTAGTTGCCCTCGAAGCGCTCCAGTTGGCCGTTCTCGAAGCTGAACAGCCGATCCACGGTGCGATCGAGGAAGTAGCGGTCGTGGGAGACCACCACCACACAGCCGCGGAAGTCTTCCAGGAAGTCCTCCAGCACCGTGAGGGTCTGCACGTCGAGGTCGTTGGTGGGCTCATCGAGCAGCAGCACGTTGGGCGCTTCGATCAGCAACCGGCAGAGGTGCAGCCGCCGCCGCTCACCGCCGGAGAGCTTGCTCACCGGCTGGTGTTGCTGGGCCGGTGGGAACAGAAAGCGCTCCAGCAGCTGGGAGGCGCTGAGGGTGGAGCCTTCGAGCTCCACGCTGCTGGCCGCCTCCTTCACCACATCAATCACCTTGCGCTGGCGGCCGGCGGCATCGGTGCCCTCAAGCACCTGATGGCTGTGTTGATCGAAGTAAGCCAGCTTCACGGTGCTGCCGAGCTCGATGCGGCCGGCATGGGCCTGGCGTCGCCCGGCGATCAGATCCAACAGGGTGGATTTGCCGGAGCCATTGGGGCCAATGATCCCGATGCGGTCTTCGGGGCTGAAGTCGTAGCTGAAGGCACGCAGTAGGGGTGAGGCACCGCTGGCCCGGGCGTCCTCGCTGGCCCATACCCCCAGGTCTTCGGCTTCGATGGCGCGCTTGCCCAGGCGGCGCTGGTTGGTGGACAGGCTCAGCTGCCCCTTGGCCTGGCGCTTGGGCTGCTCCTGCATCGCTTCGATGCGCTGGATGCGCGCTTTCTGCTTGGTGCTGCGGGCCTTGGGGCCGCGCTTGAGCCACTCCAGCTCCCGCCGCAACACGCTGCGCAACTTGGCTTCGCTGGCCGCTTCGGCAGCGTCTTCCTCGGCTTTGCGGGCCAGGTAATAGGCGTAGTTGCCGCTGTAGCTCCTGGCTTCGCCGCGATCCACCTCCACGATGCGGCTGGTGACCTGATCGAGCACGTAGCGGTCGTGGGTGATCAGCACCAGGGCGCCGCGGAAGCGCTGCAGGTAGCCCTGCAGCCACTGGATGCAGTCGGCATCGAGGTGGTTGGTGGGCTCATCGAGTAGCAGCACATCCGGGTCGGCCACCAGGGCTGCCGCCAGGGCCAGGCGTTTGCGGTAACCGCCGGAAAGATCACCCACGCGGCGCTGGGTGTCGCCGATGCCCAGGCGCTGCAGCACCTCCCGGATCTGTTGCTCCAGATCCCAGGCCTGGCTCTGGTCCATCCGGGCGTTGAGTTCGCCGAGTTCGGAGAGCAGGGCGGTGTCGTCGTTGCCGGCGCTATGGGCGTGGGCGAGGGCATCGCTCACCTCGGTGTAGCGCCGCAGCAGCTGCATCTTTTCGCCGCTTTCGGCGAACACCTGCTCGAGCACGGTGCGCTCCGGATCCATCTCGGGCTCTTGGCTCACCAGCACGATTCGGGCCTGGGGCAGCACCCGCCGCTCGCCGGCGCCCGGGGGCTCCAGCCCCGCCAGCACCCGCATCAGGGTGGATTTGCCCGCGCCGTTGGGGCCGATCAGCCCGAGCCGCTCCCGCTCGCTCACGTGCAGGCTCAGGCCTTCAAACAGGGTGCGGATGCCGAAATCCTTGCGGACATCCACCAGGCTGATCAGGCTCAAGATCCGGTTTGCTGCCGCTGAGCTTCCAGATAAGCAAACACACTCTTATCGCCGCTTCCGCTGAGGTCGCTTCTGCCAGAACAGGAGTCAGGCAGTGGTCTTTGGGATTATCCAGAATTCAAGTCAACCGATGCTTTAAAGGGGTTGACAAATTAATAACTGTAACCCTCAAAACCAGCTTAGAGACTGGGTTCTGAGAGAATGGACTGCAATCACGAACCTATCAATCGTATTGAGAAAACCGCCGTCGCTACGCAATAATAATGGAGTAATCCAGGTACGAGTGCGGATCGACGGAGTAGATCGCTTCATTAATCGCTTGGGTCGATATAGCGATCCTGTTGCAATTGCAAGAGCGCGAACGCTTAGTGCTCAAATATGGGAAGATTATTGTTTGGGAAAACTGGATTATACCCTTGATTCTTATCGCCCTGTACCTCAGGATTCTGCCGATCAATCGCTAGTTGCAGGACTGACCGAACTCCTGCGTGTCAATGGTCAAGGGAGGCGCATTGCATCAAGTACTTGTTACCGTCTTTAGTTGACGCTTGGTAACACTCCCTCTTCTGTCCAGGGTTTGGGTTCTGGTCTGTCTGCTGCACGCTCCAGGGCCTGCTGCACCCTGGCCACGCGCCAATCCCTGATTCGCCGCTGCAGCGTGCGTTTGTGTTGGGGGCCATAGCGCTCAGGGGCCAAGGCGATCAGCCTCTCCAGTAGCTCCTGGCTGCCCACATCCGGCTCTGCCTCCAACCACTGGGGGATGAGGGCTGCATGAACCTCAAAGGGATCCACACGGCTGCGGCGGCCTTGCCGCGGTTTGGGCTTTTTCTGCATTGGTCTGCTCTGGCGCCACAGCGCCTGTAAGCCCTGCAGAAAGCGCTCCAGCTCTCGTTTTTCTTCTTCTGGGGATTTCCAGGCAAGCGGATCACCCGCCATGGCGTTGGCGTGCTGGCCGCTGATCAACAGCGCTAACCGGCTCTGGCAGCTGCGCATCGTGGCTAGTAGCGCCACAGGGTCACACCGTTGTCTCAACTCCCTGAGGTCAGCGGCTTCCTGCTCGCCCAGCACACCGGTACGCAGTAGCTGCTGCAGCGGTGTCCGCGGCGGGTGGTGCAGCCGCTTGATCCGGCCTCCCTCCCGCACGCTGCTCTTGAGCTTGAACGACGGCTGAAACAGGTTCGTGAACAGCCGCAGTGCCGCGTACAGCTCAGCTAGCACCTGAGCGGCCTCCAGGCCCACCAAGCGCTCGTAGCCCACCACACGGCGGATCAGCACCCCGTTCTTCTGCTCCACCCAGGCCTGATCGTTGCTCTGGTAGGCGCGTGAGCGGGTGAGCTCGATCCCTTGCTCCGGTGCATCACACCACTGCTCCATCAGCGCATTCATGAACGCTGGATCGTTGTCGGCATCGATTCCACGCAACGGGAAGGGAAGTTGCTGCCGCAGTCGCTGGATAGCGGCCAACACCGAGGCCCCATCGCGCGTGATCACCGGCAGGCTCTCGCTCCAGCCCGTGGCGATATCGGTGGCTACCAGAGTCCAAATGAAGCGACCTTCCAGGCGCCCCCCGCAGTGGGCCACCAGATCGATCTCCAGCCAGCCGGGCTGCTTGTGGTCATCCCATCCCTTGAACGTGCGCACCTGCACGCGGCGGCGAACACCGCTGTGGGCCCGGGGAGGGCGTCTCCATCCATTGCCTCCACTGCTCTGGCGCACTGGGGCCAGCAGACGGTCAATCGTGGCGCTGCTCATCATCAACACCCGTGCCCTCACCGACTGCTCCAGCTGCAGGTGACCGTGGTGCTCGAGTGATTCCACCAGCTGCGGAAGCAGCGCATGCAGGCGCTTGCCGCACAGCCGATCGCTGGCTTCCCACAGCGGTACCAGCGCCTCAACAACCTCCGGGCCGTACCGGCGGCGGTGTTGGCCGCGCCGGCTGCTCTGCTGCTGATCGGTTCGCTGGTTCAACCGGCGCAGCAGCGATTTGCGGTGATAGCCGCTCAGCGCCTCCAACTCATCCAACAGGCGCTGCTTCCAAGCGCGGCTCAGGCTCCGGTAACGCTCTGAGGCCGCACTGATCGCCAATGCAATCCGCTCACGTTCCCGCAAAGTCCCGGGCCGGCTTGGCTGATCGCCTTGCGTGTCAACCCGTGGAGGGTCCATGGGCAGTTGCTACGCGTGATGCAACAACCTTAATGGAGTAGCAGCTTTAAAGATGCAATGCGGAGGGTGCGTCACGCTCTGCGGTTGGTTCAGACCTACGGAAGACCGCTCAGAACGCGCTCAGAGGTAGCGGCATTCCTCACTTGGATGGAAGATCGTGGAATTGCTCCTCAGACTCGCTTGGGTGTTTTGAGCACATTCCGCAGAGTCAATCCAGAGCAGGGGGCGTTTACGGGGCACAGGATCAGGATTCCAAGTCGTTCCGTGTTCGACGACATCCTGACCAGAGCAGAAGTATCCAAGATTCTTGAGCATCTCAAGATCAATGAGGATTGGTACTACCCGATCTTTTTTTTGTGGTTGAGCACGGGTTTGAGAAACTCAGAAATCATTGGTCTGACTTGGGATTGCATTGATTGGGAGCAATCCGAGTGCAAGATCACCAAGTCTCTTAAGCGTCGGGAAGATTCCAACGTCTTGCGGCAGTGGGGTGAGACAAAGAATAAGAAGCATCGGATTGTTCCCTTGACGACTGGAGTGCTCAAGATGTTGCAGGAACACCAGGTGCTGATGCAGGCGATGAACCTTTACCAACCTTATGGACTGCTCTTTTTGACAAAAAGAACGCGAAGCAATCTCTACGATGCACTGCTAGAGCGTGTATGGAAGAGAACTCTCAAGAGTTGTGGAATTAAATATCGAAAACTTTATTCTCAGCGTCACACCTTCTTGAGTCACACGCTTGCATCAGGAAATTCCCCTGCTGATGTTGCTGCTATCGCGGGGCACAGGTTGGATGAACTGCTCAAGACGTACGCAAAACCAACTGGAGCATTGAAGTTGGTTGAGTGGTCATGACGACTGATGGTGCATGGGGAAGCACTCTGATGGTTTAGTGCATTGATGCAGAAGCATCAAATTATCAAAAACAAACCATGTGTGTAGCATCGAAACGCAATGCACTTGTGTCTGCGTGGGTCGAGTCACAATTACACTGGATGAGCGCGATCACCTTGCGCTAAAAATATTGGCACTGCATAAGAGGGAGAAAATTGTCACACTAATCCAAGATGCAATGCGCGCATACCTTGACAAGGAATGTGCTTACGATCTTGCTATACTGTCCACCAAGTCTCAGGAGAAATCTGTCTAGATGGATTCGGGTGATGATGGCAGGTATCGAATTGATCCAGATAAACTCCCGAAGAAACTGGATATTGACTTGCCCCCTGCGCTGTTAAAAAAACTTGCGGAAAATGCTGCGGCAACTGGAAGGTCGCTGGATGAACTGATTCTTGAGATTCTGGATCAGTATCTGCAGGATCGCTAGAAATTGAATTCTGACATAAAAAAACCAGCAGGGTGACCTGCTGGGGAAGGGTGAAGGTGGTAGGTATTGGCAAACCTATTGCTTTTGGATGCCCTGCTCCAGGATGAATGCCGCCAGATTGCTTAGGGAACGACCCTCCTCATTGCTGCGTTGGACAATCGCCTCAAAGGTGGAGTGGGGAATGGTGATCGTGATTCGTTTAGGCGATCTGGACAGCAAGTTCCTCTTGCTGACTTCGTAGGGGGTCATCTTTGCTCTGTAGCGCGTAGCAATCATTGCATATCACCCCCCCGTGTAACTATCCTAATAGGAAACATGCCTGATGCTTTATTCATTAAATGCATAACCTATTTGCAGTATTACGCAGCATAATGCTGCATTTTGAAGTGTACTCATATGGGGACTTGGCAAGTTCCAGGGCATTCAGAGCAACTTCTTCTGTTTGAGTTGTCTCCAGAAGCAATCAAGTGCTGCCTCCATTACCTCATCGGGAGTTTTGAATGCAATCGTGTGGGTAATAGGACTGATCACATTCTTCTGGATCTCAATCAACTGCTTCTTACTCTCGCTTCTCATTGTTAACCCCAGGTCTCGTGTGGTTGTTTAAGGATGTATGCTTCCTTCTTGATTAAGAATTTAATGAGGTCACTTTTGTTCAATCGATAGTGCCTGCAAAGTTGATCTCTTGTGCTTTGCAGGTATGCCTCATGCCGCTTGAATGATATCTGTTCTCGGGTTGACTTGATTGAATTCATGGTGCTTGATGTCTTGATGAAGGATGTAAATATTGTGGATTCCAAATGGGTTTGCCTTGAGTTTATTCAAATGGTCGCTGTCTTAGGGAAATTCTGGAAAACCCAGCCCGTCTGCGCGAAAATGAACCTGTAATCGCAGACCAGGACTGGGTTGATGGGCGGCAAGCAGCTCGGTTTCACGGACTATGAGCTGACCACGGCCAAGAAGCGCACCAAGCGCGAGAAATTTCTCTCCGAGATGGAGGCTGTGGTGCCTTGGCAGGCACTCATCGATCTGATCGAGCCGCACTACCCCAAGGCGAGCAAGAAAGGCGGCAGGCCTCCCTATCCGCTGGCAACGATGCTGCGCATTCATCTGCTGCAGCAGTGGTACTCCCTCAGCGATCCGGCCATGGAAGAGGCCTTGATCGAGGTGCCCACCATGCGCCGCTTTGCCGGCATCGAGCTGATCAGCGATCGGATCCCGGACGAGACCACGATCCTCACGTTCCGCCATCTGCTTGAGAAGCATGGGCTGGGTGAGCAGATTTTTGACACCGTCAAAGCGCTCCTGGCCGCTCGGGGCGTAACCATGCGTCAGGGCACGATCGTCGATGCCACCTTGATCGCAGCGCCCAGCTCCACCAAGAACAAAGATGGGAAGCGGGATCCGGAGATGCACCAGACCAAAAAGGGCAACCAGTGGTACTTCGGCATGAAGGTCCACGCCGGCGTTGACAAGGACTCAGGCCTGATCCATTCGGTTGTCGTCACCGCCGCCAACGTGCACGACCTCACCCCGGCAGCTGAGCTACTGCATGGAGATGAGGAGGTGGTGTACGGCGATGCTGGCTACCAGGGCATCGCCAAGAGACCAGAAATGGCTGGCAAGACAGCGGAGTTCAGAGTGGCGATGCGGCCCGGCACGCGCAGGGCTCTTCCTGACACCCCGGATGGGAGGGTGCAGGATCTGATCGAGACGGCCAAAGCTCACATCCGCTCCAAGGTTGAGCATCCCTTCCGTGTGATCAAGCAGCAGTTCGGCTTTCAAAAGACCCGGCTGCGAGGCTTGGCCAAGAACCGCTGCAAAATCAACGTGCTTGCGGCACTGTCGAATCTGTACCAGGCCCGACGACAATTACTCGCGACAGTGTGAACAGGGACTTGGTGTGCCTGCACACCTCTATTTAGCCTCAAAACCAGCCGAAAGTGGCTGGATATGTGAGCCAAGGTCATCAAAAAATGGCCTCAGAGGCAATTTGCAGCCAAAACCACTCTTTCTGCTCGCTGCCGCCGCTCAAACACCGCTTGTCCAGAGTTTCCTTAGATGTACTTGTGATCGATTGGTTTTAAGATCTTCTTTAAAACACCTTATGATTTTAATTGATCTTTATTCATTGCGCTATCGCGCAATGTCGCCTGCGGCGACTCATCTGGAGGTGATATTATTCAATATTGACAATATTGATGCCATCCCTAACAAAGATATTTATAAGAGTTTGTGTTGCATCTATCCTGATTTGTTCTTGAAACCTGACAAAGGTAATTATACATAAAATCTCTATGGTTGTCAAGTCTTCTAGGTATTAGTGAGTGCTTGTAATAATTTAAGGTAAATGCTAAAACAGTTCAGTAAGTAAAGGACAATATGGAAACCCTCTTAGACAGAAGATATCGCCAAAGACTATTTGAATGCTGCCTAAAGAAACCAGTGCCAGTCGGGTCTCCTGGTATTCCTAAGTGGAAGTTGGAATGCCCTCTGTGTGGTGGTGCTGGGGCGTTGCTGGTCTGGTTGCCCGCGCGGAATACCTACAAGTTCTTGTGCTCCTCAAGTAATTCCAGGAATTGCGGAGTCCAGGTGGAGTTCCCTGTGCTCCTGAAGATGTGGAATTTGCCCCTGTATCACCAGTATTTGCAGGAGAGGGAGGAAGAAGGCACTGCTGGTGCAGGGTTCAATGTCCCTAAGGCATCTCAGGTCTTGCCTCAGCGGCGATCGAAGAGGAGTTTGGAAGGGCGCGAACGCCAAGTCCCTCACGAACTCAAAAACGACGGTTCAAGGCATCTCGGCGACACCTCTGATGGTGCGTGACACTTTGAGAACTGGTTGTTGACTTGAGAAAATCAAGTCAACTCGGAGTCCTTGCCACTGCCTCGTCGCTGCTCTTCTAAGTAGGCGAACACACTCTTATCGCCCACATCGGCGGCCGCTGGCATCGGGAATTTGCGCAGGGTGAGCACCAGGAGCAGCGCGGCTTCGAGCCCAAGAAGATTGGCGGTGGCGGTGAGAGGCAGCAGGCCGGTTAAGGCGCCGAGTAGGGCCAGCGGCAGCAGCAGCGTCACCCCAATCGCTTCCGGGCGGCGGAAGCAGAAAAACTCCTTGAAGCCGATGCCGGCCAGGGCGGCAAAGAACGGACCGATCGCCCAGATCCAGGCGGGATGGGCCGCTACCGCAGCGGCCATGCCGCCTGGGCCGGCGCTGATGGCCAAGGCGGCAAAGCCCACGCATCCCAGCAGCCAGAGGAGCTGCAGAGCCCGATGCAGGGGCCGCAGGTAGATGTGAATCCAGCGCAAGGCCAGGCCCACCCCCAGCAGCAAGGGCAGCAGCCACGGCCAGAGCCAGGCGTCGCCGAGCTGGCGCCACTGCAGCAACAAACCCACTTGGGCGATGGCGGCGACGCACAGCGCCAGCCGGTAGCTGAGCACTTCCCGCTCGTCCTCTGCCGTGATGCTGTACGGCCCGTACACCCCTTCGAAGCTGGTCATGGCGGCGGCGGTGCTTGCACCAGTGTGGCCAGGGCCGGACCAGCGGGCACGATCCCGGAGGGGTGCAAGGGGAATAGGGCGCCGAAGTAGTCCTGGCGCCAAGCCTGATCGCAGCAGGTGTCGGCCACGCCAGGCAGCCCAAACACCCGTTGGCGCCAGTGCCACAGGGCCGGCAACTGCCAGAGGGGCCGCCGCGACACACCGAACAACGGGGCGTACACCAGCTCCAGGCGGATCAAGGTGGGGAAGAGTTGCACATCCGCCAGGGTGAGGCAGTTGCCGCACAGCCATGGCCCAGCCCCGGACGTGCCCAGGGCAGCTTCGGCTTGCTCCAGTGCTGCAAACAGTTCGCTTTCGGCGCGGTCGTAGGCCGACTGGTTGCGAGCGAAGCCACAGCGATACACCCCGTCGTTGACGGCTCCTTGAAACAGCTCCCGCCAGCCTTCGATCCCTGCGCTCAGCTCCGCTGGCGCCAGATCGGGGGCCTCGGCTGGAGCCGGCCATTGGTTGAGCAGCTCGATCAGCCGGGCGCTTTCCCCCAGCACCACCCGGCCGCTGCTGCGTTCCACCAGCACCGGCACCGTGGCCCGCTGGTCGGTGGTGGCCCCAGAGCGGCGATAGAGCTCCTGGAGGGTGCTGCAGCCCAAAAACGGTGTGCCGAAGCGCCAGCGCCCGGCTTCCGGGTCGGGCTCCACCACCAACAGTTCGATGCTGTTCTGCAACTGCCGCAGCGTCCATACCAGCCAGGCGCGGTGGGCCCAGGGGCAGCTCCGCCCCACGATCAGCACATGGGAGCCCGGCTCTGCGGCATTGGTTGGCAGAGGCGGCAGGGCGCTGAAGGCCGCGGCGGGCCGGCGGTAGTTCCCATCGCTGTCAGCGGGGCCAAGCCCCTGCATCAGCTGTTGCCATTGCCAGTTCCAGCCAGCACGGGCGGCGCTCACCACGACAGGAGGAATCGCCATCGCCGGCATCACTGCATCGCTGCCAGGCTGGCGCAGCAACGAGCCGGAGAACAGGCATGGGCCAGGGCCGAGTGCTGGTGGTAGCGGCCACCCATGGCAACGAGCGCAATGCCCCCTGGCTGCTCGAGCAATGGCGGGCTCGCCCGGAGTTGCTGAATGCCGCAGGACTCGATCTTCAGCTGGAGATCGGCAATCCCGATGCGTTCGCAGCCAATCGCCGCTACCTCGATCGCGACCTCAACCGGTGCTTCACGCCGGAGTTGCTGGCGGATGCCAGTCGCGCCGAACGCGAGGTGCAGCGAGCCCGTGCCCTGCTGGTGGCCCATGGCCCTGATGGGGAGCAGCCCTGTGGGGTGGCCCTCGATCTGCACAGCACCACCAGCGCTATGGGCAATTCCCTGGTGGTGTACGGCCGCCGGCCCGCCGATCTCGCCTTGGCCGCCGGCATCCAGGCTCGGCTGGGCTTGCCGGTTTATCTGCATGAGGCTGATGCGGCCCAAACGGGGTTCCTGGTGGAGCGCTGGCCGGTTGGGTTGGTGATTGAGGTGGGGCCGGTGCCCCAGGGTTTGGTGGCCGCGGCGATCTGCCGGCAAACGCAGCTGGCCTTGGAAGCGGCTCTCGACACCCTGGCCGCGGCGGCTCTAAGCACGCTGCGCCTGCCCTGTCATCTTCAGGTGCATCTGCATCACAGCAGCCTCGATCTGCCCCGCCATCCCGATGGAACCCCGGCTGCTGCGTTGCACCCGCAGTTGCAGCACCGCGATTGGCGGCCTCTGGAGCCAGGCGATCCGCTGTATTGGAGAGCCGATGGAACAACCCTGGCCTACGCACCTGCCGCAGAGGCCGCCTCACTGGCCCGCTGGCCGGTGTTCATCAATGAGGCGGCGTACGGCGAGAAGGGCATCGCCTTGAGCCTCTGCCGCCGGGAAATCTGGGCGTGTCAGCCCAGCTGGGCAGAGGCTCTGGGGTGCTGGCCTCAGATGGCGGGGCCGTTGTAGATCAGCTGTTGCACGGTGCGGCCGTCAGGGCTGATCAGGATCTCGGTGGTGATGGTGGGGGGCTGCCCTGCCTCCTGCCAGCCAGGCTTGCCGCCGTTGAAGCGGAACAGGAATCCTTTGCTGTCGTTGCCGACCATGCAGCTGCCGCCGCTGCCACCGGAGGTGAACATGCAGGCGGCGGGGATGTACTGGGTCAGGCCGCCGTTCAGGGTTACCGCGGTGTTTCGCGCCAGGTTCATGGCGCGCTGGCGAGCAGTGGCTTGCTGCTGCAGCTGATCAATCCGATCAAGGGTTTCTTGCACGTTCTGGGCCAGGCCGGTAGCCGGGGCCAGGGCCAGGGACGCCGCAGCAAGTCCGCCTGCGATCGAGGTAATGCGAAGCATGGCAATGAAAGTTGGGGAATCAGCTCAGCCGCAAGCCCATGTGCTCTGCTCCTTGGTGCAGGGCAGGTCGCTGCTGGAGCCATCGGCCCAGTAAATACGAAGCCGATCGTCTGTGGTGCCCATCCGGAACGTGAGCGATTTCACGGGACCGGCTGGTGCTTTGCCCGAGGGATCGGCCGTGTTTCCTGTCCCTGGCTTGGCCTGGCGCTGCTCGAGTTGTTGCAACCGCAGCTCGATTCGATTGAGACGCTCGTCCTCGGCAGGGGGCTGGCTCTGACAACCCACCAGCAGCAGCGCGGCGGCCAGAGACAGGGCGGAGAGGCGCATGGCCTGGGCGGAGAAAGGCAACTCCTAGCAGCGATCTCAGCGATTGACCAGGTGTTGCATCAGCGCAGCTGATCGGATTGATTAGCTGCGCTGCGCCCCGGACGCGCTTCAACCCACGTCACACGGCGCAAACATCCGTTACATTCATCTGTGGCAGGGCGGGTTTCCGGCCTGTCCTTCCTTCCCGCTCAACAACGAGTCCATTCGGGCTTGGCTGCTGAGCACTACGTATCCGTACTCATGACCACCACCATCCAGCAGCGCCAAGGCGCTTCTGCGTGGAACCAGTTCTGCGAGTGGGTCACCAGCACCGACAACCGCCTCTACGTGGGTTGGTTCGGCGTTCTGATGATTCCCTGCCTGCTGGCCGCCACCATCTGCTTCATCGTTGCCTTTATCGCCGCTCCCCCGGTTGATATCGACGGCATCCGTGAGCCCGTTGCCGGCTCCCTGCTGTACGGCAACAACATCATCTCTGGCGCTGTGATCCCCAGCAGCAACGCCATTGGTCTGCACTTCTATCCCATCTGGGAAGCCGCCAGCCTCGACGAGTGGCTGTACAACGGCGGTCCTTTCCAGCTGGTGGTTTTCCACTTCCTCATCGGCATCTACGCCTACATGGGACGTGAGTGGGAACTCTCCTACCGCCTGGGCATGCGCCCCTGGATCTGCGTTGCTTACAGCGCACCCGTGGCCGCAGCCTCTGCTGTGTTCCTTGTGTATCCCTTCGGTCAGGGCTCCTTCTCGGACGCCATGCCCCTGGGTATCAGCGGCACCTTCAACTACATGCTGGTGTTCCAGGCTGAGCACAACATCCTGATGCACCCCTTCCACATGCTTGGTGTGGCTGGTGTGTTCGGCGGCAGCCTGTTCTCCGCCATGCACGGCTCCCTGGTGACCTCCTCCCTGGTGCGTGAAACCACCGAGAGCGAGTCCCAGAACTACGGCTACAAGTTCGGCCAAGAGGAAGAGACCTACAACATCGTGGCTGCCCACGGTTACTTCGGTCGCCTGATCTTCCAATACGCCAGCTTCAACAACAGCCGCAGCTTGCACTTCTTCCTGGCTGCCTGGCCTGTGGTCGGCATCTGGTTCACCGCCCTGGGCGTGAGCACCATGGCGTTCAACCTGAACGGCTTCAACTTCAACCAGTCGATCCTGGATTCCCAGGGTCGTGTGCTGAACACCTGGGCCGACGTGCTGAACCGCGCCAACCTGGGTATGGAAGTGATGCACGAGCGCAACGCTCACAACTTCCCCTCGACCTGGCTGCTGCAGAAGCCACCCCCGTGGCTCTGACTGCCCCCGCCATCGGCTGAGGTTGATCCTCAAAACGGTTCAATCACGGTTGAACCAGAAGCCCCGCGCAAGCGGGGGCTTTTTGTTGTCTTGGTGCCGGGCTCCGCCGCTGCGCCGTCACTGGCCGATGTCTTCGGCCCAGAGCTCGGGCTTCTGCTCCAGCATGGTTTGCATCAAGTCTTCGCAGGCAGGGTCATTGAGGCACTCCACGGCAATCCCGGCTTCCTCCAGCCATCGCTCGGCTCCTTGAAAGCTGCGCCGCTCACCGATCAGTACCCGGCGGAACCCCAGCAGCACAGCCGTGCCAGCGCACATGGGGCAAGGCGAGAGCGTGGTCACCAGGGTGAGATCCCGCCAGTCGCGGCGCCGGCCTGCATTGCGGATGCATTGCGTTTCCCCATGACTGGTGGGATCACCGTTCTGCACCCGCTGGTTGTGGCCACGGGCCACGATCGTGCCGTCTTCCCTGGCCAAGACCGCGCCGATGGGAATCCCCCCTTCCATCCAGCTTTGTTGTGCTTCTTGCCGTGCAGCATCCATCAGTTGCTGCATGGTGGATCGCTCCATGAACTGTGCCTTGCGTGCGAAAGGTCGTATCTGCGTTGTAGCCATCCATCGAGGCTTTTCCCGCTCAACGCTGTCGCACAGCCGTCGCGATCACGGAAAAGCCAATCGCCGTAAAACAAAAGAACCGCCAGTGACTGCAGGGCCTCTGGCGGTTCTTTTGTGTCTTCAAGCCGGTGACTGGATTTGAACCTGCGACCTACTGATTACGAATCAATCGTTTTTCGCTGAGATCGCTTGGTATGACTAGGGGTGGTTGCCCTGCTTTCCCTGTAAGTTTCCCCGTTGCAAACTGAAATGTCGAAATTCCGGTTGCAACCTGCTGATCCCTCATCAGTGGGCTGACCCACTGATTCGGTGTTTTGAGTTTCCCTGTGAGTTTCCCTGTAGATCGCTGTGCTCCCCCTGTTGTTGCAGGGATGCTTAAGTGCATGCGTGCGGCAGATCTGCAGCTGTGAGCGCGAGCGACAAGCTCTTTTATTGGGTGTTTCAGCTCGCGCCGGATCGGATCCTGCAGCTCCAAAACGACCTTCCGCCTGATGCCACCTACAGCTTCAGTGCGCCCGTTCTCAAGGAGCGCGAACACCGGCTCGATGGTCTGTTCTGGCCCCGGGAGCAGCGGCCCGATCGGCCGGTGGTGATCTTCGAGGCGCAGATGGGGCCCGACTCTGGGTTCCTGCGGCGCCTCTATGCGGAGAGTGCGCGTCTGCTGCAACAGGACAGCTCGATTCAGCACTGGCGGGTGGTGGTGCTCTGCCGCGGCGGGATATGGGCTTTGGCGATCCCACTGCTGTGGCGGAGTTCATCGAGCGGCGCGTGCAGTGGCTGGAGTTGCAACCAGCCCTCGACGATCCAGCGGCCCCGCCCCTGTTGCGCAGTCTGGCCCTGTTGCTGGAAAGCGAGGACAAGCTGCCTGAGACGGCAGCGCAGATCCGCACCGCCGTTGCTGGCACCACTGATGCCGCCGGAACCATCGATGTGATCGCCGCTATCTTGATGACACGCTTCAGCGGTCGACCCCTACCGGAGATCTGCGCCATGGGCGGCATCACCCTCGAGGATTTCAGCCAAAGCGCCGCCTACCGCGAAATCTTCGGCCAAGGGCGCCAGGAAGGGCGCCAGGAAGGCCGCCAGCAAGGCGAGGTGGAGCTCACCTTGCTGATGCTTCGTCGCCGCTGCGGTGAGCTCAGCCCGGAGCAGCAAGCGCAGGTCAGCCAGTTGTCGCTGCCTCAACTGGAGGCCTTGGCCGAGGCGCTGCTCGATTTCACGGGAATGGCTGATCTCAAGGCTTGGCTGGCAGCGCCTCATCCCTGAGATCCGGCCCCGGGTCGTGTCACACCCTCAGAGCCCCAGCGGCTTGGCCTGGCTCCAGAAGCTGCTCTTGCGAGCATGTTGGCTGCGGATGGTGGCCATGTAGGCGTCGTGGGGCTGGATGGCGCCCCAGTCACTGATGCGCTGGCTGAGCAGCTGGCAGGTGTGCAGATGGTTGGCGGCGTGGCTGTATCGGCTGCTGCGGGCGTGGGTGAGGGTGAAATCCACCATGCAGCGCAAGGCGAGGGTGGCGGCCAGGGGATGGTCGGCGCTCAGCTTCTCCGCTGCGGGACCAAACACGGTGTACTGATCGCCATCCAGGCTGTCGCGGCGCTGCACGATCAGTTCGGCGGCCCGGCCGAGGGCTGACGGCCAGTTGAGCAGAAAGCAGAGCGCTTGCAGGTGTTGGGGGTGCTTGGCGGCCAGGTCGATCGCCTGCTGTTCAGCCTCCACATCCTCGAAAGCGGGCAGCTGTTGCAGGTAAGCCCTGAGGTACTCCTCGTTGAGTGAGCGCTCAAAGCACTGCCAGCGTGCGGCCTGGGCATCGGCGCTGCGACCCAGGGCTTCCAGGGTGGCGATGTGGGCGTCCTCCCAGTCGAACACCGGCCAGCCGCTGCGATGGGCTGGGCCGAATTCCAGGGCCTGCAGGGCATCCGCCGGCCGATCGGCCTTGAGCAGGCGCTGGGCGATCCCGGCGGCGATGCGCGGGGCGCGCCGCTGTTCCTCGCTGAATTGGCTGATGTAGCCATCCACATCACCCATGGCCTGGGCCACGGCCTGCAGGCCGTCCTTCACGGCCCACTGGCGCGCCTGTTCGGCATATTGATGGGCGTAGCCCGTGCCGCCACTGCCCCACGACACCGCTTTCCACTCCGCTTCCGGAGGGACGGGCACCGGCTCCTGGGCCAGCTGCTCGAACCGTTGCTTGAGGGCCTGCAGCCCTTGGGGGCCCAGCGCCTCGGTGAGGCTGGCGATCAGTGGGTCGTAGATGCCATAGCCGTTGTCGCAGAAGGCGTTGAACACCTGTTCGGCCAGCGTTTCTGGATCGGGTTCGGCGGCCAGAGCCAGGGGGCCGAGTTGCCGGCAAGCGCTGCGGAACAGATCCGACAGCACCCCACTGCGGTCGATGCACCGCGCGAACACGCTGTCGCTCAGATCGAGAAACTCCCACAGCAGTGTCAAGGCCGCCGCTGGCTCCGCTGCGGCAATCGGACCGGTGATGGCGTCGCGTTGTTGGTCGAGATCTTTGGCCAGGGCTCTGATCTGGGGCCCTTTGAGGAAGGTGCTGCCGCGGCGGATCGTGCCCAGGCGTTCGCGCACCAGGGATGCCGCATCGGTGGGACTGGCGCCGGTGGCCACCGCCAGCCGCAGTTGGCGTTTGAGCGCTGGATCGGCATTGGCCAGGTCGAGCAGCAGATCGGCGAGCCGTTCCGGCCCCAGGGCGATCAGCGTCTGGCGATCCAGGGCAGCGCGGCGGGCCATGGCGTGAGGTGTCCGCTGTTTGCGGCCGAGGTTGGCACCGGAAGGCCGGAAAACGGTTTCTGGTGGTCAGGCTCCACAGTGATGTACGTCTGGGGAGAAACGATGCCTGAACCGAACACTGAGATCCCTCTCGACGCTACCGAGCAGCAATTGCTCGAAGATGTCGAACTAGGCGCCCTGCAGAGCGTTGCAACAGCTGCGCTGTTGGAGGACCTTCGCGAGTCCGCCAGGGCCACGGGTCAGAAAGATCAGCGCATCAATAGTCGCCTCTCCATCCGTGATCTGTAGGCCATCCCTCTGATGTCTGCCTCGGCACGCGTCAGCGGTTTCCGGTGGCCTGCGGCCGATCGGCCGCGAGAGGCGGCTCCAACCGCTCCGACAGCCAAACCTTGATGATCGACTGGCGCGTCACGCCGAGGCGCGACGCTTCCCGATCCAGTTGTTCGACCATCCAGAGCGGAAAGTCGACATTGACGCGCTTCTGCTGCAGACGGGGCCGCCGGGCGGAGGCGAGATCCAGCGAGTTCAGCACGGAATCGCCCTGATCGAAGGATTGATCAAACTCAGAGCTGTTCATAGAGCTGAATCTCCTCAGGGCGTGATCGACGGACGGAGATGAGTCGGATGGCTTGGCCGCGCAGGGTGATCACCGCTGACCAGTGTTTGCGCTGAATGCGACCGATGACGAGCCATCGCGGCTCATCCAGCGTGCGCGCGGCGATCTCCAGCAAAGCGGGGTCTTCCCAGAGCGCCTGCGCGGCAACGAAGTCAATGCCGTGCTTCTCCTGGTTGGACTGGCTTTTGCTCGGGTCGAACTCAAACTCCATAGAGTTCTGAATCTATACCTTTTTGGGCAGTTGAAGCTCCACCGGTGCCGTTCCACGACCATCAGGGCATCACGGCCATGGGGCTCAGCGTTCTGCACAAATACGTGAGCGGGACCTTGCAGGACCGCGTCGCCTTGCACTGACGCTGCGGGGCGGCCGCGGGGAACGCTCAGGGCAGTGCCGTTTGCGCTGCCATGCCTGCCGTTGTTGATCAGAAGCTCACCGAATCGTTGATCGCCCTGCTCGAGCAGGGAACAACCCCCTGGCGGCGCGAGTGGGACGCGGTGGGTGGTGGTCATCACGTGAACCTGATCAGTGGCCGCCGCTACCGCGGCTCCAATCCGGTGTTGCTCACCCTTGGGATGCACCTGCGTGGTTCGGCCCTGCCTTATTGGTGCGGTTTCGGGGAGGCGAAGTCGCGCGGACTCTCGCCGCGCAAAGGCAGTAAGGCGGTGTATGTGTTGCGGCCTCAGGTGCATGTGAGCCCGGCCGATCCAGAGGCGTCCGCAGCGGTGGAGGCCTCTGGATCGGCCGCCATGCCCCGCAGCTGGGTGAGCTACCGGCCGGTGCCCGTGTTCAACGCGGCGGATCTGGTGGGTGAGGCGCTCGCAGGGCTGATCCAGACGCGCCGTGAGGCGGATGGGGTGGTGCGGCGACCGGTGCCCGAGCGGCTGGCGGCTGCGGAATCTGTGCTCTCCAGCTGGCCGGTTGAGGCGGTGCATGGCGGCGGTCAGGCCTGCTATCGGCCTGCGGCTGATTGCATTCACTTGCCTGAGCGGGCGGTGTTTCACTCCCCGGCTGCGCTTTATGCCACCTGGGGGCACGAGGCGGTGCATTCCACGGGGCATCCCGCCCGCCTGGCGCGTGATCTCTCCGGGACGGTGGGCAGCCGTGCCTACGCCCGTGAGGAGCTGGTGGCGGAACTGGGCGCGGTGTTGCTGGGGGAACGACTCGAGATCGGCAGTGATGTGGCCAATCACGCCGCCTATCTCGCTAGTTGGATCGCGTTGTTGCGCGAATCACCGCGGATGTTGGTGGAGGTGCTTGGCGATGCGCGTCGGGCGGTGGATCTGATCTGCCCGGACGAGGTGGTCGTTGATTTGCCGGATTAACACTGAGGCTCGGGCTCGTATAAGTAGCGCTGAAACCCTGCGAACAATTTCCCGATTTCCTCTGGTTGTCCCAGATCCGAAATGGCATCGGCGATGGAGTTCTGGTAGCGGAGACGCAGCAATGCCGCCAGTTTTTCTTGGGCCAGCTCCTGCACGCCTGTGGTCACGTAATGCTGAAGCACAAAGTCGATAAAAAGCTGTTGTTTGTTGGTGAAGTGGGAGTGGATGTACAGCCGAGCCTGTTGCGCGCGCAACTCGCGTGGGATGGGTGGTAAGGCGTAAGCCACGTGAGCCAGTACATCAAAGAGGTCGCTGTCCTCGGCGGAGATGATCGCTTGCATCTCAGTCAGTTGATCGGGTCCAAAGCCCTTGTCTGCCAGTCCCTGCAGCAGCTTGCTGCGAGTGTGTGGCTTGCTCCAGATGGCCCGTAGTTCGGCTTCGTCTCGCACAAACTCAGGCAGTTCTCCATACAGCAGTTCGATGAATTGCTGTGAGCTCATCGGCTTGCCATCGGGATGCCAGAAGCTGGTGACCAGGATGTGCTGGACCGATCGCTCCTTGCCATCGCCGAGCTTGGTCTTGACCTTCGCTGGCCGAGGCTGCGTGTCCGGATCGGTCGTTGCTGGATCTTCCGGCTCTTCAGGTCCCGGGTTCGGTGTAGGGGTGCCTCTCGCAGGCCCTTCGGGCGCGATTGGCTCTCCATCCCATTCCGCATCACTGAAATGGTGATGCGCCTTCACGAAATCGAGGATGGTGAAGTAGTCCTTACCGTCGTAGAGGCGGGTGCCACGACCGATGATCTGCTTGAACTCGATCATCGAATTCACGGGACGCAGCAAGGCGATGTTGCGTACATTGCGGGCATCCACGCCAGTCGAGAGCTTCTGCGAAGTGGTGAGGATGGTGGGGAGTGTCTTCTCGTTGTCCTGAAAAGCCCGTAGCCAGGTGTTGCCGAGTTCGCCATCGTCGGCCGTCACGCGATGGCAGTAGTTGGGATCGGTGCTGCTCTTGCGCTGGTTGATCAGGTCGCGAATCGCCAGGGCGTGCTCCTGGGTGGCGCAGAACACCAGCGTTTTCTCGCGCTGGTTGATCTGACTGAGCAGGATCTCCACCCGCTGCCGTTCGCGCCGCTCAATCTCGATGATGCGATTGAACTCGGCCTCGGTATAGCGCTTCCCCTCCTGAACCTCTCCTTCCACCACGGTGTCGTCTGCGGTGTAGACGTACTCATCAAGGCTTGTGGTGATCTGCTTGACGCGGAAGGGCGTTAGGAAGCCGTCGTTGATGCCTTCCTTCAGGGAGTAGGTGAACACCGGTTCGCCGAAGTAGGCGTAGGTGTCGGCGTTGTCGGTGCGCCGGGGGGTGGCGGTGAGCCCCAGCTGCACCGCGGGGGCGAAGTATTCGAGGATGCCGCGCCAGGTGGATTCGTTGTTGGCGCCGCCGCGGTGGCATTCATCGATCACGATGAAGTCGAAAAAGTCCGCCGGGTATTGACCGAACCAGGGTGAGGGTTTGCCCTCCACCACCGGACCGCTCATGAAGGTCTGGAAGATGGTGATGAACACACTGGCGTTGGTGGGTACGCGGCCCTTTTTGCGCAGATCGCCGGGTTCCATTCGAGCTAACGCGTTGTCTTCGAAGGCGGCGAAACTGGTGAAGTCGTTGAAGGCTTGATCGGCGAGGGTGTTGCGATCCGCGAGAAAGAGAATGCGTGGCCGGCGACTGGGCTGGCCGGACAGATTCCAGCGGGACTGGAACAGCTTCCAGAGGATCTGGAAGGCCATCGAGGTTTTGCCGGTACCGGTGGCGAGGGTGAGCAGGATGCGGTCGCAGCCGGTGGCTACCGCTTCCAGCACCCGCGACACAGCAATGTCCTGATAAAAGCGGATCTGCCAGCTGCCCCCCTTGTCTGCATAGGGAACGGCCGCAAAGCGATCTCGCCAGGCGTTCTCCTCGGCGAACTGGCGTGTCCACAGCTCCTCCGGTGTGGGGAAGCGTTCGGCTTCGCCCTCCTCACCGGTGGCCATGTCGATGGCGTAGACGCCAAGGCCGTTGCTGGCGTAGGTGAAGCGCAGTTGCAGTTTGCTGGCGTAGTCCTTGGCCTGGGCCACGCCTTCGGTGAGGGGTGCGGTGTCGGGCTTGGCCTCCACCACCGCCAGCTGGGTGTTGCGATAGGTGAGCACGTAGTCGGCTGTGAGCGGTTTGCCGCGACGACCACCGCCTTCAATGCGGCCGGGGGTGATCGAAAACTCACGCCGGATGCGGCTGCCTTCCACCACGCCCCAACCGGCTGCCGTGAGCAGCGGATCGATCAATTCGGCACGGGTGTCGGCCTCATTCATGGGATCAGCGCGGCCACATGGGCGAGCAGATCGGCACAGAGCTGATTCCAGGCGGCGCGATCCAGTTGTTCAAGATCCGGTTCTTCGTCGTAGCGCCTGAGAACAGCGAACTCCGTGAAGCGACTCAGCCCGATGAATGGATCAATCGGAGCACTGAGATCGCGCAGCATCTGAAACAACAGCCTCAGGTTGTGGCTGAAGGGTGGTTGCTTTGGCTGGAGCACGAGGAGCCAAGCTTTGAGAGCCTTCTCGGTGGCTTGCTGGATCTGAAAACCCCAGTGCTCTTCATAGAAGAGAGTGGCATCCACCATTCCGTGGGCCGCGCGCAGATCGCGCTGCGCGATGCGCAGAAAACCGCTCGGGGTTTCAGCTGGGGCCATGCAGGGACTCCGCTGAATCCAGCTGGCGGCCATAGCGGAAGGCCTCAGCGATCACATTGCTGTTGCCATGCCGGCGCTCTGCCACCTCGCTGGCGGAGAAGAGCAGAAGCTCGATCGGCAGGCGGTGATAGGCCAACTTCCAGCCCAGGGCATCGGTTTGCTCCAACCGCGAATGAGCCGCCAGCCAGGCATCCGGCACGGTCACCAGAAGATCCAGGTCCGAGTCGGGGCGGGCGGTACCGCGGGCGCGTGAGCCGAACAGGCGCACTACGGCACCGGGGATGGCCGCCTGGATCTCGGCCGCGATCGTGCGAAGCAGCGGCTCGTCGACGACGTAGTGATAGCCGGAGGGACTGGCTGTGGCACTCATGGGGGTAGTCTGACCGATCTCCGCGGGAATAGAGAACCTCTCCACGGCTGCTCAGGTTGATGTCAAGGGCCAGTGGTCCGTTGCGAATCAGGCGTGGACTCCACGATGGGTGGCAGCTTGGCGATCTCCTCGGGCGAAAGTTTGCAGATCTTTCCCTCGCGCATGGTGATCAGCTCGGTGCCGGTCTGGATGGCAATGCGGCGCGCTTCTTCGGCTGCTCGCTGAAGAGCAGCCATGGAGCCACGCATCACAGGATCGCTGCACTCACGGATGTCCTTCATTCCCCTCCACTCGCCTCGCCCCACTCTATCAAGACCGGTTGGTCACCCAAGTTGTTGTACTTCACCCAGTGATCACCTCAGACTTGTAGCAGGCTTCGAAGTTGTGTAAGCCTGCGATAAAGCGTCGCCGGATGACAGCCTCCGGGATGCTGTGCCCTCCCTGTTTCACGCGCGCAGCAACGCGCAGGATGGCTGTTTCTGGACTCGGTAATGCCAGAAAGTAGAGACTGATCTTGTAGCCCATGGAGCGCCACTCGCGAATGCGAGCCAGATAGTCCAGACCTCGTAGGGAGGTAGGCCGGCGGCGATCAGATCGGCATTGATGAACCGTAGACAGTTGGCCTCTTGCGGCAGAAACGAACGCGCGAAGGTGGTTTTGCCGGCGCCATTGGGGCCTGCCAGGATGATGATCGCGGGGCTCATGGCATCAGGGATTACATACGGCTCAACGTCGTGTGCGCCAGGGGTTAGATCTTGCCGCTGAAGGCCTGGTGCAGTAGGGAGGTTTTGAGTTCCTCGAGGGCGGCGATTTTGCGTTCATAGATTGAGGTAAGTCGCTTCGATTCTTTGCTGAAGGCGTCCAAGTGATTCGCGATTTCCTCCTGTTTCTTCAGGGGAGGAAGCAAAACAGGTAGTGTGGCAAGTTTCGCTTGGTTGATATTGCTGATGCTTGTGCCTCCTCCGTCGCTCGTGAGGCGGCTGCGAGCAGTTCTCGACTTCATAAAGTAAAGCAAGAAGCGTGGGCTTGTTGTTTGACCGTCTGGCCGTATGCGGATGATGAATCCCGAGTAGGAAATCATTTCATTTACGGCTGGAACGAGCATGCAGCGACCGACCAGGTCCTTGCTTCCATTGGAGCGGACCGTTAAAATATCTCCCTCGCGAATCAAGTAGTCCTCAGTGACGTTGCCATCGATGGTTGTGCATTGCAGCTTGTCGAGCGGGACAATAGAGCGCTCCTGAAAGTCTCCGACGCCGACCATGCGAAGCGTCTGTCCGCTGCTGTTGCGCGAGAAATTCAAGCCATTCTTAAAGTCGGCAAGCTCTCCCAGGCGCTTCTCCGTCCATCCTTCCTCTTTCTGGTTGAAGGCCGCTTCCAAGTGGCTTTCGAAGACAGCTAGGGCATTCCGGAGGTTCTGTTCGGCGTTGGCTTTGGCGGTGGCAAGGGCCTCGAAGGCTTCGTCGAGTATGTCGACGATCCGCTGCTGTTTTGTCAGTGAAGCTGGATAGCTCACTGAAAATTGTTCGGCCAGCGCGGATCGAGAAAGTTCGGTTTGGCCGCCACATCCTTCTCCAGCTTCTTTTAGCGCGTCTTCAATTATGACGAGCATATAGCCGAAAAACTCTCGGTAAAATATGCTTCGATCTGGTCGAACGATGGTGACATGGGAGTCGACGGTCGTTGCTTCTTGGGGTTGTTCGCGTACTTGCGCAACGCGCCCGAGTGTGCCAGTGCCTGTTGAGTTGACCAACACGTCACCGATCTGAATGTATCTCTCTGCCGGGACTTTCTTGCTGTCTAGGTTGTGGCGTCTTGAGTGCGCATAGTTAATTGAGTGGTCGCGAATGCATTTCTGATTTAGGACGCAGATGCCGCCTTCTTCTGCGTAGGAGGGTGAGATGCCGCG